>CAZQXE010000236.1:0-4883 GCA_964597115.1 uncultured Pirellulales bacterium | reverse complement strand
GAGAACCGTCAACCGGCACCAGGTAAAGATTAAAATCCGTTGACCAGGGCTCTTCAGCGCCGACATTGCGTGCGGAAAACACAATTCCCTTACCCTCCGGAGTAAATGTAATCTCTTCCGGTCCGCCAAAAGGTTTAGAAGGCGTGTCAGCATCCATACCTTTCATTACATCCACGGCGTCGCCGCCATCGACCGGCATCACGAACAAATGTGAGCGTCGGCCATCCTTCCAGGTGTCCCAGTGCCGGATGAATATTCGACTATAAATCCATCCGGTCGCTTTGCTTTGCTTGATCTTATCAAGCCTGCTCTTTGTCTCGGCTGGTGTGTTGCAATCCGGAAAGACTTCCATTGTAAAAGCGATCTGTTTTCCGTCGGGTGAGACAATCAGATTTCCCACATCAAGCGGCTCATCTGTAATCTGTTCCGCTTCTCCCCCGTCAATCCGAATACGCCAGACTTGCAAAGAATCCGAGCGTGCGGATAGAAAGTAGAGCGATTTGCTATCAGGTGCCCAGCGAGGATTAAAGTCACCGGCTTGATGCGACGTCAAACGGCGAAGATTCTTTCCGTCCGTGCCAACCAGCCATAGGTCTGTTCGTCCCTTATTTGCGTCGAGGTCGGTCTTGCGCAGAACGAAGGCGATCCAGTGACCGTCCGGCGAAACCTGCGGGTCGGAGAGCCGATCCATCACCAGCATATCGTGAACAGAAAACGGATGAGTCTTCCCGATTTCAGTTGCGCCGCCGGAACCAACACTTACGAGCAAAAGGAACAGCGAAAATAAATGTGCCAAACGCATTATTTTCCCCTTATATCCAAACTTTTATTCATTGACATCTTGCTTTACATTTCGAGATTCGGATTCTTTGTTCTGTGTCTCGCGATCTTCTTTTGTAAGTGTCACCGGAATATCAAGCCAGAACGATGAACCTTCGCTCCTTCCCTTTGGAGGACTTTGAAGGCCGATACTGCCGGCAAGCATTGCGGCTAATTCCTTGCTGATGGCAAGCCCAAGCCCACTGCCGGTCGATTCACGGATTATAGAGCCGTCAGCCTGCCGAAACTTTTCGAATATTTTGTCCTCGTCGGACTTGGCTATGCCACAGCCGGTATCAGTCACTGCAATCCGGATCATTCGCGACTCTGGCCCCGTGTCCTTTGCACCGGGTGACGGAAATCGGGCTTCAATCTCAATCCGGCCCTGCGAGGGCGTAAACTTAACCGCGTTACTCAAAAAATTGTACAATATCTGACGAACCTTCCCGACATCGGTGACAAGAAGGGGCAAATCGAAATCGAGCAACAATTTAACTTTTATCTTCTTTTTCTTCGTCAGCAGTGAGAACTGGGATAAAAGAGCTTCCAGCAAATCGGCTACAGAGGTTTTTTCAATATGGAGCTCCATCTTGCCCGCCTGGGTTTTCGCCAGATCCAGCAGGTCGTTTATCATATTCAAAAGGCTGTTCCCGCTGGTCATAATATTCTCGGCGTACCTTTGTGCCTTTTCTTTCTTAAGAAGATGAGGTCTTTCCCGTAAGACCTGAGCGAAGCCCAGAATCGCATTCAAGGGCGTTCTAAACTCGTGGGAGATGTTGGCCAGGAACTCGCCTTTGACTTTATTGGCCTTAAACAGATCGATATTCCGCTCGGAAAGCTCCGCTATTTTGGCATCGAGCTGTTTGTTTGCCTGCCGGAGCTTTTCCTGTGTCGCCTGCAGTGCATCGAGCATGTGGTTGAATGCTTTTGCAAGCCTTTCGTATTCATCTCGTGTAGCTATCGAGCTTCTTATTTCGAGATTTCCCTCAGCGACGTTATTTGCAAGTGCCCGCAGCTGCCGTATCGGTCGCAGAATCAGGCGTTGAGTTATCGTATAAAAAGTTACGATTGCACCGGTTCCGCCGATCAGGCCGGCAATGATAATCCAAATCAGATTCATAAAAGCAGTTTGGCTGACTTCACCCCCAATATCTCGGTATTGAATAATAACCGCACCCAGTGGTCTGTTTAGAGCTAATGCACTGGCGGAACCCTCCGGATTATGGCAGCTTATGCAACGACCGGTCGCCCTGAAGATTCGCACGTAGCTGCTTTCCAGAGGCCCTTCCTTTTTCGCCAGAAGGATATCTTCGTCCATGTCACGGTCGGCTCTTAGAGTACCGACCATATCCCTTAAATCTTCGGGCAATTGCAATATCGTTTTTCTACCCTCTTCGGTAAATGAAACCCAACGGATATCAGGTTTATTTACATCCATCACCTGTCCTGTTCTGTCGAGCGGCGGAAGGGTCTGGCCCGTATTCTCCAACTGGAAGTGCCGGTCAAGCAGTGTCTGTGACCTTGCCCGCCCGGCGTCGAGCAGGTTCTTCTTTGTCAACTGGCCCATCCAGATATAAGGAATCGAAAGTGCCAGCGCCAGGACAAGTATAACCGCCGCCCCAAAAGTCACCTGCACTTTCTTCGCCAGCGACAACGGCCAAAACCGTACAAGCTTTAAAAACCTTTTCCAAATTTTCTTAAAGTCAATCTTCACGAATTTTATGGCCGTAACATTTATTTTTGACCTTGGGCGATTTTACTACCTGTACTCTTATTTGTTTTGTGATTCACTTGATTGAACTGCTTTGCTTCAAGTTCCGTTCTTAGCTTCGGCAAAGCCTCGGGATAATTCTCACGAATAAAATCAACGAGCTTTTCCCGAACTTCGCAACGCAAAGACCAGGCAGTCGATGCGTCGACGGCGCTGACTAAAGCTCTTAACTCGATTGTACGCTCAGATGTGTTAGTTACCTGCAGGACACATACTTTTTGGTCCCAAAGCTCCGACTGCTTCAAAATATTATGAAGCTCTTCCCTAACGGCGCCAATAGGAACTGTGTGGTCAACATAAATAAATACAGAGCCCAGGATATCGGCGGTGACTCGCGTCCAGTTTTGAAATGGCTTTTCAATAAAATAAGTGATCGGAACAATCAGACGCCTGAGGTCCCAAATTTTAACTACAACATACGTCAATGTAATTTCTTCGATTCGTCCCCACTCATTTTCGACGATAACCACATCATCGACACGAATTGGCTGGGTAAAAGCAATCTGCAGGCCTGCGATAAATGTCCCGATGGTTCGCTGAGCAGCCATACCCACAACTATCCCGATAATACCCGCAGAAGCTAAAATAGTTGTTCCGAGTTGACGGATTCTGGGGAATGTCATCAGCATTGTGGCCAATGCAATTATACCAACTAAGACAACTACAATCCGCTTAAGAACCCTGAACTGTGTGTGTATTTTCCGGGCCTTTAGATTGTCTTTTACGCCGATTTCAAAACGGCCGACAACATAGTCTTCCAAAACATACACCGTCTTTATTAATAGCCACGATACGAATACTATTAACAGCAGGCCGAGATAATGATTCACAATAGCAAGGTTTTCTGCCGGCAAAACAGTCGGAATCGTCAAACGAATAAAAAACAGAACTACCGTCCACTGCAACGGCCGGTAACAATGCCTGACGAACGAGTCGTCTACAACGCTGCCCGTACGCTCGACGATTTTGCAGATAATTCTGAAAATTAGAAAGTGACCTATAAGGCCCAAAAGAATGGGTAAACCCACGAGCAGGGATGCTGTTTTCCAGTTAAGCAGGAGTTCTGTCATTTTTTAGCCCTCCCGAAAAATAATTTAACATTGGAGCGTTCTGTTTTACGTTGCTGCTGCAAAGCCTGTCACTGTTACTCAGCGGTTTCCTGCTCGATTGCGCGTGAGTGCCTTTGCATTCGCAGATTAAGTTCGTCGAGCTGTTTCTGATCCACCTCGCTCGGCGCATCGGTTAACAGGCACTGCCCCCGCTGGGTCTTCGGAAAAGCAATGACGTCCCGGATATTGTCCGTGCCCGTGAGCAACATAACCATCCTGTCGAGACCGAAGGCTATTCCTCCGTGCGGCGGAGCACCGTATTCCAGGGCCTTCAAAAAGAAACCGAATCTATTTTGTGCCTGCTGTCTTGAGATACCCAGAATGTCAAATACCTTTTGTTGAACTTTTGGATTATGGATACGAATACTCCCGCCGCCAATCTCAGAACCGTTGACGACGATATCGTAAGCCTGCGAACGGATATTGCCAGGATCGGTTTCGAGCTTCGGCAAATCTTCTTCAACCGGACTCGTGAACGGATGGTGCAGCGAATCAAAACGCTTTTCGCCTTCGTTCCACTCGAACAGCGGAAAGTCCACGACCCATACAAAATCAAAATGCCCTTCCTCATAAAGCTTCAGGTCGCGGGCAAGTTTGCATCGTAACGGAGCAAGGGCCTTGTTGGCAGCATCTTCCATATCAGCTACAAACAAAAGTAAGTCGCCGTTTTGAGCTGCGAAGCGTTCGATTAATTGTTGCTGTAAATCCGGGCTGAAGAACTTGGCAGAGCCACCCAAAAATGTAAGCTTTCCATCTTCAGTAGTCACCCTGGTCCAGGCCAATCCTTTGGCTCCGTAATCGCCGACGAAACTTGTGAGCGTTTTTTCGATATCGCTTCTGGAATATTTTTCGCCGCCGGGAGCACAAAGGCCCTTGACGATGCCGCCATTTTCTATGGTCGAAGTGAAGACCTTGAAAGTACTTTGTTTCGCCAGGTCGGAAATATCCTTGAGCTTCATATCGAACCGCAGGTCCGGCCTGTCGGTGCCGTAATCAGCCATCGCCTCCGCATAAGACATTCGCCGCATCGGCAGAGGAACATCCACATCCAGTATCCGCTTCCATACTTGTGCCACCATGTCCTGGTGAACGGCAATAACATCGTCGGTATCAACAAAGCTCATCTCGACATCGATTTGTGTGAACTCCGCCTGCCTGTCGGCACGCGGGTCTTCATCGCGAAA
>CAZQXE010000235.1:0-4893 GCA_964597115.1 uncultured Pirellulales bacterium | reverse complement strand
AATAAAGACTCAGGAAATGTCGATTTCGAACGGCGGATTCCTGTCTCGCCGAATATTCCTGCGGAGGGTCTGTATATAATTTCGGCACAGTATGGCACCGATGACAGGTGGAGAGACGTCTCAAGACAAATCAGAGAAAAAATCCGTGACAACGCAATTTCAATTAAAGTGTCCAATGATATTGCCGGCGATCCGGTCTTCGGTAAAGTCAAAACTTTGAGGATTGAATACGCCATCGATGGAGAGCGAAACACTGCTCAGGTGCGGGAAGGACAATGGCTACATATTCCTCCTGATGTTCAACGGCATCCTGAATTGCAGGCTGTCAAGACCCGGGAGCAGTTAATTGCCTTGGTTAAGCAATGTCCGGCAGAAGTAGGATTCTTTGGTAAAAATCTGAAAACCGGTGAAACAGTTGAGCGTAGGCCGGACCAGCCTGCGTGTCTTGCCAGCATAGTGAAAATATTTGTGTTGCTTGAAGTAATGCGACAGGCCGATGAGGGAGCCTTTGAGCTATCCGAGTCCATAGTTATTCGGCGAAAAGACCAAGAGGAAAGTTGTACAATCTCAGAAGCGATCGACAAGATGATTGGGATAAGTGACAATGAGGCCACCACAGCTTTGGCAGTACACGTGGGCTGGGATAGAGTTAATGCTCTGCCAGGCGAGCTGGGAATTACTGGTCTTAGCGATAAAATTTTACCCGAGCCTGGGGTCTTTGGAACGGTCCTCGATAAGAGAGTGTATGGTAAAACCAGGCTTTGTGCACTTGATAATCTGCTGCCACAACATGGAACGGCTCGGGGCATTGTACAGTATTTCGAGTTATTGAATTCCGGTAAATTGATAAATCAAAGCGTGAGCACACAAGTGCTTGGTGTGTTTGACAGGAATCCCAAGAAATTCGCTCCCAATGCCACGCCGGTGGATTTCAAGAGTGGGGGCAAAGGTGGAAGCTGTGCCTGGATACGTCCCGGTCGTCCTCCGTATAACATGGTAGGTTGGGGATTGCTTATTAGGAATGAGGAAAGTGCTATAGCGTTGTGCTTTTGGTGTGAGTGGTTCCCTGAAGAAACGAGTGAAGGGCTGAAAGTGAAATGGTGTTTTGCCATTTCGGATAGTATCGTAAACATTCTTCTTACGGAAGAATCAATGCAAACGCAATAAGAGATTTATCAAGTTCTAAAGCGAGTAAAAGGTGATGTCGTTTCGGTCGGGTAGGTGTTCGTGGGTTGGTATTGCAGTTAATATTTTTTTCTGAATCTTGCGGCGGGGATGTTTAAGAGCTTGCGGTATTTCGCGACGGTGCGTCTGGCCAGATTTTCGATGCCGGCCTTTGCCAGTTTCTTTCGTATCTGGTCGTCACTTAACGGCTTGGTTTTGTCCTCTTTATCGATAATCTGCTGCAGCTTTGCCCTTATAGCTTCCCAGCTACGTTCCTGGCCGTTAACATCCTGTCTGCCGCCGCAAAAGAACTTCCGCAGCGGTAGTATCCCCCAGACGCACTGGATGTACTTACCGGAAACAGCTCGCGAAACCGTAGCCAGATGCACCCCTACTTCCTCTGCGATTTTTGACATCGGCAGCGGTCGAAGATGAAGCTGGCCCTTCTCGAAAAAATCCTCCTGATGTTTCACGACAGCTTTCGTCACTTTCAGCAGCGTATTGTTCCGCTGCTCTATTGCGTCCATAATCCAATGGGCGGAACGCAGATTGTCCTGTAGAAACTTTTGTGTTTTCTCACTAGATGCCGAATCCTTTGCCATCTTCGAATAGTAGTCGTTTACTCTCAATCGCGGCAGATAAGAATCAGTCAATCGTACGAAATATTCGTTTACGTTGTCTGATGATTCGACGATTACATCCGGAGTTATAGGGTGATTTTGGTTTCGACCGATTTGCAGACCCGGCGAGGTGTCAAGCTTGCTCAAATGCTCAATGGCTTGATTAATCATCTCGATGCTGCAATTCATCTTTTTCGCGATGTCCGGCAGGTGATTTTCAAGCAGCTCGTCCATATGATCGGAGATTAGACGAGACTCAAAACTCATATCTTCATTACTTTGGGCCGCCTGGATCAGCAAACACTCTCTCATGTCCCGTGCACCTACGCCTGCTGGTTCCAGTTTCTGAACAAGTTCTAATGCTTCGTTCAAATCGTCGATTGTGAAATCGCCCTTGTCTTTGTTATGCAACTGCTCCAGCCTTACGGAAAGATAGCCTCTGTCGTCGATATAATCTATTATCGTGTTGCCGGCTTTTTTTACGGAGTCCTTTGCATCTACCAGGCCCCATTGCTCGGTTAAATATTCGTGCAGTGATTGAGACGGAGCAGCCGTGTTTTTCATCGCTTCGAGCTTTTTGTCCGGCTCATTAGCGTGTTTGACAATCCTGAATGAGCCAGATTCGTTAAGAAAGTCCTTAAAACCATCCCCCATATTTTCAAGTCGTTCAAAATCATCGGCTTTGTTGTTGTCCGTGCCGACAACCAGGTCTTCTTCGTCAAAATCTTCCTGAGTTTGCTCCTGAACGGAATCGGTATCTTCGATATTGTCGGGCTCGGCCATTTCCAGAATGGGATTGCTGTTAAGCTCTTGTTCTATTCTTTCCTGAAGGGCAAGGATCGGGAGCTGGAGAATCTCCATCGATTGTATCATGTGCGGAGCGAGCTTCATTCTCTGCTCCATCCGCATCTGTCCTCTCATCTCCAGCTTCATAAGAACACCTTGAATGATTCTTTAATTCTGAATTCTGACCTGTTGCTCCTGTATAATATACATCATAGATGCAAAAGATGATTTCGTCAAGATTTGGGCGGCAATTGAGAAACTTTGTAAGTAGAAGCAAAAAATTATTCTAATTGCTGCCTGCCGATTATCGCATCTGTAAGCATTTTACCGCTTGCGTACTCGATAGTGCTGCCGGTGGGAAGCCCTCTTGCCAGCCGAGTGATTTTAACGCCGGTGTTTCTTAGCAGCGAGCTTATGTAAAGCGTAGTACCGTCGCCCGCCATATTAGGATTTGTTGCCATTATCACCTCTCTGGCATTATCTTCACGCACCCTCCTGATGAGCTGTTCGATAGTCAGATCACCCGGCTCGATTCCTTCAAGCGGTGCGATATGACCACCGAGAACGTGGTAGACCCATTTGCAAGTGCCGGTTTTTTCAAGACTTATGACATCTTTGGGCTGCTCGACTACGCAAATCAAGCTTTTGTCTCGCCGCTCGTCCGTGCAGATTTGGCAAACTGCTTGTTCTGCAAGGTTGTAGCAGATTTCACAGCGCTTTATCTTGTTCTTCACATCCTCGATAGCCTTGGCAAGAGCCATAGCTTCATCAGCTCTGGCCTTTAATATATAAAAAGCCAGCCTCTCCGCCGTCTTAGGCCCCACACCAGGAAGCTTGCCAAACTCCTCAATCAACTTATTCAAACTCTCTGTATATGCACTGCTCATAATCACTCTCAGGTCGTTACCAATCCCGATTCGTTGGAATTGAATATTCTGTTGTCATTAATCAATAATCAATTTGTCGGGTTTTCTTCGACACCGGTAATTGTGGCGTCAAGGCCCAAAATGACGGTTTTAACGGCTGGATCGTTAATTATTTCGTTTCTTTTTTTGCCGCTGGTTCTTTGTCGCTTACGAACAGGTTCCGGCTGCTTTTGCTCATTGCTCGATGTTCGATATTCCTGGATCGTACGCTGCGGTTTGTAATTCGTGGTTTGTGATTCTCTGATAGACGGGCTATTTACCGCGGGCGGGACTTTTTTTTTAACTGTAGTAGATGAACCGGAATTCATTTGTGAAAGAAGCTCATCGATGTTGAGAAAATGTTCGCTCAAGGCGAACCGCAGTAAAGATGCTTCCAGCAGCGCCCTGCTTGTGTCGCTGTTCTTAACCGTCCATCGCAGTTTTTCAAGCGTTGCGATATTATAAACAAGTCCTGCGATATCGAATTTTTCCGCCAATTCTTCGGCACGCTTTCGCTGCTGGTCGGTTAAAATTAAAAGCTCGCTTTTGGCTCCTGTGGATTTAACCACCATCAAGTCCCGCATATAGTCGATAAGCGCATCGACAATTTGTACCTCGTTTATGCCGGTGCTGATAAGCTCTTCTATCGCAGCCAGCGTACCGGCATCCTCACTAAGACCAATCTGCTCGATAAGGTTCCAGATTTTCTCGCTGTTGGGACAGCCTAAAAATTCCTCGAGCAGCGATGCGCTTAACGGCTCGACGCCGGTGCTTATCAATCTGTCCAACAGGCTCAGGCCGTCTCTCATTGAGCCGTTTGCCATTTTCGCCAAAGGCAGGATCAAATCATCTTCGTACTTTATCTTTTCCTGTCCGAGTATGGATTTTAGCTGCTCAGCTATTTTGGCCGGCCCGATATTTTTAAAATCGAATCTCTGGCACCTGGATTGGATTGTCGCGATGACCTTATTCGGCTCAGTAGTGGCAAAGATGAACTTTACGTGGCTGGGTGGCTCTTCCAGTATTTTCAGCAGGGCGTTAAATGCCGGGATGGTGAGCATGTGGACTTCATCAATAATATAGATTTTGAATCGCGCGCGTGCAGGTCGATAGATAGCATTTTGTCGCAGCTCACGAACCTGTTCTACTCCGTTATTCGTTGCACCGTCAATCTCGATAACGTCGATGTCCTCACCGAGGTTCACCGCAAGGCAGCTATCACACTTGCAGCACGGTTCGATAGTGGGGGCGTCGACCGCAAGGCAGTTGAGGGCTTTTGCCAGCACTCGTGCCATAGTGGTCTTGCCGACGCCGCGGGTGCCTGTAAAAAGGTAGGCGTGTGCGACCCTGTCGGTTTTTATCGCATTTTTAAACGTCTGGCCGATAGGATCCTGGCCGATGACGTCGTCAAACGTTTG
>CAZQXE010000234.1:0-4926 GCA_964597115.1 uncultured Pirellulales bacterium | reverse complement strand
GTGGGACTTTGAATCATGCTTTGCAGCATTTGTGTGGCAACTATAACGGGCTTGCCGAAATCCCGGCACATATGAGTTATCCTTTTTTGAATCAGCGGCACTTCAGCAAGGTCCATCTCAACACCGAGGTCTCCGCGGGCAACCAATGCAGCGTCACCGGCCAGTACAATATCCTCTAAATGATTTAGCGCCTGCGGAGTCTCAATCTTGGGAACAATCTTGATATTTGCCGAAGCTTTGTGAATATAGTCTTTCAATTGTTTCACATCGTCGGCTGTTCGCACGAAGCTCAGCGCAAGAAAATCCAAATCCTGCTCAATAGCCCAGTTGACACATTCCCAGTCAAACTCGGTGATTGAAGGTATGCTAACATGAGTATCGGGCAGATTGATGCCCTTTCGGCTGTACAAAGGCCCACCGTCAAGAACCTCACATACTGTCTCTTCGTCACTTTGACAAACGACCCTCAGAGTAATCTGGCCGTCATCAATGAAAATGCGGTGACCGATACTCACATCCTTATTGAAACGTTCATAATTTGTGCCGAAACAGCTTGCTGTTCCCACTTCATTTCCGGGTACAATGCTGACCTTACCGCCGACATTTAGCATTTGTCCTTCCGGTTCGATGCGGCTGGTACGGATTTTCGGGCCGCACAAATCACCCATCACAGCGGTTGTGTGATGGTGCGAGGCACGAGCAGCATTCAGCATTTCCAATAGTTTAGTGTGCCCATCGAGTGTGCCGTGGGAGAAGTTGAGGCGGAAAACATCGACACCATTATCAATCAAGGCCCTGATGATTTCAGTCTGAGCACACGAAGGACCAAGCGTCGCGATTATCTTGGTCTTTATCATTTGAGGCGACCTCTCCCAATCTTAATTCTTAAATTCAAATTTTGGGGTAATTGCCTAAATAATGTGTTTTCGGCAGTCCGCCGGTCAGGGGCATTGCGTACTTTACAAATGCCTCGGTTATGCCATTGCCATCGGCGTTGATAAATTCATCGGGCATCGGTTTGGTTTTTTCCGCCACGTTTTTAAGCTCGGTCAGGAACAGCTCAACTGCATAGTCGTCTCCGTCGCCGGTCCGCCTTATCGCCACCGAGCCGTTATCATGATCCATCGCATATTCAACCGCATAGCGCCCGCAACGCCGGGCTTCATCAACATCAACCGGTGATTGTAATCCGGCAAAACTTCTCTGCAGGTAACCGAAAGTATCGGCCCGGACACGCTTGACTTTGAGTTTGCTCTTTACCTGGCCCGCCAAAAAGTCTGCTAAAGCACCGGTTCCGGATAATTGTATATTGCCGTGCGCATCGACTTCCTGCTGTTCAGCTAATTTCTCTGCCCATACCACACCATCGGTGTCACAGATTCCTTCGCTGACGGCAACGACGCATCGACCGAGCCTGCTCAAAACTCCCTCGATATCTCCAATAAATTTCTCAATCGAAACGGTCCTTTCGGGGACATACACCAAATGCGGCCCATCATCCTCCCTTTGCTTACCTAAAACCGAAGCCGCAGTTAAAAAACCGGCGTGCCTGCCCATGATTACGTCAATTTTTACGCCGGGAAGTGCCCTGTTATCCAAATCGTCTCCCATCAGGGCGCATGCCTCGAATTTCGCCGCAGTGCCAAAGCCGGGACAATGGTCTGTCACTAACAGGTCATTGTCCACCGTCTTGGGAATGTGAAACGCCCGAATATCAAAATCTACCTCATCGGCTACATTGTTAAGAATGTAGGCGGTATTGGCCGAATCGTTGCCGCCGATATAGAAAAAGTAGCGGATATTGCGTTTCTTGAAAACCTCCATGATTTTGGCACAATATTCTTCGTCCGGCTTGTCCCTGCTGGTGCCAATCGCCGAAGATGGTGAAGCCGCCACCCCTTCGAGCACTTCAGCCGAGAGCTTGCCCAAATCTATAAATTCATCCTTGACCATACCTGCTACGGCATGGATTGAACCGTAGATATTCTCTATTTCGGGGTGTTTTTTCGCTTCTTCGATTACGCCGACTAAAGAGGCGTTAATTACGCCGGTCGGCCCACCTGATTGTCCGACTACTGCATTTGCTTTCGGGGCACCTGCCATTTACTTCATTCTCCACTAAAATTTCCTGATTTTCACCAATAACGAGAACTCGAAAATATAACTTATCCGCGATAAAAATGCAAATTTTTCCGTATATTTGAACCATTTACGTTCTCCGCCCTCTGTCCTCCGCCATCTGCCTTCCGATTCGAAATTGGCTTTGTTTGGCTTTGTTTTCTCGCCAGCTCGAAGACCGAAAATTGCTGTAATTACTTGTAATTAATATCTTTATGTTCATTTGAACATCCGGCAAATTGGCTTTGTTTTTTCAAATTCCTTTTCGCAATATCCCTTGGGGATGGCAAGGCTCACGCATAACGCAGTACTCACTACGAAATAAATTGGCTTCGTTTTGGCTTCGTTTGGGTTCGTTTTCATCGACCCCGAAATCGAAAAATTTCTCGTATTTACTTTTTACAAAAGAGCTTACGTTCATTTGGCCATTCTGGAAATTGGGTTCGTTTTGCATAAAAAGGGTGAATTATACTCTTTAACTTGTCCGGTGTTTTCTGACGGTTTTTTAACCGCTGATTGCGCGGATTGACGCGGATTAAACAAAATAGACTTAAATTGCGTAAGCCTGTATCTGTAACATCGTTCGACATTCGACATTCCTTGTTCGATATTGGATATTCATTAATTGATATGAGATTAAGTGTGATTCTATTCAATTATATGTAAACATATTATACGTCTCGAAACGTTCGGCATAAACGAAATTCCAGAAAAATCTCAGAGACTTACCACTATCTCGTGCTGCGTTCCGCGTGCTGCATCTCCTTGGGACGTCCCTTGCGGGACGTATCGCGTAGGATATTAAATCTCGCACCTTTTGTCCTGTGAACTCTGTGGCTATTTATACTGAAATCTTTATGTCAAAATCATAAAAAATTGCGCTGAATACTAAATCCGGCCGCGGGAATAACCGATAATCCCAGACGATAAAGACCAAAACAATTGAAAGGAATCGACCATGAACCTCAAATCGCACTTAAAATTACCGTTATTTTGCATCTGCATCTTCTTTGCCTTCAGCCGACAGCCTTGTAAGGCAATGAGCGGCGAATTTCGCAAAACCCAGGATGACTTAATGAAACAGGCCCAAATGCAAATCAGCAGTGTGCCGGAAGAATCACGCCATATACAAAGAAAAATACTTATCGATACACGAGACAAAATCGAGGCGCCCGCAGGCCGATCCGCATCGCCACTTCGTCAAGTTAAAGAACAGATAGACCGGCTTTTAGCAAAACAGCAGGTTAATCCCGATGAAATAGATGCCGTAAAGCAGGAACTTGAAAATGTAGCAAGCAGCCAGGGCTCCGGTATCGACCGCTCGGAACTGGAAAATTTAAGAGAAAGGCTCGATATAGCATACGGATTTACAAAAACGATTGACGAGTTTCAGGCCTCCCAGGCCGCCATTGTAAACAAACTGAACAATAATTTCGAGAAGGTCGCTGATAATAGTGACAAGGCCACTTTATGGAAGAACATTTTCTCCGGCGGATTCACCGTTTCGTTTATAGCAAATTTCATAGCCTTGTTCGGCCTCTTTATTAAAGTCCCGAACGCAAAATTGGAAAAGCAGCTCAAAGAACTACTCATCATAGAAAAGAAAGCCAAGCTCGTACAGGAAGGCGTTATATAAACGTGACATTTACAGGCAAGTACAACTCCTGCATATCGGAATAAAAAAGCCGCAAGAATAATACCGACTGCCATTTTTATTCGAAAATAAGATTCGCAATAAAGCTATCTGCCTAACAGCCAATTATTGCAGAGGACAATCAAGTCCAGCTCGTTGACTTTTCCATCACCTGTAGGTGCCGGGGCTATATCCACCAATGAATAATCCGTCCGCCAAGAGTTGGCCATAATTGCAAAATCAACGAAGTCGACACAGTAATCTCCGTTGAAATCTCCGGCAGAATTGTTCGGAACTTTGAACCTGTAGTCCCAACCGTAGCCATTCTCGTACGTGGTCATAAATTTGCCGATTTTTTCTCCGAATCCGTTATATGCAAATATCGTCGCCTCATAGTGTTCCTGATATTCGGAATAAGGTAATTCGATGGCATAATAATTCTCATCCAACATGGTATCTACATTCCTACTTACAAAGCCATAACCGTCGGGATGGTCAGGGTCTCGATGTTTATTAAATCGGAATTCATATCGTTCCGCCCCAGGAACCCGTTCCCATATAAAAACGAGAGGATTAGAATGAACCGGATAGGGATCGTCGGGAAAACCGTAAAAGTCTACGTTACTATTATTCCATGGAGTTATCATATGAATGATATATTCCATATTCACATCAAAATGCGATTTATCCCATCTGCTCAAATTGTTAACATCCACACGAATAAATATTCTATAATTGCCGGGTAGTGTCGATTTCTCACCCTGAATATGGAAAATAAAGAACAATACAAGATTATGCAGCGGTAATCCCGCAATAGTAAATGAACCGGTTGTATTGTCGTATGTCATTGTTACGTCAGGAGGTTTTCCACTGTCATTAACATCATTACAGAAAAAAATCGGTTCAACAGTGGTTATGTCCGACATGGGTGCCCCATTATAAAGGAGAGTACCGGAAATTCTAACGGTATCGGAACCCGCCCAAACAAAACGCGCCGTGAAAAATAACACAGGGATTAATATAACGATAATTCTCTTTATACGATGATTTTTTGTTTCCTCCATTTTTCCGCCCTTATAAAATTGACAGTAATCTTCTGTAAAAAATACGTATTTTAAACGTCCCATCTCTCGCATTTCATCACTTTTCCTGGTACTCAAATGTTCACACTGTTT
>CAZQXE010000233.1:0-4944 GCA_964597115.1 uncultured Pirellulales bacterium | reverse complement strand
TAACAATGGTTTACGGAGATTTTAGTGGGCCGAGGCGGCGAAAAAACAAAGCCAATTCAAAGCCAATTTTAACGGACGACGGAAGACAGATGGCAGAGGACGGCATAACAATTTGTTAGCCCTGCCCGACAGCCTGCAGGCGGGCGCGGGCACTGTCCGCGGTTTTCGATAGCCACATTGGTGATTAGTAAATTAACGTAGGCTCTTTGACATAAACATAATATGAAATTTTTCCAATTTTGGAGTGCGGGAAAACAAATCCTTCGACCCGGCTCAGGACGGGGCCAATTCAAACCCAATTCCAAAATCCACAGGATCGGAACCATCTGTCGGCATTATATCGATGATGTGGGCGAGGATTGTCGTTCTCTCTATATGTTTGAGGAAATCGTGAGTAAAGATTGCCAACACAGTCAGGATGGCAGGTTATTACTACGTGGCTTTTTGCGAAGAAGCCACGCTTGCTATTGTTTTAACTTGGAGTGGTCTCTTCCCATAGAAAAATTCGCCCAGGAAGAAGTCTTCGACAAAGAATAATTTACGGGAGGAACATATTCTTTGTGGAGACAATCAAGATTGTTGATGGAAGAGAAACGCTCATAAGCTAAAGTCCATAAGCACCTTTTCGTATCTCAGCCTCGCACATGCCGTTTTGACTGCCGCCACAAGGGCCATTTCTTTGAAGCTTAGCACATTTTGACATGGGACACAAATAGGCTAAATCAAAAAGGGCACAGTCTCCACAATCCTGGCAATTGAAAAAGAGCCTTTTAATTTGTCTCTCAAAAAAGTAGCATAACGTCCCGGCAAATTTCCACTTTTCAAGCAAGCGATAAATCTTCTTGGCGAGATTGCATCCAAACTTTCCTTCAGTAAGAATAAAGCGGTGGAAGGCTCTGCCCATCTGGAAATGCAAAGACTTTTTAGGCTTTTTGGATGCTTGCACTGGTACAATTTTTTCTTCCGCAAATGTAAATTCAGGGTCATCAGGAAAATAATAGTATTCATTTTCCTGGTTATAATGGAAATTTGAGACATATTCTAGCAAATTATCTCCTATTTGTTCAGATCGCTTAATAAGATATTCAAAATACTCGATCTTAAGGCCAAATCCACCGATATGGACTCCATTAAACTTAAATCCCTTAAATATCGCCATAAGCTGCGCGGCCCTTTCCAGCCGTGCATTCTTACCCTTATCAGAGCCATTTGCTTCATCTTCAATTTTAGCCAACAGCTCATCAGTCAACACACAACCAGGGACATTTCCTCTATTCATAAAACCAGCTACAGCTTTATTAAGGACATAAACATTCCCCAAGATTGGCAAGTTTATGTTTATATACTTCAAATATTTCAACGCCTCAGCGAATTTCCTCACATCATACCCAAGTTGTGGAATAATGAAATCAGACCCGGCCAGAACCTTCTTCTCCAACTTGAAAAACTGGGTCAATAACTCAGCTTCAGTTTTTTTAAATGGTGAAACAACACATCCAACGAAGAAGTCCGTTTCAGGAAGCTTGGTGAAAGTCCCTTTCTTTCTGCCGGGAATTTCCAAGCATTCATTCATTTCTTTCAGATAGCGGATCGTCTGTACCGAGTCGAGATCAAAGATCGGTTTGGCCATCCCCTCATAACCACTCACAGGATAATCACCCGTAACAACTAATAGGTTCTTCACGTTATCTCTGGCCAGGGCGTAAGCCCTTGACTAAATCATATTTCTATTGCAATCGGTACAGGCAAAATGAATCAAGGCCTCGAGGCCCATTGCGTGAATCTCTTTCCCGAGGACATCAGGACTGATAGCCGGATTCCCTCCAGGATTATCAGTAATACTGATGGCATGGATTGGTAAATTGGAAGATACGACTTTTTGCCAAATTATATTGTTTCTTCGATGCCTCCTCCTGCGCACCCACGCCCATGAACAAATTCACAGGTAATGACAAACTCTTTTCCCCCTATCATTTTCTCCTTGAAGTTATTAACATCTTATTCCTTAAAAGTTTTTGTTCAACGACAATCATTATTTTGCTCCAAGACCAGCGGCCCTTTTGGCTGATTCAACCGTATTGTAAAGAAGCATGGTTATTGTCATCGGGCCAACACCGCCCGGCACCGGAGTAATCAAGCTGGCTTTTTCTTTCACCGCTTCAAAATCCACATCGCCAACGAGACGATAACCTTTTTTCTTTGTTGCGTCTTCCACACGGTTAACGCCCACGTCAATAACAACCACACCTTCTTTTATCATATCTGCGGTAATGGTATTTGGTCGGCCAGCGGCGGCGATGACAATGTCAGCTCGTTTCGTGTGATAACTAAGATATTTAGTGCGGGTATGGCAAATGGTTACAGTGGCATTTCCTGTGGGATTTTTCTGGATGAGCATGTTCGCCAGGGGCTTGCCCACTATGTTGCTTCGTCCGACGATTACCACCTCGGCACCCTTAATAGTAACACCGCTTCGCATCAATAGTTGGAGAATGCCGTGCGGTGTGCAGGGCAAAAATGCCTTCTCGCCTACAACCATTTTGCCTACGTTCACAGGATGAAATCCGTCGACGTCTTTGGCGGGGTCAATCGCCATGAGGACTTCCGCCTCGTTAAGACCTTTGGGCAGAGGCAACTGAACGAGAATCCCATTGATCTTCGGGTCGTTGTTTAGCTTCTCGACCAACGCCATCAATTTCTTTTGCGAAGTATCAGCGTCCAGGCGGTTATCGTCGGAAAAAATCCCCATATCTTCGCAGGCACGTTCTTTGGCCATCACATAAGACTTCGAAGCTGGGTCTTCACCCACTAAAACAACTGCCAATCCCGGCACAATGCCCTGTTCTTTGAGGTTGGCTACTTCAACTTTTAATTCCGCCCGCATATCCGCGGCCACTTGTTTTCCATCTATAATTTGTGCTGTCATCGGTTACTCCATGAAAATCTAACGCACTTTTCAGCTCAATTTTATCAAAAACGTGAAATTTGCGCCCTTTTTAGAACAGGCCCTGTACTTTTCCAGTTTCCACGTCCACGTCGATACGGCGGAACGCGGGATTCGACGCAGTGCCCGGCATGAGTTTGATCGTTCCCGCAACCGGGACAATAAAGCCGGCGCCTTTGTACACGAGAATGTCGCGAATCGGAAGCTGCCAGCCGCGCGGTCTGTTCTTCAGGTCGGGATCGTGCGACAGACTCAGGTGCGTTTTGACCATACAGGTTCCTAAAGTCTTGCTTACCGGATCGGCCTCCAACGCTTTGGCCTTTTCCAGAGCTTCGTCGGAATATGTCACGCCATCGGCGCCGTAAACCTCTTTGGCGATCAGTTCGATTCGCTCTCTAAGCGGTGTTTCCAATTCGTAGAGGAACTTGAAGTCATTCGGTTGCTCACATGCATCAACAACCGCTTCGGCCAGCTCGATTGCGCCTTCGCCGCCCTTGAGCCAGTGTTGCGAAAATGCGGCCAGTGTTCCATTTTCCTCTGCTATCTTACGTACGAGTGCTATTTCGTCCTTAGTGTCGGTGTAGAAGCCGTTGACACAAACGACCGGCGTGACGCCGCTCTTCTTTACCGTTTCAATATGGGCTATAAGATTTTCGCAGCCCTTTTCGACCAACGCGAGGTTCTCACTGGTATATTCCTCTGCCAGCGGTATGCCGGGCTTCACGGTTGGGCCGCCACCGTGCATCTTCAGTGCGCGGATAGTAGCGACCACGACGATTGCATCGGGCTCGATGCCGGACATCCGGCTCTTCAAGTTCCAGAACTTCTCGAAGCCGATATCCGCTCCGAAGCCGCTCTCTGTCACGTGGTAATCGCCCAGCTTGGTCCCGATCATGTCGGCGATAATTGAGCTTTGGCCGATTGCGATATTGGCGAAGGGCCCGGCATGTACAAATACGGGTTGGCCTTCGATGGTCTGCAACAAGTTTGGGTTTATTGCATCAACCATCCAGGCGGCCATGGCACCGTCAACCTCAAGGTCGGCTGCTGTAACTTCGTTGCCCTTATTGTCATAAGCAACAACGATTTTAGCTATGCGCTCACGCAGGTCTTTCAGGTCGGTGGCCACTGCGAGTATCGCCATGACCTCGCTTGATACGGTGATTTGGAAGCCCGAGTCCATCTCGAAGCCGTCCATCTTGCCGCCCCGGCCTATCCTGATGTTGCGCAGCGCCTGAGCGCAAAAATCCATTGCCCATTTCATCTGGACGCTTTCGGGATCGATATCTATTCGTTTTAAATGGCTTTTTGCCAGCCTGGCATCGTCATAGTTTCTCTCGTGCTGCATACGCGAGGTCAAAGCGATCATTGCGAGGTTATGTGCGTTTGTGATACAGTCGATATCGCCAGTGAGGCGAATGGAAAAAGGCGTTAAGGGAATACACTGTGCCAGACCCCCACCGGCGGCTGAACCTTTAATATTGAAGGTCGGCCCACCGCTGGGCTGGCGGATCGCCCCGACGACCCGTTTGTTCAGCTTGCCGAGGCCTTCGATCAGACCCACGGTGGTAGTTGTCTTGCCTTCACCCAAAGGTGTCGGCGTTATAGCAGTAACGTCGATGTACTTCGCCGTCGGGCCACCTGCCAGGCGCCCAAGAGCTTTTTGGTAGTCGACCTTTGCTAACTTACGCCCCATCGGGATCAATTCGTCCTCTTGCAGGCCCATCTCAGCGGCAAGTTGGATGACAGGTTTCATTCCTTCCTCGGCAACCTCTGCGATCTGCCAATCCTTCATCTTTGTCGCGTCAAGTTTCATAGGCCTTTTTCCTCAATTTCAATCTATTATTAGCGATCACTTTTTTTCAGTATTCGCAATTACTATACAGCACTTTTTACCCACTATCCATGACTATTTATTCAGCCTTAGTTGGATATTATTGCTATTTATAGCATTTTAACATATTGTGCTCCGGTATCCACAGGATTCAAACCAGCCTTTT
>CAZQXE010000232.1:0-4968 GCA_964597115.1 uncultured Pirellulales bacterium | reverse complement strand
CTTGCCGGGTGGTGTGAGAGGCCGGGGCTGTGAAGCCCCAGCCTACTCGATTATGCGCATCGCGACTATATGGAGACTTGTGTGGTAATATCCGGCTATAGGACAAAAAATATTGCATAGCTATACAAATACTGCTAAAATTAGCTGCGATGGGAAAAGATGTGAATGTCAACAAAGTTGTTCGTCAGCACCTTGAGATGGAGCAGTTTTTTAGCGGCTTTACACCTAAGGGTAAAGACCGGGCAAGCGAACCGCAGGAACAGGAGGACAATATGGCTGTAGCAGAGAAAACAGTCGAGCTTGAAAAAATCGCTGAACAAGTACGTCAGTGTCGCAAATGCGACCTTGGATCGTTGCGTACAAACGCGGTGCCGGGTGAGGGCAATTCGAATGCTCGAATAATGTTCGTTGGAGAAGCACCCGGAGCGGACGAAGATGCGCAAGGTCGACCTTTTGTCGGAAGGGCAGGCCAGCTATTGAATAAAATAATCGAAGCCTGTGGATTAAAGCGGAGCGATGTTTTCATAGGTAATATATTAAAATGCAGGCCGCCGGAGAATCGCGATCCACGGGCGGAAGAGATAATAAGCTGTCTTCCCTTTCTGCAGAGACAGATTGAGATAATAGATCCGGAAATCATTGTAGCGCTCGGCGCCCACGCAGCCAAGACGCTCTTAAACACCACCAAATCGATAGGCCAGTTACGTGGCCAGTTCCACGAATATTACGCCGGCATCGGCAGACCGCCAACAAAACTTATGGCCACATATCACACCGCTTATTTACTGCGAAATTACTCACCGGAAAACCGCAGAAGGGTTTGGGAAGACATGAAAAAAGTCCTCGCTGAGCTCGGCCTGCCAGTTCCCCAGTAACCATTAACAACTACTTCGGCTGCACTGACGAAGCTACTCTCGTATCGATATGACCGATTAACCGATTATTTTGGTACAAGCGAAGTAATTTTGAAACGGAAATCGCTTTAGGTGGATTTATAAAGTAAACAGTAAGGTAATTACAAAGATGTAAGATATAAAGAAAGGGACAGGAATTCCCAATAATTCTTTGCACAAACGAAGAGCGGAAAAAGTAGGAAATCACAGAAAAAGGACAAAGTCGTAACAAATTAGTAACATTTGAATAGTAAACTTCCTCTACTTAGAACGAAGCTTTTTGGTTGAACTGTTATTTGAAGAAAGGATAATTGTTGAAAATTTAAGTAGTAATACATTCGTTATTTATGTAAAATATATTAGCAAATATTTGGAGGCGGGCTATATCTACTTCATATTAGCCCTGTTTGCCGAATTTATTAGCTGTTATCTATCTATTTTTAAAAAGCAGATAATGGCACCATTGGAAAGGACATAAAAATGAAAAAAACGATTCTTTTAAGTCTTGCTTTGATGTTGGTAATAGGAGCGATGGCATCAGAAACGACTGCCCAGCTTCCGAATGATAACGATGTCGACCTGGAGAATGATGGTATTCCGATTGCCGAAGCCGGATTACCTATGTACACGGATGGGAATTCCGTAGTTCTTAACGGCACCGGGTCTTATGATCCGGACAATTCAGGTGAATTACTGTATTATTGGCGGCAGGTTTCCGGCCCTTTAGTAGAAATTGCAGACTCGAACACCGCCACTCCAACAGTTTCCGGCTTTGTTCAGACGGAGTCGGTCCAGATATGTGAGTTTGAACTAATCGTATATGACGGTCAGTATCAAAGCCTGCCTGATATTGCTGAAATCAGGATTGTTCCAACCTCGTTTTTAGTCAGGACCGCTATGAGTTTGGAAAGTGACGATTTCGATCCCAACAAGCCTTCCGTGTTCTATTTCAGTGGGGGAGATTGTGTTGTTGGCGGTGGTAAGTGGAATTCAGAAGATTGGAATGCGAAAGCCAATGTTTTCAGTTTTACATATGAGCCGGACTTTGACGCTCCCGGCTCTTACGAAAGATGTGGCGATTTAATCATACTCTACCTCTCGCAAATGGCTCCAAACTATAATCAACCCATTCAGACAATGGGCTGGAGCACGGGTGGACAACCGACAATAGATGTTGCCCTGCGTCTGAATCTGACGTATCGGGATGCCAGATATGCAGTAAACAGAGTTACTTTCCTGGATGGCCGATGCAGAGATTATACTGAGAGTATCGAGGATTACCTGGCAAGCTTGGTTGATTCCGAGCAGTGTTGGGTAGATACATATGAGGGAACAGGACCGTATTTTTATCCGAGCATTTTGAATGTGAAGGTTGCCGAAAGTGACCACATAGCACCTCCGACATGGTATAAGAATTCTCTGATGTCTGATGATATGAATCAGTTTAATGGAGGCGTTGTCGCCGGGGCGTACTGGTCTGTTGTCGGCCCGGGTAAAAACCTTCAATTAGCGACGACACCGAACAGGGAGATCTACAAGTTCTACTGGCACGGCTCAAACGCTTCTGGTTATATGGATTTCTTCGATGAGCCAAATTTCCCCGCCGGGTTGCCTGAGCCTGTCACGCTTCTTGGTCCTGTCGATGTTGGAGATTCCGATGGTGCAGTTCTAACGTGCCGGGAAAGTGAAAATGCAGCCGGATACCAACTCATGTTTGGCTCGGATCCTCATCGTGTTATGGACTACACCATCGTTTCCGATACACCAATGCCGCCCAACGAAGTCATAACCACGTTACCATTCGAGGAAACCTGGTGGACGATAAAGGCTTATGACCAGTATGGCACTACTATCTATGCCGATCCGATTCCTATCCGTGCTTTGAATTTATCCTTGCCAATTGAGAATGTGAGTACCGGAAGAAGATATGGTTATATATGGGATGCTATAGAAGATGCTGCCGTCGGCGATGAGATAGTGCTTGGTGAAGGAATTTATTACGAAAGCATCGATTTTCAAGGTAAGGACATTACGGTCAGATCGAGTAATCCGGATAATCAAGCCGTCGTAAAGGCTACGACTATCAATGGCAGGGGACAAGATGCAGCCGTAAATTTACCCGGCGGCGGAAATGCTAACTGTATACTCAGCGGCGTTACCGTAACGAATGGAAATAATGGCATTTATTGCTTTGATAATTCGTCTGTCACTGTTACTAACTGTGTCGTTACCGGCAATAGAAAAGCTGGTATTAAATTGTGGGGCAAGAGTAGTTTAACGATAACGAATTGTGTTGTTTCTGACAATGCCGGAGCAGGGATCGAGTTATATCAATTGAAGACCAGGCAGCCTAACGTCGCCATGATTACTAATTGTACAATTACAGGTAATTTGCAGCAGGGTATTTGGGGTGGCGAGACAACGGTCCAAAATTCGATAATATACTTCAACGGCAGCGAATACAATGGCGTTCAGATAGAAAGTGATTTGGCGACGATAAACTACAGCGATATCCAGGGTGGCTGGCCTGAAGAAGCTGATGGTAATATTGACGCCGATCCGCTATTTGCCGATGCGGCTAACGGTGATTACCATCTGAAGTCTCAGGCGGGACGCTATAATCCAATCAGCGATAGCTGGATTCAGGATGATGTCACGAGCCCCTGCATTGATACCGGTAATCCTGATTCAGATTGGTCGGCGGAGCCGATGCCTAACGGTGGCCGGATAAATATGGGCGCTTATGGCGGGACAATTCAAGCCAGCAAGTCTCCGTAAGGCGTTAGCTGTGTGCAGAAACCTAATGGTTGGAATAAAAAAAAGCATTTAATGCTGAATTTTACAGGTAAAAAGCGATAGTTTTGTAACGAAAACCCCTCTTGAGCGTCATTATAAGTAGACATAGAAGCCGTTCTTTGTTATGATTGTATATAACCGAGGTATGGAGGCGGGCTCGGAAGATTCGTGTAATCTCCCGCAGTTCTTAAAATATGACCGTCTTGTACTGAGTATGAATTTCGAAATTCGATGAGATTTATGTTCCTAAGCTGCTAAGCACATCGGAAAGGGCAAAAGAGAATGAAAAGGATAATTTTACTGAATTTTGCTTTGCTGTTATTTGTAACAATGCCGGCTTCTGCGGAAACTCGTTTGGTGCCGACGGAATATACGGCTATTCAGGAGGCAATAGACGCCAGTAGTGATGGAGATGTGGTCATTGTCGAACCCGGCACATATGAGGGTAATATAAACTTCAGTGGCAAGGATATCGTTCTTACCAGCCTTGATCCCAACGATCCTGAAATTGTGGATTCTACTATTCTATTGGCAACGCAGCAAGGTAGAGCAGTTACCGTTGGTATGGGTAGTGTGGTAACTTTCGAAAATGGTGAAACTTACGATGCGGTATTAACAGGCTTTACAATCACCGGCGGAGCTGGCGATGTTAGTACCCAGATGAGTAATGAAACCGGTCTCCAGACTTTCCTGGGCGCAGGCGTGTACTGCTATCGTGCCTCACCAACTATTACAAAGAATATCATCACTGATAACGATGGCGAGATGGATTTAATTGGTAATACTGAGGCGGATCTCGCGATTTCCGTCGGTGGTGGTATCGGGGGCTACGAATGTAGTGCAACGATTACTCATAACATTATCAAGAACAACAGTGCTTATGCCGGAGGTGGTATTATTTGCTATTTTGGTCAGCCGACAATCTGCAACAATATCATCTACGAGAACTCATCATATATGGGTGGCGGCATTTTTACACTCGGTGGTCTCATTTGCAATAACACTATCGTCGCCAATGACTGTGGGCTCATTGGCGGGGAGGGACAGGCTGGTAATATATATGCACCGATTAGTCTGTGTCAGATAACAAACAATATAATATGTAAAGCAAGATCCGGAGGTGGTGTACTCTGGGATGGGGAAGTGGATGCTTCTAATTTTACATTTAATAATGTCTGGGGCAATTCACCTGGGAATTATGCTCAGCAGAATCAACAAACCGGCGAATTAAGTTTTGATGGCTCGAGTGATCAAACGGGGGAGAATGGAAATATCTCCA
>CAZQXE010000231.1:2898-4998 GCA_964597115.1 uncultured Pirellulales bacterium | reverse complement strand
AAAGTGAGTGATTCATACGACATTTCAATTCCGGCGTTCCGGGACAAGTGGGAGGACACGATTACCGAAAAGGTCGCTGCGGCTTGCAGAATGTTCGGCCTGACGGTGGACAGGCTTACGGAAGATCCAGTCACACGCAACTGTAAGCTTCAAATCAATGACGGTGACATCGTCTATATAACAGGCCCATCGGGAGCGGGTAAAACCGTCTTGTTGCGTGAGCTTGAAAAAATGATTCCGGCCTCGGAAAGCGTGAACCTGGACCAGATAGAGCTGCCGAGTGACAAAACGCTGGTCGATTGCATTGATGATTCTCTGGTGGGAACACTTCGATTGCTCAGCATTGCAGGGCTGAACGACTGTTTCTGTATTCTCAATCAGCCAAGCAATCTCAGTGCAGGACAGAAATATCGTTTCCGTTTGGCGATGGCACTGGCAGCGGAGAAAAGATTCGTCTTTGCCGACGAGTTCTGCTCCGAGCTGGACCGCATTACCGCTGCGGTGATTTCGTGTAATCTGCACAAGTTCGCGAAACGGAACCGCACAACATTTATTCTGGCCTCAAGCCACGATGATATTCTCATGGACCTGGCACCGGATGTCCTTGTCGTCAAGGATTTGTCCGGCTCAACGGAAGTAATCTACAAGAACGCAATGAGGTAAAAATGCGAAGCTGTTCTGTTTGTAAAAAAATGCAAATTGTCCCCGGCTGTTACGATGACTATAAGCAGCTTGCACACTATCATTATCGTAGTGGTCGCGGACCTTTCACAGCGATTTTTACTCTCAAGCCCGAGCCGGCACTGGCGGGTGCCTTGTACGGAAAGCCTGTCGGCGTTATTGTTTATTCGACAACAACTCCGGAGCTGGAGCTGCGAAACGTCGCGACGAACAATTTCTATATCGGCTTCGACAAGAGCACGCGGCTGGCACTTCTCAACAGGGACATTCGCCGGATCAGCAGGGTGATTATCGAGCCACGGTTCCGCGGTCTGGGCCTGGCGAGCCGACTCGTGGCCGAGACGATGCCGTTGATGAATGTCCCCATCATTGAGGCGATGGCGGTGATGGGGATGGTTAATCCGTTTTTTGAAAAGGCGGGAATGAAGGCTTACACCGCCAATGCACCCGCCAAAAACGTCCGGCTTATCGAGGCGCTTAGCATGGTCGGCATCGAGGATGCTGAGCTTATCGACGCTGAAAAATCCCGGCAAAAGCTCGACCGGCTCGAAGCTGCTGAAGCCGAATTCATTGAGAATGAGTTCAGTCATTTTTTGCGCACCTTCGGCGGAGGGCAGAATCTGCAGGGCCTCGAACGTCTCAGGTATATTTTAAGCAAGCTCACTGCTCGACCGGTCTATTACATATGGTTCAATCCGAAATTAGGATCCCTCGATCAATCCCCCGATAAAACGCAGGGCTAAATATTTGGACGGATAATTATGGAAAATAAAATTCAAACGTTGCCGATCGAAAAGCTCGTTGCTCATCCTGACAATCCGAATCGGATGAGCAGGAAGATTTTTGCAAAGCTGGTTCGCAACATCGAGCGAACCGGCCGATACGAGCCGATAGTTGTTCGGCCGAAAGGCGAGAGCTTTGAGATAATTAACGGCCATCATCGCCGGCAGGCTTTGCAGCAGCTCGGTTATAAAACGGCTGACGTGCTGGTCTGGGACGTTGACGATAATGAAGCTGACGTACTGCTTGCGACGCTTAATCGTCTCGGCGGCTCGGATGTGCTCCAAAAGAAGCTGGCTTTGCTGAGCCGGCTCAGTAAACAAATCGAAATCCGCAAGCTCGCGAAACTGCTGCCGCAGACGGCGACACAGATTAATCGGCTGACCAACCTAAAAAGACCGACCATGCCGGCAAACATAAACCGTAAAAGCCTTGCGAGTCCGATGGTGTTTTTTCTCGACGATAAGCAGCGGGAGATAGTCAAGAACGCGTTGTCACATGCTCGGCAGGGCGGCAGCGAAAAGAACAAAGCGCAAAAAAACGCAGCAGCACTGACACACATCGCTCAACAATATTTAGCTCCGCAATCCTTCGACTTTGCTCAGGACAGGTTTATTGCGGGGTCTGAACCTGCGGCTG
>CAZQXE010000231.1:1717-2798 GCA_964597115.1 uncultured Pirellulales bacterium | reverse complement strand
CAATCCTTCGACTTTGCTCAGGACAGGTTTATTGCGGGGTCTGAACCTGCGGCTGAAAACGGAACGACACAATGAAAATCAAATTCGTCCAACTGGAATCGGATGCATTCCTTACCGATATCGACTTTATTCAAATGTCACCATCGGAAAGGGGAGTGTATTGCAGCCTGATATTCTATCTGTATTCCGGCGCCGGCAAATGCGAGTTCGATATGCAGGCCCTGGGCAGATTGTGCAACTGTCAAACGAGCGAAGAGTTTGAAAAAATCTGGGAAAGAATCTCAAAAAAGTTTCAGACACGCGAAGGCGTGATTAAACATAAACGTGTGACAAAAGAATTGAAAAAGGCAAAGAAATTTCGGCAAGTCAAAAGCAAAGCGGGACTTAGCGGGGCCAGGAAAAGATGGCACAGCCATAGCAGCGAAAATGGCCAGGCAATAGCTAAGGTAAGAAAAGGAAACGTAATCGGAAAGGAAAGGCAAGATAATATATCGAATTCGAATACGCCATTAAGTGCTTTTTCTTCTTCGAATTCGGTTCGATCCCCGCTTACGCGGGGACAAGTCTACCCCTGCGAAAGCAGGGGACTTTCGGCTGACTCTCAGATTCAGGCGCTGAGTTTCAACGACGCCCTAAGCCGCATTATCCGTCCTCGAACCCGCTCCGACCGCACATGTTTTCACAATGTCACCAACTGGCTGGTTGAGGGCTGTGCTCGCGGCCGGTTCGACGCCGGCATTTTCGACCGCGTGCTGGACTATGCCAAAGAAGCTCAGAACGGCCAAAAACCCGCGGCGGTTTTCATGGCACTTATGAAAAAGGAATTGGGGTACGGAAATGAACGGATTCGATAATTTGGACAATGATTTGTTGTTGGCCGGCGCCGGCTTTCGGCTTATACCTTTGACGCGGGGCTTGTTCGCGATTGTGGACGCCGACGACTATGAACGATTGAGCCGGCATAAATGGTATGCTCATGGAGAAGGCGATAGCTGTTATGCGGAGCGGCATGAAAGCGGGAGGACCATTAAAATGCATCGCGAGATTATCGATATCCCCGCGGGTTTTATCTGCGACCATA
>CAZQXE010000231.1:0-1617 GCA_964597115.1 uncultured Pirellulales bacterium | reverse complement strand
TATCGCCCGGAGATTAAGCAGTGGCTGGAGGATAGTTTTCTCTTTTCGCCCCATGAGATAGGCCAACTGCCGCCATCTCACGGGGTCGACCTTGAATTTTTCAAAGAATCGGCCGACCAGCCGGAAACGCTTATTTTTGCTTGAATTGTTGCCTTTAATATGTTATTATTGGCCTTAAGAAAGGAGCGGTAAAAATGCGAACCAATATTTTAATCGGATTTGTGTCCGTCATTTTTCTTTGCGGCGGACGAGCAAACGCTGACTTCGAGTCACAAACAACCGAGTGGACGGTATATCGTACCTCTAATTCCGGTCTGCCCTATAATCTCATCTCGGCCCTTGCCTGTGACGACCGGGGAAATGTATGGATTGGCACGGGTGATCCTTACGGCGTCGGCCGAGGTTTGGCGAAGTTTGACGGGGACAATTGGACGGTTTATAACACATCGAACTCCGGCTTGCCTCATAACGCCGTATATGCTCTCGCACCAGATGAGAACGGGAGTATATGGATTGGTACCGGTGGTGGCTTATTTGGTGTCGGGCGCGGCCTGGCATATTTCGATGGTCAAGACTGGATAGTATATAACACGTCAAACTCTGAATTGCCGCATAATAATATCAAGGCACTGACTCTTGATGCTCAGGGAAATCTTTGGATTGGGAGTGATGGGGGATTGGTATTATATGACGGTACAAACTGGACGGTTTATAATTCATCAAATTCCGGATTACCAAATAACAAGGTGTATGCCGTTGCCATCGACGACCAGCAGAACAAATGGGTCGGGACATATGGCGGCGGTCTGGCGAAGTTCGATGGAACAAACTGGATAGTATACAACAGAAACAACTCTGGCTTGCCGTTCAACAATATATACGCCGTTGCGATTGATGCTCAACAGAACAAGTGGATTGGGACTGCTAATCATACATCCGGCCCGCTGGGCGGGGGACTGGCGATGTTCGACGGAACAAACTGGGAGGTATATAATACATCGAACTCGGGACAGCCACACAACGATGTCTATGCGGTTGTGATTGACGCTGATGGTTCTGTGTGGACGGGAAGCGGCGATCACATTCCGGCTTCCGTCGGGGGATTTGCACGATTTGACGGCGTGAACTGGACTGTGTACGATAAGCATAATTCCAGGATGCCCTATAACCTTGTTTATACCATCGCAATTGATAATCGGGGGACCAAGTGGATTGGTTCGGTAAACTTCGATGAGCCCGGCGGACTGGTATCTTATCGTGTAAAATCCGTCGCCGACTTCAACGATGATGGAGTCATCGACCTCGATGATCTGGTGATACTCATTGAGTTCTGGGAGACGGATGAGCCACTCTGTGACATTGCACCTCTGCCTGATGGCGACGGTATCGTTGATAGATTAGACCTGGAATTATTTATGACCTACTGGGAACAGGAGAATTGCTTGGAAGAAGTCAATGTCGATGAGGAAGATGCTGATAGCCAGGTTGCACTTGAACAGGGTCAGATTCTTGTCGTTACTCTCGAATCAAATCCCAGCACCGGCTATCAGTGGGAAGTCGTTGAAAATCAGGACTCTATCCTTGAACAGCAAGGTGAGGTCGAATTCAAGCCAGCCG
>CAZQXE010000230.1:0-5032 GCA_964597115.1 uncultured Pirellulales bacterium | reverse complement strand
TGCTGGAAAATGGACTGTGGCCGTGGGAAATTCTGGGTTTTGAGCCCAGGTCAAACCAGAAAAGAGTTGATGCACTGCTGCCCATATATCACATTAATTCAGATTATCCTGCAACATTGCTTATACACTCTAAAAATGATCAAAACGTTCCATTTTCACAAGCTGAGAAGGTAAGCCGGACACTGACTGCGCAAAAGATAGAGTCTGAATTATTCATAGTACCTCAAGGCCACAGTTCAGAAATCATACGGAATTATCCGAAAGCAGTAGCAAAGATAATTACTTTTTTAGATAGACAGCTTAAGGGTAATTAAAAACGTTAATGTGCTAAAAGGAGCTACAAAAATGGAAGAAAAAGAGATTAAAAAAGAATGTTTGAAATTGATGGAAACCGCTAATGCGATATATCTTAGCACAAACGGTAGCGACGGTTATCCTCACACGAGAATGATGTCTAATTTGAGAAACAAAAAAGAAAATCCCGTCGCGGCAGAGATTATCGCACAACACAAGGGAGATGATTTTAATATTTACTTAATAACCAGCAAATCGTCCCCCAAAATGCAGCAAATCCAGGCCGATCCGAAGGTCACAGCTTATTTATGCAATCCAGGTGAGTTTCATACGCTGATGCTCGGCGGCCAAGTAGAGGAAATTACAGATAAGGAATTCAAGAAACAGCTCTGGCAGGACGGCTGGGAAATGCACTGGAAAGGTGGCGCCGAAGATCCTGAATTTACAGTAATCAAATTATCGCCCTCATTTGCAAAAGGATGGTACAAAGAAGGACCTTTTGAATTCAAGCTGTAGTCCAGGAAATAAAATAATAATTTAAGCGAAGATTTTTGCTGAAAGGAAAATTCATGAATAACAAATTGAAAGTAATTCTTGTTTTGTGTCTCGTTTCAGTCGTTTGGGCAATGCAGGACAATGCAAGCTCCCTTTCACCCGAACAACAGAAGGCCATTGAACAAGAGATTCTGAAAGTGCACGTTGAAATGGTCAAGGCCGCGGAAAATTCGGATGCAGATGCATTGTTCAATCATGTCCTTGATATGTGTAAAGGCGTCATTATTCAAGACGGCAGAATAACTATGACACGACAGGAGGCATTGGACGCGACAAAGCAAGGTCTCCAGGGGCTCAAGAACCTATCTTACACATTTAACAATAAACATATTACCGTAATTTCCCCAACTTTAGCCGTTTGGGTAGCCGATGGGACAACCTCTGCCACAGTTATTGAAGATGGACGTCAATTCAATATATCCTTTGCCGAAACGATTATTTTTACCCTAAAAGACAGCCAATGGAAGGTCTTTCATGCGCATCGCTCTGTCCCAAATCCCCAATAACTTATTAGGACGAATCTGCTGAGCAAAGAACATAAAATCGAAAAAAGAAGAAACCGGCGGTTATTAATATGGCAAAGACAATGAAACAACAGCGACAATCAGGCTTTTTGATGGCCAAAATACGCCAGGTTGCGGGCAGAATATTCGAGCGGATGCTCAACAGGTATGGCATCGAGATCAATTCCGCCCAGGGCAGGATTATGTTCGCGCTCTGGCAACAGGACAACATTTCAATCAATGAGCTTGCCAAAAAAACGCAACTGAAGAAATCCACTCTGACGAGCATGCTCGATAGGCTCGAAGGGATGGGGTATGTAAAACGGGAACGCTCCAAAAAGGACAGGCGAATCATCCTGATAAAACGAACGAATAAAGACAAAAACCTCGAAAAAAAATACGTCGAGCTTTCACAGGAACATTCTACCTTTTTCTACAAGGGATTTTCCGAAAGTCAAATAACCCGGTTCGAGAAGGATTTGGAGCTAATTCTAAAAAACCTGACCGAATATGAAAGCAAAATGGACCAATGAAAAACCTTCTAAAAATAATCGATGAACAGCAGAGATGCTTCAATGGTTTTTCCCGCAAGACACTGAAATTTCTCAAAAGCCTCGAAGCAAACAACAACAAGACCTGGTTTCAAAAACACAGAGCTGATTACGAAGAATATGTTCTTCAGCCATTGCGGGATTTGGTTACGGATTTGGGCGATTTCATGCTGGATATCGATCCGTGTTTTGAAATCACCCCCGCCGTGAATAAGACCATTTCAAGGATTTATCGTGACACAAGATTTTCCAAAGATAAATCTCCTTTCAGAAGCACCGTGTGGATTACCTTTAAGAATCAGAACAAAGACTGGACAACACTCGTCAGCGGCTATTTTTTCGAGCTTTCTGTGAATTCATATCGATACGGCATGGGATTTTACAACGCCGCACCGGCAATAATGAGTAAGTTTCGTGAAATAATCGACGAAAATCCTGAAGAATTTTTAAAGGTGATTTCTTTCTTTGCAAAGCAACGGACTTTTGTTTTGGAAGGCGAAAAATACAAGAGAATAATTGATAAAAGCAAACCTAAACAAATCCAGGACTGGTACCAGAGGAAAAATATGTATCTGGTTTGTAACAGAAAGATAGATGACAAACTTTTCAGTTATAAACTGATCGAAAATTTGATTTATGGCTTTGGCCTGATTGCACCTTTATATCACTACTTACAAAAAATAAAAATCAAGATACGTCGTTCCTGATATAAAGAAGATCACAACTAATCAATAATATTTTTCACTTTATTAACTTAGCGATGTTTTTGAATTGGGGATGTTCTGCGGTTTTTAAAAGCTCGAATAAGGTCATTTCAATGCAGCTTATATTTGCTCCCTCAGAGGCTATCCTGTCAATTCCAATCTGCTTGTTCTCAAGTGTTCTCGAAGAGACAGCATCGGCAATAACATCCACAGAAAAGCCCTTTAGGAGTAAATCAACAGCCGTTTGATATATACAGACGTGAGTTTCTATGCCGCATAAAATAACCTGATTTCGGTTTAACTTGTTCAACATGTTGTTAAATTGTTCGGCTCCACAACAACTAAAAGCCGCTTTGTTTATCGGCTCGTTGTCGGAGAGCAGCTCAGCTATTTCGGGGACCGTTGGACCAAGAGAATCGGGGCATTGTTGACACCATAGAATCGGAATGCTCAGGATATTAGCGGCTTTGATGAAAATTTGAATGTTCTTGAACAGCGCCTCTTTGCTGTGCATTAACTGCGCCAGCTTGCCCTGGACATCAACAACTACTAAACAACACTTCCCTGTATCAAGCATCCTTATCTGTCTACTATAATAGTCAAATGAATTGTTTCCGTTGTCTCATCACCTGCACGGTTTACCGGCTTATCAATCGTTTTACGCTCGCCGCCAGTCAGTCGTACTCTTGGTACCCGCCATTGCTCGTGCAAACTCAGGCTTCCATCGTTTATCGCAGTCAGGATCTCTCCGCCGGGCAAACGCTCGTCTATATTGTTCAAGACAGCTAAATCTTTTGCTAATGAGACAGCTTTTTCGGAAGTATCCTGGCCGACAATATCAGCAATTTGCTCGGTAGTAACAGCCTCAACCATGACTGTCTTTGCAAACTCTTCGGTGTTAACAAACAATGTTGTCGAATCGAACTCGGCCCAAATGCTATCCAAATCAGACAACAGCATTCCCAGGTCTTCATTACTACAACTAAGAGAATAGATGCATTTGTCCTGCCGATTTGCCGGGCTGACAGAAAATAATAAACCCCGGTCTTCGATCGCCATATTAATGAATCCGTTAACGGCAACCAGGTCATTCGTACTCAACTCAAGCCTGCCATGAAATTCTGCTGCAACCATTCTCGGTGAGGCTTCTATTGTCTCAACTTTTTCCGGGAGCTCCCTGTTCACAACAACAATCGGCCTATCCTGGATAGTTTCCGGAGCTACAATTGTGTAAATTACCGCTGCTAAAACAGCAACGAGTGAGATCATAGCAACTGCAGACAGAACTTTGCGAATCATCAAATGTCTGGTTCCGGCACTCTTGCTAAAAGTCGATGAATGCTCGCTAAGCAGTGCTCTGCCGGCCAATGAAGTTGTTATTTCTGTTAAGATCCTGGCCGGAGCTTTAGCGCGAGGTAGAGAACTTACTAAAGTCTTACATTTTTGGAGTTGACGCATCCTTCGGGCAACTTCCGTATCCTGCGATATCAGGTGCTTTACCTCGGTCTGTTGAGTAACTGTTAGCTCACCATCGATAAAGCTACTGAGTAATTCATCAATGCGCTTGTCAGAATTCCGCCCGTGGCCGATACCCATATCCGGATTTTCTTTCATCGCACAATGGCCTCCAAAATCTGTCTAAGCTTACTTCTGGCCCGACTTAACCTGCTTCTAACCGTCCCTAACTCAATATCCAAAACTTTTGCAATCTGGGCATAATCCATACCTTCGATATCTCGCAAGACAACGACGGCCCTCTGTGCATCATCCAATTTCATTAACGATTTAAAAGCAATCTCGTACAATTCCTTTTTTTGAGCCACCGCCTCAGGATCCGGCGAGCTATCATCTCTAAGAAACTGGCTCAACGTCTGCTTTGTCTGGCTGTTGTACTGTTCTTCTTCGGTATCAAGCGACCGAAGTGTCAGTTTCGCATTCCTTTGGCAGTAATTCAGGGTCAGATTAACAGCTATTCTAAACGCCCAAGTGTAAAAACCGCTTCTACCCTCGAACTTATCTATATTCTCTATTACTTTGACAAATGTCTCCTGCGTGAGTTCCGCGGCATCTTCGGCATCGGTACATATTCTCAATATGACGTTGTATATGCGATTCTGATACCTTAGAATGAGTCGTTCCATTGACGCAGAATCGCCCTGCCGACATTGTCTGATTAAGACCGTATCATCAATACTGTTACGTCTTTCAGATATACGCCCGCGGCGGATATCCATATTTGCTGCTTCCGTCACAGCTTCTCTCCTCATTTAGACCACTACAGCCCCAAAAAGTTCCTAATATAACAACGCAAAAATGATGCTTTAGAACAATATATAATTGCAGACCAGCCCCATTCGGTCAACTCAATTCCATCAAAAGGCTGAATTTATGAAGTGTATAAAACTTAGTAATCGATTAATTCAAA
>CAZQXE010000229.1:0-5041 GCA_964597115.1 uncultured Pirellulales bacterium | reverse complement strand
AAGGGCAAAATGACGTTAAGTCAATATTAACAATGGTTTACGGAGATTATAGTGGACCGAGGCTACGAAAAAACAAAGCCAATTCAAAGCCAATTTCCCCCAGCACAGGGCTGGGGGCTAAATTGGTGCGGGATTGACATTTTATGGAAATTTTATACAAAACGTGGCAAATAGTAAGGAAAGCTGATGAGTGAAACGAGTTTACTATTAAAGGCGTATTATGAAGCCCTGTACGAGCTACTGGACGACAGGAAGGACCTTCTGGCCAAAAGAATCGATGAGCTGATAGCAGAGGAGATTTCGTTACGCGGCTTCCATGATTTCGACGAAGATAAATTCGCCGCATATCGGGACGCCTGCCTGGCTTTTATAGATGAACGTATAGAGACTTACAATCCGATTGGGATTCAATACACATTTGACCGCAGCAGAGCAAAGGAAGCATTCGAACTGGAGCTGCAGCTCAACTGGTACGATAGCAGGGCGGAATTCCAGTCTCTTGTTGAAGCGGCTCGCAGAAAAACAGAAGCAGAGGCAACAGAGGAGAGATTGCAAATACTGGCAGGGGAGTTGATAAAAGAAGTGGGAGCGTTCCCGGATAAGAGCATTATAACTACGTATGAAGCAAAGCCCGGCCTGCAAAGACTGCCGGATTACGTGGTTGCACGGACAATCGAAGAAATCATCAAGTAAGGCTTATATTTTCTGCAATATGATGCCGGCGACGATGAAAATTAAACCTGTTATTGTCGAGAGAAGAATTTCTTCTCCGATTGCGAAATGAATTACTATAAGAGAAAGGAAAGGAACCAGGTAAATTAAATTCGCTATGTGCGCTGTTGTTTTTGAAAGTTTTAATGCCTTCAGCCAGAGCAAAAAAGTAATTCCCATTTCAAATAACCCGATATAGGCCGCACCGAGCAGGCCCCTAAAACTTACAGCTATGATTTGAGAAAATATTAACATCGTAATAAGGATATAAAATGTACCAAATGCAAAGTTCAGGAATAACACGACAACTTCGTTACGTTCATCTTTTACGTTATATATCCAAAACAGCGACCAGATTATTGTGCTTACAAGCGCGAGAGACACTCCGACCGGATTCATGGAACCGAAATTCGCAATATCGCCACGTGTTGAAATGATAAGAACACCCATAAAGCCGATGACAATCGCAAGAAAGTCTCTCGCCCTGATTTTCTGCTTCAGTATCGGTATTGACAGCAGAACAAGCGTTATCGGCCAAACGAAGTTTATCGGCTGGGCCTGTTGGGCGGGCAAAATCGAATATGCTTTTAACAATACGATGTAGTAAAGGAAAGGATTAAGAAAACCGAGTATCGCAGAACGCAAATAATCTTTCTTTGAAAGGGTCTTTAGTAAAATGAGTTTTTTTGAAAACAACAGACAAAAAAAGAAAGTGAACGTTGAAAAAAATGAAGCGTAGAATAAAAGGGGCAAGATATCTAAATAACGAAAGGAGATTTTAATAGCTGACGCAATGGTGGACCACGTCAAAACAACAACAGCAGCACAAAGATAAGCCCTTGCTTGTTTTTCCATTTCAGCCGGCACTAAATAACACTGTTTCGCGAATTAGAATTTTACGCTGTTGTTATTTATAGTTTGCCAGGACGGATTTTGCAACACCTTCGCTTATTGTGCCGGCTTCTAAAAGGGCGTTCACGGATTCCGTCATTGTAACCATGCCGTGTTTCTTGCCGGTCTCGATTACAGTTCTCAGGAAGAATCCGCCTTTTCTTCTGATAATATTCTTCGCTGCGTTGGTTACGATTAATACTTCGCAGGCTACTCTTTGCTCGCTGTTTACCGTTGGAATCAGCTCCTGATGAATCATTCCCTGCAAAGATTCCGCTAAAAGAAACCTTAATTGTCCCTCATCGGATATGGTGGCGTAACTTAAGAGCCTTTCGATAATCTTATCGATCGATATAACGTGCAGGGTTGAAAGAACCAGCACGCCGGTTTCAGCAGCCGCGAGAGCAATCTTAATAGTCTCATAGTCTCTCATCTCGCCGATTGCGATAACATCAGGGTCCTGCCTTAAAGCAGCTCTCAGGCCGCTGTAAAATGATTGAGTATCTCTGCCAACTTCTCTTTGTCTGACGATCCCCACCTTATTTGTGTGCACGTACTCAATTGGATCTTCGATAGTGACAATGTGCTTATCGCATGTCGAGTTTATTTCATCGATCATCGCCGCCATTGTCGTTGTTTTACCCTGGCTTGTGCTCCCGGTTATCAGCACCAATCCTTTTGTTCTGCTCATCAGGTCCTTGACGGCATCGGGAAGAAATAACTCTTCGATTGTTCTTGGCCTCGTAGGAAGAATACGAATCGTGGAACCCACTTCGCCGTTAAAATAGCCGACGTTTATCCGATACCGACCGATTCCATCAGCCAACATTAAGTCATAATCCAGATTTTCCTCAAACTTTTTTTTCTGGTCCTCGGTCAGCAATTCCAGTGACATCTCCCGGCTCTGCTGGGCCGTTAATTTCTCTTTTGTAATAGGGACCAATTTCCCTCCCACTCTAAAAAGTATGGGAGCATCGGCACAAATATGTATATCGGTGGCCTGTTGACTTTTGGCGTGCTCTAAGAGTTGTTTCCTGCTTATCATAACTCGATTTTATATTTTTTATCGCGTTTGATAGTTTGCCTGCCGCGAGTACACGATGTATTTATTCGAACTTCCGGCTCTCCGCCTGTGGAGGTACTTATAGTAACGTTCAGGACTGAGCCGCGAATATTCATTTCGGTCACGTCCAATTCTACAGTTTTATTTAAAGATTCACTACTTTTATTTCGGATATTCTGTCTCGCCCACGCCCGGCCGCTCGCCATTATGTTTCGCTCACAAGCCTGAAGATAAGCCTCATCCGACTGGAACAACATTATGTTCGAGACAGCAGCCAAAACGGACAACTGAATCCCGATCAGCGCTATTACCGTTATTATAAGTAACAGGATAAAACCATCTCGTTTGAGTTTTTTCATTCTTACTTCACGTCCTCTCAAAAAGCGCCTACATAATAAATGTACGAATTAGCCAGCTTCTTTTCCAGATGGCCAAGAACGTTATACTCAATATGCGTTTTAATCTCTATGGCATAACCGCTGCCGTTCCGCTTCCAGACCTGCCATTGTATACTTGCATGGGGCAGTATCCAGAAATCTTCGACTTCTTCATTGCTGTCGGTTAAATCAGTCAGCTTATATCTAAGAACCTTATCATCTTTGAACTGATAGCAAATCACACAGTCGGCCTGCTCAATCAAAAACTGCTCATCACTGATGCTATAACTACCGTATGAGCTCGGCAATCCCTTCGCAAGGTCTATGTCCTGCTGCAGTTTCGCCAGCATATTAAGCAAAGTTATGTTCTCATTGACAACCCGATACGAACGTGGAATGTCTTTGGCAACTGTCTTGAACATCTTATCGAAAGCCAGCATAAAGATCGGGAGAACGATTATTACTACTAACAATTCTACGAGAGTAAAACCTTTACGCATATTTATCTCACCTCCCCGTCTGATTGCTTGTCATCTAAAATGTATCTGGACAACCGGACTTTCACTTCCTTACGTAAGCTTTTACCGCTCGCTGTCACTTCCACAAATTTCATTGCCTGCCATTGACCCGTACCCGCTGATTCTTCGATAGAAACACTAAGCTTGGGCCAAAGCCGCTCAAAATCTTCATCGGGAACCGGTTTGCCGGTCGCTGCTATGCTATCGAGTTCAGCCTGTGCCGCCGAGGTACATTGCTGTCTTACCAACTGATAGCGATTGAACTTTCCAAATCCATAGAGCGACACTGCCAGAGAAACCAAAATCAATCCCAGGATAGAGAACGCAACCATCAGTTCAACCGCCAGGAAACCACCATATTTTCCGTTTTTACAGGACACCGCTTTGCTCCATTTAAACCTTTTATGGTATTATTGAGTTCGACAAATTAGTGATAATTGCAATACACGGAGAATATATAGCATACACTACAAACCCAACTATTAATCCCATAGCAAGGATTATACACGGCCACATTATGTACCGGGCAAGGTTAACGCTGTAGCTGTAATTCAAGCGATAGAAATTCTCAAGTGTTTCTAATATAACCGGAGTATTACCCTGATTGACCTTGTCATTAAAAGCCCAGGCCAGGGGAGAGCCCAATTTGCTCTCTTTGGCAGCATCAGTGATATTGCCACCTCGCTCTACCTTCTGCAGCCATCTTTTAAGTCTCTCTCTGAAACAGTTGTTCAAATCCAGACCAAGCGTATTAGATATTGCTTCGTTAACCGCGCAACCGGCATTCAGTGACAGCCGAAGGAGTTCTATAACCTGAACGAGCGAATAATTCTTCTCAAATACATGCAAAATGGGCAAATGCCATTTGATAAAGTCACCCATTCGTGAAAGCAGATAAGGTTTGTCAGGTCGCCGAGGTCTGAACCTGCCGTATAACCAGAAGGGAAACAAAATAAATACGGTTACTAAAAGTACCAATCCAATCAGCCAGCCATAATCATACGCAATGAACCTCGAAATATCCATTAGCAATCTTGTAGCAAATGGTAGTTTCGCTCCTTCGATCATTTCCGTCAATACACTTCTAAACTGCGGAATTACAAATGTCATTACTCCAAGCAGCATCATGAACATAAAAGTCATTAAAATTAACGGATAAAAAGGGTGAACCGGCCTGATTTTTCTCCGCTCATTTGTCTTGGCAATCATATCGGTCTCGATTGCCTGTATTGCAAAAGGAAGCTGATCTATCCGCTCAGCAGCAGCTATCATTGCAACCGCATAGCCGGGACACATCGGATAACCTCGTTTGATGGATTCGCTCAAGGAATAACCCTGGACGAGCCATTTGTGTATTCGCCGCAGTATTGTTGATTGCTTGTCTGTACATCCGCTTGCCGCCGACTCCAGCGCCATGGGCAGGGGCAGGTTTTGTCGAATGCTCGAACCAATCGTCGAAATAACATAAGCAGCCGTTGCAT
>CAZQXE010000228.1:0-5061 GCA_964597115.1 uncultured Pirellulales bacterium | reverse complement strand
CTGTAGATGGGTATCGAGCCTTACCTGTTAACCTCAAGTGTCTCGGCAGTTATTAACCAGATACTTTTTATAAAACTTTGCGAAAAATTTAAACAAACAGATGAGAATACGGGCCTGCCAAAAACGACCGGGTGTGATGATTGTTTTCATACCGGCTACAAAGGGCGCGTACTCATAGCGGAGATGGCTCAATTAGATAGTCAGTTGCGGAAGGCCATTTTGGCCAAGGCTGATCTGGATGAGCTTGAAAAACTGCTCGAAAGCAAAGGCCACACAAATATGCTTACAGACGGCAAGCGTCTTGTCGGTGAAGGTGTCACAACGCAGGAAGAATTAAACAAGGTCTGTGGAATCGCTGACTGAGAAAGGGTTAAAACAATATTTGGAATAGGAAAATATGTTTAATGGACAGAAGTTAGACTTAAGGCTTGTTTTGTTTTGCAGTTTAGTCGTCACGGTTTTTGCGGTCGGCTGTGCCGGTTCTGTATCCTCAAAATCATATGAGGTGACGATTCCCGAAAAATGGAAGCAGGAGATATCGGTTGGTGAATTGACGATAGATAGCAATGCCTTTTACGGTGTGCCCTGGTTTTTAGGTCTTTTTCCGGTAGTCCGACTTAATCTGCCGGTTGAGAATCTGACAACAGAAACACTTTATATGAAGGTCAATTACAGGACCGAAAGTAAAATAAAAGGTTACAGCAATTCAGGAATGGGAGTTTGCTATGCTTTAGCTGCTAACCAGAAACGATTGATAGATACTATTGTGCCTATCGCGGCGATCACGAGACCTATAAAGTTCTTGTTGAGAATGAGTGAGCCATCAAGTGATTTCGATCCTTCTGTTTCATGTAGAACCGTAGTTGTCACGATAGATCCCTTTCATGTATCCAAGGCTCCTTCAAAGGAAATAGACTCGATAAGCGTGGAAAATGAGTTTTTTGAAGTTAAGGAGATTCAACCGGAACATTCCGAAGACAATGGAAATTTTGTAGTATTTAAGGTACGGAATATCACAGAGCGGGATGCAATGCTCAGAGCATACATTGCGCTAAATGATCCGGAGAACATAGAGACGAAGGGACCATTAGCTCGGCAGCGTGGTTTTTTCTTCGATACTATCGAGAAAATACCCGCAGGAGATACTGCGAGTATCACTGTCCCTTATAATATTCCTCCTGTGGGACCCGGGCCTGTTCTGGTTTATTCATTATTTGTACCGCTTAAAGAGGACATCAAACCGAACGGACGCGATGTTCGCGATTGGGACATGACACTTGTTGGTTATGGTTCGATATATCTCAATCTTGCTGCTGAGCAAGGCCGGTGCGTCATTCCGATTCATGCTCCTGTGGAAGAGCGGGCCAAACTAACGGTACAAAAAAAGACGGAGCATTTCCTGTTAAGATATCGGCCGGGTTCTTATGCTGAGAAGCATTTAGACAAGGCCGTCAGTGAGCGAGAAACAGCTTATCGGAGATTGAGCGATGTGCTAAAGATGGAGCTGCCTGAAATTGTGACTATTGATTTATACCCGGACATGGAAGCCAAGGCTTTAGGCAGCGGCACTTCCTGGACACCGGCAAATACGAGGAATAACAAACACATCTGCGAAGTGTATAACGAGGAATATGAAACTGATCCTCATCACGAGTTGGCGCATATATTTTCGTATCACTTTCCCAATTACAGTTCGAATCAGGGAGGTATTGTCGAATCATTAGCAGCTTACTTTGAAGTACACAATATGCCCGTTCCCGAGACAACGAGAGTTCTGAAGCGTCAATTGAGTGAAGGGAAATTGGATTCGCTTCTTGAGATATTGCAGTCGGAAGGAAGCTGCGAGGAGCTTGTAATATTAATAGATTTCCTTCTTACCAAAGACGTAGAGAAGTTCAAGAAGTTTTATGTTTCCGTCACGAAGTCACAGAAAAAGTCTGATATAGAGAAGGCCTGTAGTCAGATATACGGGATTGAATTAAAAGATATGGAAAAACAATGGCATGATTATATCAATGTGTCTGACGATATTTAGAGGGAGATTTTTATGAAACGTGCGCGTGTTTGTGCCATCGTCCTTTCATTAATCGTGGTTGAGGTTAATGCAAAAACGGTTGAACTTTCGCTTTATCCGACTAAGATTCCGGAATCGACACAAAAGTACCAGCTTTTGTCCAAAGCTGACCAGCAAATCGATGCGGATGCAGTACCGTTATATGAAAAAGCTATTGAATCGATGCCGAAAGATTTCGACTCAGAGCAGGTAAAGCAGTGGTTAAATCTCCCACTAAAAGAACTGCCACAAGAGAAGGCGGATGAGGTGTTACAGCAGTGTTTGGATAGTCTAAAACTCGTGGCACGGGCGGTGAGGTGCAAAGATTGTAACTGGCCCGATTGGAAACCGGGTATGCAGCCTGCGAATCTTAATAAGTACCGAGAGCTTGCTTTTGTCATCCGATTATGGGCGAGACTGGAGATTAGCCGGGGACAGTATGATGGAGCAGTTGTTGCGATGCAGACGGGATTTGGAATGGCCAGGCATCTGGGACAAGGCCCGACGATTATACAAGGGCTTCTTGGAATAGCAGCCGGTGGGTTGATGTGTGGAGAAATCGAACAGTTAGTACAGCAAAAGGATTCGCCTAATTTGTACCCGGCGTTAGCAAATTTACCGAGGCCGTTTATCGAAATAGAAAAAGCGATAGCGAACGAGAAGGAAAATCTCAAAAATTATAATTCTCAGCTCCGAAATGAATTCGAAAAGCAATTAGAACCGGCTCATGACAGGTCACGTTTGATTGCAAAGAGGTTCGATAACCACCTGAATGCATTGCAGAGTGTAGAAGCGGTACGACACTATGCGGCAATCCATGAAGGCCAGTTGCCGGAGAAGCTAAGCGACATAAGCGAGGTCGATGTACCGAAGGACCTTGTCAGCGGTGAGGCTTTTGACTATCGCCGGACGGATGCGGGTGCAATATTAAAATCGGCGATTCCCGAAGGAGGCGACGAAAGGGATTCAGTTCAGTATGAGATTGTTTTAAAAAAGTAGTTTGATATACGAGGATCCAAAATGGCGACATTCGAATATAACGCGCTGACATCGGCTGGTAGGCTGATGAAAGGTACGCTTGAGGCCGGTTCACGCGAAGAGGCGGACGAGCTGCTCAAACAAATGCAGCTTGTCGTAAATTCCATCGAAAAGGCCAAAGCGAAGAAACCGAAAACTGCCATCGGCAGAAATGAGTTTCTACTCTTCAATCAGCAGTTGGCCTCAATAACCAAGGCCGGAATCCCTCTGGAAAGAGGCCTTCGAGAGCTTGCCGGCGATGTCACTTCCAAATCAATGCGCAGGCTCGTCGAAGCTATTGCCGAGGAACTTGAGGCGGGTGTGAGTATCGAGGAAGCGTTTGAAAAAAGGCAGAAGCGTTTTCCACCACTTTACGGACGAATATTAAAAGCGGGAGTGGAAACGGGCAGATTGAGTGAGATGCTGACCAGTCTGAACAGGCACCTGGAGATGTCTGGTCAAACGAGAAGGATTATTTTTGAGGCGATGAGTTATCCGGCGGTCATTCTGTTTCTCGCTTCGATTATCATAACGGGTGTATTTATGTTCATAATCCCGCAGTTCGACGAGGTACTGCATGAAATGGCTGGTAGTAGACTGCCGGCAATTACGGAGCTTTTTTTAAGTATGTCTGATAATGTAGTCACCGTCTGGATAACGATAGGATTGATTATTGCCGCAATCATTCTCTCTTTCGCCTCTCTTTCGACGTACTCGGGTGGTCGCAGATTGAAGGAATCGATTCTTTTGAAAGTTCCGGTCATAGGGCGAGTATATCGCAGCAGCATCCTCAGCAGGATGGCCGAGGCAATGGCGATAATGATTGCGGCAGGTTCTGATATGCCGACGTCACTGAGATTAAGCTCCGGTTCTACGGGAAGCGAGAAACTTATGTTCGAGAGCAAGGTCCTTGCAGATCAAGTCGAGCATGGGGCTAATATTTTAGAGGCAGGTCAGTTTTGCAGGACTATACCGAGACTGTTTTTATATTCGATACAGTTAGGCACGCAGCGCAACGAGCTTCAGGATAATCTATACAGTCTTGGTCAGATGTATAATGAACAGGCACAGTATGGCCAGTCAAGATTGCAGGCTGTATTGCTACCTGTTATGTTGATGTGTGTTGGAGGTTTTCTGGCATTGACAATTCTTGCGATTTTTGCACCGATGATTCAGGTAGTAACGACTTTATCTTCCGGCGGTTAAATTATGTCAATAATTCTTACAACATCATTTTTGGTTTTGTATGTTTATCTCGGATTGAAGAAACCGGCTATAGCATTGGTGACACTTCCGTTTGTAGTCTTAATGTTGATTGTTAATGCGGCTTTAGACGAAGATATAATTGCCGGTTCGATTGCATGTGTTATTATCTTTTCGACTTTTATAGCCATATTGATGTCAAAACACCGGGATGATTACCCCCAATGGCCTCAAATATGTGTGAGATGGCTTTTAATAATAATTTTTTTCCTGCTCTTATTTATTTCTTTGAGTATTGTTTTTGGGCCGCTTGGTATAGTAGGTATTGTTTTCTGTATTGTTTTTATAAGTTCGATTATAGCTTATGGCATAACCTCACATCATGCAACGGCTGCTTATGTTATTTCGACGATTGGTTCGAGCATTCGACAAAACCTTCCCCTGCCGATGGCGCTGGAATCGGCGGCAAGCGGATGTACAGACAAACAATCAAGAATCCTGCGGCGAATACACAAATGGTTTGTCCAGGGTTATTCCTTGAGCGAGTCTATAAAACGGGGTTATCCAATGTGTCCCGGCTACGCGGTTTCAATGATAGCTGCTGCCGAGAGGATAGATCAGCTTCCTTTTGCAATACAGGCAATCGAGACCGATATGCTTGCCAAAATCAATGAGAGAAGAAAAATCAGGCCGGTTCACCCACTCTATCCGGTGATATTAATGGTCTTTATGTTCATGATGTTATTGGGAGTTATGACGATTGTAATTCCGCAGTTTAAAAGTGTATT
>CAZQXE010000227.1:3109-5074 GCA_964597115.1 uncultured Pirellulales bacterium | reverse complement strand
ATGACTGTTTTATAATACTCTGTGTACATTCGTGTTCATTAGTGGTTAATCAATGAATCCAAAATCCGCGTTTCTGCCCAAAAATGTCCACTACTTACCATTGTTTAAACCGTGAGATTTTTAATTTATCTCATGAGGCCAAATCCGTTAAATCTAAAAAGGCCTTTGATCCCTTATTCTCTTTATTAATGAAAAAATTACCTAATTTATAAAACACTATAACCTTGTTTCGTAAGTTCTATTCTAAATCTATTTTCTTCAGAATTAAAAAATTCCTCCTTTTCTATGCTGTCAGAATCGACTATGTATTCCCCTAGAAATTGGGAACGGATAAACTTTCCTTCGAATTGGTTTTCCTTGTTTCTTTTAATTGATCCGAAAAAAGCAACAAAAACTACAAAACTTTTCCCCTTGAATCTAACCGTTGCATTGAAGATGACAACGTTAGCATTCATAATTTTTGTGTTTCCGCTCTCAAAGTTTAACCTATACTCAGGCTTGAAGGATTTATTCAAAATGCTTATGCAATAACATTGGCCGATATTCGAAATGATATCTTTTGTTGAAACTTCTAACTCATCAAGATTGTACTCTCTAATTCTTAAGTAAGTAGATTCTATTGCCTTATATATGAACGAAACGTCGTTCGGAATTTTTGATATCGGTTTATCCAAACAGATCTCTACAGGTTTTTTTGCAGAATCAGACTCAAGCTTGATATATGTTTTCTCTGATTTATAGGAAAAATAAAGATAACTCAAAAAGTTGTACAGTTCTCGAAAGCTTACTTTAATATCATTGTTGAAGAAGTTTTTGCTTTGGAAACCATTGAAACCATCACCATGGCTTCTTAACACAATCTCGAATAAAGCTGTTTCAATCCTTGTCGCCCAGATTTCTGAAGGAACAGAGAATGGTAATGAATACATTTTCCCTGAAAACCGATATTCTTTTCCATGTTGGCTATTTTTTAATGTTAGTGAGATATTAGGAATACTGTTGTGATTGGGATGAATAGTAGTAACAAGTCCTTTGCTGCTGGATTTGGGTTTCTCATCTCTTATACCAAAGGGTGCATTATACATTTCATAATCCATTTTGAATTCTTTATTGAATCCAAGTAAGCAATCAGCAAATGAAGCCAATTCAGACTTTTTTTTGAAAGTAAAGGTCCCTTCAAACTTACTTCCCTCTTCCTCGCAAGATTTAAGATAAATAATTTTATTTTTAACGTAATTTAGATAATCACCACTAATGTTCCTTTCAATTGCTTTTAATAGTCCATTTCCGGTCAACGGGAGAATTGCATTATCATCAGTAAATTTCAAAACTTTATATCTTTTGTTTAGTTTAAAGTCGGATGACCTAACTTGCTTTTTGCGAATATCCTTCAGAATGAATAAAGATAACTTCTTGTCTACATGACGTATATACGCGTTAAAAGGTTTTAAATCATCATTAAAAATAATGAGGACTACAAACGCGGCTCCATGATACCGTATTAGTTTCAGCAAATTACTGTACTTAATCCTACATTGTTTGCTTCTAGATAAAGTTGATTTTACTTGAATTCTATAAACCGGATATGCGTTCGATGAATAGTTTATTGATTGTTGTACATGATGTTCAATTTCAAAGTCCCACCCTCCTTTGTCTTCATCAGATTTGTTAGTAATAAAACCTGCACTTTTGCACATAGATTTAAAGAAGCTTTCCCCCATACCACCAAGATCTTCTGCTCTAATCATTGACATTTTCAAACCTTGTAAAAAATAAGTTACGTATAAGTAGATCGATAACAACTTATTTACAGGTAACTTATGTGTTTCTCCTCTTCCTTGAGGTTATTTCAAGTATCGCGTGGTTGGCCCTGGGATCTTACCGCTTGCCCTTTCTTTATAACCATCCACATGATTTAGCTTAACACATGTGAGCCTGTTTGTCACGAAGTTTTTCGCTTTTCTT
>CAZQXE010000227.1:0-3009 GCA_964597115.1 uncultured Pirellulales bacterium | reverse complement strand
ATGATTTAGCTTAACACATGTGAGCCTGTTTGTCACGAAGTTTTTCGCTTTTCTTAGCCAGGAACGCCTTGATATGTTTTGAATTTATGGGAGGTTTTCGAGGTCGGCTAAGTCCTGATGTCTGCCGGAAGCTTTCTTGTTGGCTTTGAGGTGCCTTAAGCTGATTAAATTAACTTCCACGCCGTCCAATATATCCGTCACTCGCTCAGTAAAACATTCTGCGAAATTAACACCGGAAATTGTCGTATTAAGCTCTACCCTTACGGGCGGAACACCAAGACGGATTATTTGCCATTCCTTCAGGAACATTTCGGAAGATAAATCAGGAGGATTGAAGCCAAATTCTTTCAGAACGGCTACTATCCTATCAGCGTTATCCGGATTCATAGAAATCCAGATATCCATATCGACGGTGGCTCGCGGATAACCATGATAACTAACCGCATATCCGCCGATTAGCAAATACTCAACCTGACGAGCGTTGAGTAGCTTCAAAAACTCTTTGAAGTCGGGTGGTAGATGGGTCATAGCCATAGATAATTCGCCGCATCAATTCAACAGCTTCCAAACGTTCGTAAGGGGTTTTGGAAAGCCAATATGATTTCTCATCTGACTCGTCAAAAACTGATGCTACTGTAAAGGCAGTTCTTTGTAGCTTTGGAAAATCGAGCTTGTCCATAAGCCAATCATACCAAAAAAAGACAGCTATGTAAACAAAACTTCTCTCTCGTATTTGGGATAATTAAGGGCCTTAGGGAAATATTCTTTGGCGCTTAAGCAGAGGGCTTGCGTATCTTCAATTAGTGTGATATAAAGACGCCGGTATGGAAACAACGGAATTAAAATCAGCGGTAACGGAACTGTCGGCCCGGATTGAAAAAATTCGGGACTGGCTTTGACTTACCCGACAAAAAGTCCCAACTGCAAAAGCTCCAGAACCAGATGTCCAAAGCCGGCTTCTGGGACAATTCTGATTCGGCCCAGTCCGTAGTATCCAAACTAAGCGTACTCAAGTCGGTGATTGAGCCGGTAGAAGAAATCCAGCGCGAGGTTAAAGACTTTCATGAATTGTTCGAGCTTGCGATGGCCGAATCGGACCAGGATGAGCTTAGCCAGTTGGAAGATGATCTGGATGGGCTTATTAAAAAGTGCGAACGGATAGAATTAGCCGGCCTGCTTTCCAGGCCGGAAGATATGAAGAATTGTTTTTTCAGCATTCACGCCGGTGCGGGAGGGACGGAAAGCTGCGACTGGGCAAATATGCTGCTGAGAATGTATTCACGTTATTTCGAAGAGAACAAATTCAAGTTCCATGAGCTCGATATAACCCCGGGCGAAGAAGCAGGGATTCGTTCGATAACGCTGCGAGTCAGCGGCCCGTTCGCATTCGGCAAGCTCTCATGCGAGACCGGCGTGCATCGCCTCGTGCGAATAAGCCCGTTCGATTCAAACAAGCGACGGCACACAAGCTTTGCAGCGGTGGACTGCATTCCGGAATTCGACGACGACATCGATATCGAAATAAATGAAGACGACATCAGAATTGATTTTTATCGCGCCAGCGGAGCCGGCGGACAGCACGTTAACAAAACCAGCTCGGCGGTGCGGATTACGCACGAGCCGACCAGAACCGTTGTTCAATGCCAGAACGAAAGAAGTCAGCACAAAAACAAGGCCCAGGCAATGAAAGTGCTAAAGGCCAGATTATTTATGCTCGAACAACAAAAACGCGATGACCAGATTGCAAAACTCTACGGCGATAAGGGCGAAATCGCCTGGGGAAGCCAGATACGAAGTTACGTCCTGCAGCCTTATCAGATGGTCAAGGACCACAGAACCGACTACCAGACCGGCAATGTGGATGCAGTGCTGAACGGCCAGCTCGATGGATTTATTGAAAGCTACCTGCGGCATCGGGCGAAAAGCAGAGAAAACAAGAAAAATTAATATAACACCGTGTGTCATTCCCGCGCAAGCGGGAATCCAGTTCATCGTAATCGTTTCTGGATACCTGCTTTCGCAGGTATGACAACGTGAATCGGTCAGTTTGAGTAATATAAAAAAGGACGAAAAAAATGAAGGAGATTATTAAAGTTAAGCTGAAAACCCGCACGGATGATTTCAGCAGGTGTAAAACAGACATGCTCGCCGTGGGATTGTTTTCTGACGTTAAAGGGCTGGACAAACTGAATAAAGAACTCAACGTAAAACTCGGTGGCGCGATAGAACGGCTGACCAGGTTAGGCGATTTCAAGGGGAAAGAAGGAACAAGCGAAGTCGTTTACGGCAACAATAACGTAGGAGCCAAAAGAGTCCTGCTGATCGGCTTAGGCGAAAAGAAAAAAGCAACGCTTGATACCGTCCGCAAGGCCTCAGCTAACGCGGCGAAAGAGTCCGTTCAGATGAAAGTGCAAACCCTCAGCCTGGTACTGCACACCGCGTTCGCCGGACGTTTCGACTTGGCTGCGATGGGACGGGCTTTAGCCGAAGGGGCATATTTAGGAAGCTATCGTTACGACGAATATGTCACCGGCAGCGAAGACGGGCGAGCTGCTTCGCTTAAAATCGATTTTATTGATCCCGACTCGGCGAAAATAAAAAAGCTGAACAAAGGTCTTGCCGACGGAGTCATTATTGGCGAGGCGCAAAGTTACGCCCGGACAATTGCGAATCGCCCGGCCAACGTAATCAATCCGGTCAAAATAGCTGTCGCTGCGAAAGAATTGGCCCGCAATTCGAAAAGACTTTCCTGTACCGTTTTTGACGAAAAGCAGATGACCGCAAAAGGTATGGGCGGCGTGCTTGCAGTCGGCTCAGGTTCACAGAATAAGCCAAGATTTATTATTCTGAAATACAGCCCCACCGGCAAAGTCTCACGCAGTATTCCAACAGTCGCTCTTGTTGGCAAAGCGATAACCTTCGATTCCGGCGGAATAAGCATCAAGCCGTCAGCTAATATGGATGAGATGAAATTAGATAAATCCGGCGGAATCGCTGTGCTGGGAACGA
>CAZQXE010000226.1:1377-5110 GCA_964597115.1 uncultured Pirellulales bacterium | reverse complement strand
TAGCATTTTTGCGCTTATTGGGGCATAATCTGCAACACAGATGACGCAGATTAGCGTGGATTAACACAGTAAAACAGTAACACAGATGACACAGATTAGTATGGATTAACGCAGATAAATCCGTGGAATCCGTGGCTAAGTATCAGTGAAATCTGTGGATAAAATAAGGAGAAAAAGAAGATGGCTAAAGAAAAAGTACAAATATTCGATACAACGTTACGTGACGGCGAGCAGGCGGCTGGTACGCGATTAGGGGCGAGAGAGAAGCTCGAACTCGCCCGGCAGCTTGTTCGCCTCAACGTCGATATTATCGAGGCAGGATTCCCCGCCTCATCGCCGGAAGATTTCGAGGCTGTGCGGCTGATTTCCGAGCAGATCGAAGGGCCCGTTATCTGCGGCTTGACACGGGCCAGAATCGAGGATATCGAGGTCTGCCAAAAGGCGCTGGCCAAAGCAAAACGCTCCCGCATCCATACCGGCATCGGCGTGTCGGAAATTCATATGGCGGGAAAATTCGCGGACGACAAATACGGCAAGACGATGGCCGAAAAGCAGGCGACGATTTTGAAGATGGCGGTCGAGGCGGTAAAGCATACGGCTAAGTACGTCGACGATATCGAATTTTACGCTGAGGATTCCGGCCGGGCGAACAGGGCCTTTCTCTACGAGATTCTCGAGGCTGTGATCGACGCGGGCGCGACCGTCGTCAACATCCCCGATACCACGGGCTATTCCATGCCGGAGCAGTACGGTGCGCTGATTCGTGACATACGGGCGAACGTGCCGAACATCGCCAAGGCGACGATCAGCGTGCATTGTCACGATGATTTGGGAATGGCGGTCGCGAATTCGTTAGCGGGTGTAAAGAACGGTGCGCGGCAGGTCGAAGGGACAATTAACGGCGTCGGCGAGCGGGCCGGCAATGCTGCTATCGAAGAGGTCGTCATGGCGATACATACGCGGCGTGACTTCTTCGACGCGGTAGAGACGCAAATCAACACCCGCGAGTTCTACCGGACGAGTCACATGGTTTCGGACATGCTTGGTATGCCGGTTGCCGCCAATAAAGCGGTTGTCGGCAAGAACGCTTTCTCGCACAGCTCCGGCATTCACGTGGACGGTTTCCTGAAGAAGCGTGAGACGTATGAAATTATGCGGCCGGAGGATATCGGTCTTGCCGAGAGCAGCGTTGTTCTGACGGCACGGACAGGGCGTCACGGCCTTCGCCATCGCCTCGAAGAGATGGGCTATACGTTATCTAAAGAAGAGCTGGATAAGACGTACGAGCGGTTCCTGGCCGTAGCCGACAAGAAGAAAGAGGTTTTCGACGAGGACCTTGCGGCGATTATCAGCGACGAGATTCATATTGTGGAGCATGTTTATGAGCTGCAATATTTACACGTCGCCAGCGGAACCGGCACGCTGCCGACAGCGAGCGTCAAGATAAAGACCAAGGACGAAACCAGGCAGGCAGCCGCCTGTGGTGACGGCCCGGTCGATGCGGCTTATGAAGCGATACGTAACGCGACGGGATTGTCACCCAAGCTGGAAAATTATACGATCCGAGCTGTCACTGGCGGCAAAGAAGCGCTCGGCGAAGCGACGGTTAGAATCTCCGAGGACGGCAGAACTTTTGTCGGCAGGGGCATCTCGACCGACATTATCGAGGCCTCGGCAAAAGCTTACGTCGATGCCATCAACAGGATGGTTTCGGCCAAAGGTGGCATGCCGGATGTGAAAGCGGAACTTTAAAAAGTAAAAGAGTGAAAATTTATGCCATAGGTAGTTAAAAGAAAAAAAATACTATAGAAAGATAGAAATAATGGGAATGACGATAACTGAAAAGATTTTAGCCAGAGCGGCGGGCAGGAAAACCGTCTCGCCAGGCGAGCTTGTGGATGCGAAGATTGACGTTGTGATGTGTCACGATGTCACTACTCCGCCGGCAATTTCTATGCTCGTTGAAAGGGGCATCGATAAGGTATTTGACCGCGAAAAGATTGTCGTTACGCCGGACCATTTTCAGCCGGCCAAGGACATCAAAAGCGCCGAGCTGCACAAGCGCCTTCACGACTGGGCGATGCGACATGAAATTAAATATTACTACAAGATCGGCAGGGCCGGCGTGTGTCACGCACTGCTGCCGGAGCAGGGACATATCCGACCGGGCGAAGTTATTGTCGGGCCGGATTCGCACACGTGCACTTACGGTGCGTTTGCGGCGTTCAGCACAGGGGTAGGCTCGACGGATGCAGCGGCGGTGATAGCGACCGGCCAGTTATGGTTCAAGGTCCCCGCTTCGATGAAGTTCGTGCTCAACGGCTCGCTCGCGCCCGGCGTTTATAGTAAAGACGTTACTTTAGCGATTATTGCGAGAATCGGTGTCGACGGTGCGCTCTACAGGGCGATGGAATTTGTCGGACCGGCCCTTGCAGATATGTCCGCCGAAGCGCGAATGACCATGACGAATATGACAATCGAGGCCGGTGCGAAAAGCGGCATAATCGGCTTCGACGATGTCACGAGGCAATATCTGGATGAGCATCTGAAAGACATAAAGGATTATACTGTTTACGAGTCCGACGGTGACGCTGATTACGAAGCGACTGAGGAGTTTGACTGCTCGGTGATTGAACCGATGGTTGCTCTACCGCATTTACCGAGCGGCGGCGTCCCCATCGGAGAATGTGCCGGCAAAGAAATGGACCAGGCGTATATCGGAAGCTGCACTAACGGCAGAATCGAAGATTTGCGAATCGCGGCGAAGATTCTCGAAGGAAAGCAGGTTGCCATTCGCACGCTAATCGTGCCGGCTACACCGACCATCTGGAAGCAGGCGAAAGATGAAGGTCTGTTCGATATATTCTACGATGCCAGCTGCGTAATCGCTGCGCCGACCTGCGGCGCATGTCTTGGCGGCTTCATGGGAATCTTAGCTGCGGGTGAAAAGTGCGTCAGCACAACGAATCGCAATTTCGTCGGCAGAATGGGACATCCGAAGAGCGAAGTCTACCTGGCCAGCCCCGCGACCGCGGCAGCAAGCGCAGTTACCGGAAAACTGACCGACTGCAGGAAATACCTTTGATAATATAAAATATTAAAAATCAAAATGCAAAATGACAAAGCAAAATTCAAAAAGGATTTTAAGAGAAGATTGTATAGCTTTACACTGAAACTCATTGAGTTCATAGATAAGCTTCCTAAAGACAATGTGTCGAGACGTCTTGGCGACCAATTGCTGCGCAGTGGAACGAGTATCATTGCGAATTATATTGAAGGACAAGCTGCGAGCAGCAAGAGAGACTTCACGAACTTCTTCAATACGTCTCTTAAATCTGCTAATGAGAGTAAGTTGTGGTTGGCGCTTCTTCGTGATACGAAGCGCGCGAAATCCAAAGATGTAGAGTGGTTTTTAGGGGAATTGGATGAAATAGCAAATATCTTTGGTTCGAGCATATTAACGCTTAGAGGAAAAAGATGATTTTGATTTTTAATATGTAGTTTTTATTTTTGCATTTGAATATTTAATTTTAGTTCAATGGAGCTTAGCGATGAGTGTAGCACATGTTTATAAAAGAGATCATATAAATACCGACGAGATTATCCCTGCACGGTATTTGAATACCGATGACAGGGCTGAATTAGCGAGGCATTGTCTGGAAGATTTGGATAAGGATTTCGTCAGCAAAGTTAAAGATGGTGATGTTATCGTAGCTGGTGAGGATTTTGGCTG
>CAZQXE010000226.1:0-1277 GCA_964597115.1 uncultured Pirellulales bacterium | reverse complement strand
TGCTGGAACACGTAATGAAAAGTCAAAAGTGAAAAGGGATAAGTTAAAAGTTCACCCCGTGAGATGGTTCGTTTTACTTATCTCACGGGGTAAATATGCATCGAATCCCGGCTGTGGTCGGGATTTTTTCTTGCCTTAAATGAAAGTCCCTATCATAATAAAATCAGCAAAGGCGAAAATCAATCTGTTGGTACTGGTAACAAAAAGTGTTGTATGGCTATGCTCTTGCGATTCACGTTATTAAAGGCAGGGCCACAGGTATGATTATATTGGCTTTAGTGTCATGGATAACATTTTCAAAGGAGGTCTAATTGGTAAAGTAGTTAAGCTTGCGCTCTTTCTTTTACCCATCGAATATGTAGCGGAAATACTGAGTGTCGCAGTTCATGAGATTCTCGGACATGGGCTTTCGGCCATGCTTCTTGGCGGCAAGTTCTATGGCTTCATCCTGAAGTGGGACGCAATGGGCTGGGCATATGCTGTTCTGCCGACCACAGCTCCACCATCGCACCATATTTTTTATCTTGCTTCCGGTGTCATCGCGGAAATCATTTGCGGCGTGATAGTCCTCGGATTAGTCTTTCAATTGTCGGAAAGGAGTGATATTCAACTGGCACTGCTTGTTGTTTCCTTCGTTTTCCTTATAAGTGGAATTTCATACGTTCTGTGGAACTCATACCATCCTGTCCCTCCGGGTGATATTGGAAGAATCATAACATTGTCGAGCGGACAGCAACCCCCCGAGACATCAGCCGTTCGCTGGATTCTTTTTGCTCTGGGCATCTTGTTCTTTGGCGGGACGACGTTTTACTTCTATAAATCTATATTCATAAGAATTGAGGAACTGTTTCTTAATGGAGGCCAGTTCACAGGCAAATCACGACTTTTAGCCCTTTTCTTCTTTCTCGCCCTGCCCGGCTCAATTAGCTGGTTTACTTTCGACTGGAATCAATTAGCTCCTGGAATCGGCCTCCTGCCATGTGTAGTAGGTGCCCTTAGTGTCGTTGCAATGGCGGTAATCCTCTTCTGGTACAGGCCCAGGTCGATACATAAAGAATATATTCATTCTATTACATGGCGCCACGTTGTCGTATCATGTGCTTGCCTGATTGCGACAGTTATAGCATTGGCATTGTGGTTCGAAGATGGAGTGTTCTGGGGCTAACAAAGTCCTGAATCCGAATTGATAAAGCTTCGATTTATAGAGATAATGAAAGGTTGTCCGGTTAGTGATAGCTGGGTAGGGCGTGCAACAGGTTGCACACGCGGGAAACTAT
>CAZQXE010000225.1:3526-5141 GCA_964597115.1 uncultured Pirellulales bacterium | reverse complement strand
GTTTATGTCAATTGCTTCGAGGAAAAAATTGAAAATCCGGTAACATTAGCTCAAAATGTCAGTGATCGTCACCGCGGCATTGGAGCCGACGGATTGATACTGATAACTTCCTCACAAACGGCGGATGTGCGAATGCGTATTTTCAATGCCGACGGCTCAGAAGCTGAAATGTGCGGAAATGGGATACGGTGCGTTGCAAAATATACTTATGAACATAAATTAGCTAAGGTCGGGGATGTTTTTTTCGTACCGGGGCAACAATCCTTTCCCGCTTCGCTGAATATAGAAACAGGAAATGGTGTTTTAACCGTTGGCCTTGCAATCGATGAAAGTGACAAGGTTAGAACGGTGTGCGTCAATATGGGCCAGCCGATTCTGACGCCAAAAGATATACCTGTTAATCTTGATGGTGAAAAAATCGTCGAATATCCAATAGAGATTCTCGGCCAGAAATTACTTATGACCTGCGTGTCTATGGGTAATCCACACGCGATATTTTTCTGCGACGACGTGGAATCAATCGAGCTTGCAAAGCTCGGAACAGCCATCGAGAACCACAAGCTTTTCCCAAACAGGATAAATGCTCATTTTGTTCAGATTGACGAACCGACGGAATTCACAATGCGGACATGGGAAAGAGGCAGTGGAATTACGATGGCATGTGGTACCGGTGCATGCGCGTGCTGTGTAGCTGCAGTGCTTACCGGCAAACAAGAGCGAGTCTGTACCGGGCATTTACCAGGCGGCGACCTTGGTTTGAACTGGTGCCGGGATGACAATTGCGTTTATATGACCGGCCCGGCGGTTGAGGTATTTGAAGGCACCTGGCACAAATGATAATTACTACACGTCCAACTTAGGGGACCGACAGAATTCCAGAGCAACACCCTGCCCACCTGAAGATAAATTCACATCCGGAGAAGAATCACAGATAGTATTAGTTCTCAAGACCCTGGCGAAACCAGAAATCCTGCCGCCAAATTCAAGCAAACCCGACTTCGGCGGTATTGACAACTCTACTTTCAGCAGGTTGCCAGGCTCAAACGCCTCGGCCGTGGTCTCAAAATACAAACCGCCGGGGCTAACATTAAGCGTGTGGCCGGATTGGAATTCTTCTGCCGGTGAGCCAACTCTACTGCACGATAAGTCAAACTTCGCCCCCAATCGTCGAAACTTGCGCTTTTCAGATCCATCCATTATGCGCCTCCCTGCAATATTGTACATTTCCATTATCCTTGCAAAATAACGTATACTTAGCCTGAGCAATATTTATTCCAGAACCAGTGACGCACAAATACCCCATTTTAACTTTTACAAGTACTTGCTCGATATAAGCTTAGGCGCCATTACCCTATCAGCTTCAATATACTATGTAATCGAATCCTCCCTGGCGTTGACAATTGGCAACGTCCGATGCGAATATTACCAGCTGATACCTGAATATAGACATGGCATAATCTTTTCTATCCGCTTATTCTATATAATGTTATGCCCATTCATGAAAAAAGTTTCCCTTCTGTCCGAAAAGCGGAACAGTTACGTTGCATTTATGCAACACTTATTCTTGACAACAGAAAAGATTCATTATATTATCACAGCTATGCCAGAACACCCA
>CAZQXE010000225.1:0-3426 GCA_964597115.1 uncultured Pirellulales bacterium | reverse complement strand
TTCGATGCGAATTTGAAGATTATTGTAGCTAATCCTCAGGCACAAAAGCTAATCGAATTAGGCAAGTACATTGATAAATCCCTGGCCAGGGGGACCGACGATAAGGTTTGGCTGGGCTGGACCCAACAACTTAAATCAGCAATTTCAACGGGACGATTATGCACTTTTAACGACGTGGGCTTTACATCGGAAGGCAAGACAAAATTGTTGCGGATAGTCTGCGCCCCTCTGGGCGAAGAAAAAACAGCTACAAACCTCAGCGGCATTATAATGATCGAGGACATGACGGAAAGAGTCAATATCCAAAGACAACTGGCCAACGCTGAAAAACTCGCCTCCGTTGGTAAACTCGCCTCTAAAGTCGCCCACGAGCTAAACAATCCTCTGGATGGGATACTGAGATATATCAATCTTACGATGAGAATCGTCGAGCAGGAAAATCTCGAAAAACCCCAAGAGTACCTTAAACAATGCCAACAGGGAATTATGAGAATGATCCAAATTGTAAGTGAATTGCTGGAATTCTCTCGCAGTACGTATGCCCCGTTGGAATATACCGCAATAGAACAGATTATCGAAGATGCAATTAAAACAATGGGCTCGATGGCAGAGACCTCAAACATCCGGATACTGCGAAACTACACTCCCGGCATGCCGCAAATCAGAAGCGGCAATCTGTTTCAGGTGTTCTGTAATCTCGCGAAGAATGCCCTGGATGCAATGCCTGACGGCGGAGAACTAAGAATATCAACCTCACTGGCAGCAAACAATATGATCATCGTGAAGTTTCGCGACACGGGAACAGGTTTTCCGATGGAAAACTCAGAAACCATATTCGAGCCATTTTTCACGATGAAAGATATGGGAAAAGGAACCGGATTGGGATTAGCAATATGCAGAGACATTATCGAAAGCTACCACGGCCGAATAACCGCTAAAAATGCTCCCGATGGTGGCAGTATTTTCACGATACACTTGCCCGTGGGCAAGTAACTCATAGGAAGATGAATAAATTAAGAGGATTGGGAAGCTGTATGAAAAAGAACAATATACTTGTTATAGATGATGACCGAATCATACTGGACTCGCTGTGCGAGTTTTTATCACTCGAAGGATTTCAGGCCAGCGGCGCTGAAACATTTAAGAGTGCCCTGGCCAAGTTGCAGGAAGAAGATTTTCGTCTTGTCATAACAGACGTTAACCTTCCGGACGGAGACGGCCTCGAATTACTGGATATTATCAGGAAGAACCATCCTCAAACGGTGGTTGTTGTGATAACTGGCTATGGGACCATCGAAAGCGCGGTCAAGGCGATTAAACGAGGGGCCTACGATTACCTTACCAAACCGATCATCGACGACGAATTGCGGTTAGCAGTAGAAAGAGCGATCAAGCAGCAGTCGCTTATGAGCGAAAACGAGAGCCTTCGATTGCAGCTCGAGCAAAAACATCGTCTGGAGAATATAATTAGTCACAACTATAAAATAGCAAAGATTTTCGACCTCGTTGAGGCCGTCGCCGACACAACGACCACAATACTAATGGCTGGCCCTTCAGGGACAGGTAAAAGCATGTTGGCAAGAGCGATACATTATCGTTCGAGCCGGCATAATAAGCCGTTCATAGAGGTAAGCTGTGGAGCGCTTCCGGAGACGCTGCTCGAGAGCGAGTTGTTCGGTCACGTTAAAGGTTCATTCACCGGCGCAGTGAGCAATAAAGAAGGTAAGTTTCTGGCTGCAGACGGCGGTACGATTTTTCTCGACGAAATTGCCAGTGCTTCGCCCGCCCTTCAAACCAAATTTCTGCGTGTCTTAGAGGACAGACAGTTCGAGCCGGTCGGCAGCAACAAGACCCAAACCGTCGATACGCGCATTATACTTGCTTCAAATCGCAACCTCGAAGAGGAAGTACGAACAGGTAGATTCAGAGAAGATTTGTATTACCGGATTAATGTAGTAACGATAGACCTGCCGCCCTTGTTCGAGAGAGTGGGAGACGTTCGGCTGCTGGCGGAGCATTTCCTGCGGATGTATTCGGCGCACCATAAAAAAGACAAACTCGGTATAACCGATGAGGCGATGGAACATCTGGAGCGTTACTCCTGGCCCGGGAATGTTCGTGAGTTGGAAAATGTAATTGAGCGAGCAACCCTGCTGAGCAAGGGCAAGTTCATTGGCCCCGACGATCTGCCGGATTCGGTAAGGCAGGAGCATAACCGGCATGCAGAGAAATACAAAACGATGAGCCTCAAAGAGGCATTAGCCGAACCGGAGAGGGAAATTATCCGCCGTGCGCTTCAAGCCAATCACTGGAACAGGCAGGCGACAGCCAAAGCACTTCAGATAAACCGCACAACCTTGTTCAAAAAAATGAAACACTACGGTCTTTACGCCGAAGCCGAACGTTTAGGTCTGACCTGAGGAAATTGACTATTTACTATTGACGATTGATTTTTAGAAAGGCTGGAACGCTTCCAGCTTTCACAATTCGGGGCATTCTGCGGCGACTGTCTATAATACCCCTGCTTTTTTGCGGAGGGAGGGGAGAAGGAAGAGAAAAGCAGGGGCAAAAAATGAAAAAGCTATATTCATTATACCACTTTTAAGTGTGAGGTCAAGAATAAATTCAAGGAAATTCAAGGAAAATCCCGCGTGACAATCCCCCACTTTTAACTTGAGAACCGAAATTTGGAACAAGAAAAACATACAAATTATTGAACGAAGTCACGTAATATCTAATTTCGACCTATCGTTCAACATCCGACACGCTTTTTTTAGTCATTCCAATAATCAATAATCAATTCGGACTGCCCGGGACTGGAGTCGAACCAGCACGAGCCGAAGCTCACTAGCCCCTCAAGCTAGCGCGTCTGCCTATTCCGCCACCCGGGCCGAATAATTGATTATTGACTATTGATTAACAATTGTCAATTTTGAATTGCAGAAAAAATCGGCGTTCTCTCACTTCTACCCAAGCAGCATTAGAACATCCTAAACTGAACCTCGGTACGAACTACGTTGCTCTTTCGTTGTTCCAGAGTAGAATCTGCAGGCGTTGTGAGAATGCGAAGCCGGTTTGTTTGCACATATCAGCAACCATCGGTGATTTGGCCAAAAATTCCTCTTTAGTTGTTGCCTGTGGCATTAACATTACCTTTTCTGAATCGACGTTTACCAGTTTTTCAATCGTCTCTTTTATTTCAAGCAAATCATCCCGGCTATCGACGACGAATTTCAACTGATAATCATAATGATCGATTAGTTCACTCAGGATTGCCAGGTCCAGTCTTGAATTCTCATGTGATGCCGCGTGCAGCTTATCTTCGGGTGTTGAATTGCTAAGCTTGGGACTAATGCTCATTAAATCACAAGGCATGTCCGGGACATAAGCTATGCCCGCAGTCTCGATTGTTATATGTTTTCCGGC
>CAZQXE010000224.1:0-5159 GCA_964597115.1 uncultured Pirellulales bacterium | reverse complement strand
TGGTGTTAAGTCAATATTAACAATGGTTTATGGAGATTATAGTGGGTCGAGGCTACGAAAAAACAAAGCCAATTCAAAGCCAATTACCCCCAGCGCAAAGCTGGGGGCTAAACTCCGCGTACTTTGCGATCTCTGCGGTTAATTAAGACTTGAATTGACGTGAGCTCTTTGATAATAAATGAATATGAGGATTTTTCCGGTTTGAAGATTTTTTAATGATGTGCAATAGTAAAGATGACCAGCGATATATGCAGATGGCGATTGAGCAGGCTCAAATCGCCGAGGAAAATGGCGATGTGCCGATTGGGGCGATTATCGTCCATGAAAACCAGATAATTGGCAAAGCGTATAATCAGCGGGAACAACTTGCCGACCCAACTGCTCATGCCGAAATTATCGCACTAACACAGGCAGCAGCGGCACTCGAAAACTGGCGCTTGAACGGTTGCACGATATATGTCACCTTAGAGCCATGTCCGATGTGCGCGGGTGCGCTTGTCTTGAGCAGAATGGATCGATTAGTCTATGGCTGTGATGATCCAAAGGCCGGCGCATGCGGTAGCCTGTACAATATCGTCCGCGACGAGAGATTGAACCATCTTCTGGAAGTGACCTCAGGCGTATTGGCAGATGAATGCAGCTTGCTTTTACAGGAATTCTTTCAGCGCCGGCGAGTCGAAAACAATCAGCAATAATCAAATCAGGAAATCTTCTCCTCTCGTATGCGGACTTCAAAAACGCATCGCTTCGAGCCTCTTAGTACGGATTCCTTTAGCTCGGCATCTACAGATTTGCCTAAGATGGTTTCGTACATCTGTTTCTGCCAGCCTATGGAACAGTTACAAACGTAAGCCGGTGTGATTTTGCTGTTAACCATTCCACAGACGCAGTCCCGTTCGGGAGTTGTAACTTTAATTATGCCGTTGGCTTTATCGTACTCGAATTTCTCTCCCTGCGAACGCTCCATGTGCTCGAAAAAGCCTTCAGGATTTCCCTTATACTGTTCGCCCCATCCTAATGATTTAGCACAGTTTCTGCCGAGCTGTTCGAGAATATCGAGACGCTCTTTTTCATTCAGGTGTGGTTCCAGCAATTTCCAGAGTTTTGCGATTTGTTTTTTTGTGTGGTCGAGCCACCACTGTTTCCTGAAAAGTTCCCTTTGCACTTTTTGAAGTTCTTCGCTGTCAGTATTATTTTCCTGTGCAGCACTGCATGAATCGTCAAGAAATACAGCAGCGGCACAGGAACACATTCCCATACCGCAGGCACGGCTCAATAATTCACGTCTGTCCATAAGTTGTTTCTCCTAACGTTAAAACGTTTTTACTTGTGGGATTATATCGCTTCGATTGTCGAAGGTGGCTTGGTTGCTATATTGTACGTGACACTAACTATGCCGGGGACATTGTTAATAATTTCTTCGGCGATCTCATCTAAAACATCGTAAGCTAATCTAGTTGGTGTAGCTGTCCTTGCATCGATACTGTCCCAGCAGCGGATCTCGATCTGTTGACCGAAGTCACGTTTCCCGTCTCGCATGCCGGTGACGCGATCCTGGTGAAGGATGGCCATGTACTGGAATGCGTTGGAATCCTTTAGTAGCCGTTCTACAATAACTGTTGCTTTGCGAACTGTTTCGATTCGCTCCGGGGTCACCTCGCCTATCACGCGTGCCGCCAGTGCCGGGCCGGGGAATGGGATGCGATCAAAAAGCTCGGATGGAAGACCGAGTGCCTTGCCTATTTTTCGAACGCCGTCTTTTCGAAGCTGAATAAGCGGCTCTAAAATTTGATAGCCGAAGGCCTCCTGCGGATCGATACCCAATTGCTCGAAGACGTTGTGCTGGCGTTTAATCCCGGCGACGGTTTCGTCGACGTCCGTTAGAATCGTTCCCTGAAGAAGGAACTTGGCACCGCTGTCTTTAACAAGACGGCCGAATACGTTTTTATAGAAGGTCTGGGTAATAGCTTCGCGTTTTTCCTCGGGATCGGTAATTCCCTTAAGAGCTGCAAAGAATTCCTCGCGTGCATCGATGACATCGACGGTAACACCGAGGTCCTGGAAAAAACCAACGACTTGCTCGGATTCTCCTTCGCGCATGAGACCGTTTTGGACAAAGACGGTTTTGAGATTTTCACCTAAGGCACGATGGCCGAGCATTGTAACGGTTGACGAATCTACTCCGCCGGAAAGGGCATTTATGGCTGTTCCATTACCAACAGCATCTTTGATTTCTTTAACCTTCTCATTAATAAAGCTTTCAGTTTTAAGTTCCTGTGTAATAATTTCTGTAGTCATGTGGTGACCTCCTTTTCATCGGCATTTGTACATTTAAATAAGGGATATCGTGAACTTTTAACTATTTTTTCTCACCCATCAGTTGTGCGACTTTGGGTTCTATTGCCTCGGCCCAAATCTTGTATCCGGTCTTATTGGGATGGAGGAAGTCCGGCATTATGTCCTTAGTCAATTCCTCATCCTCGGTAAGAAATATGTCGTTAATATCAAGGTAATGAATCATCTTGCCGTCAGCTATTCTTGAAGCCAAAAGACTGGCCTCGGCATTCTTCTGACGCTGAGGCGACGGTTCAGGATTACGCGGGAATGTCGCCAGCAGGAGAATCTTCATCTTAGGGAATTGTATACGCAGCCGCTGACAGATAGTAATGATTCCATCAGCTATCTCTTCGGCAGTATTGTCCTTGCCGTTGGAATTGTTCGTGCCAATCATAATAACAGCGAGCTTCGGGGAGATTCCTTCAAAATTCGAGTGGTCCAGCCGCCATAATACGTGTTGAGTACGGTCTCCACCGAAACCCATATTGACCGCATTGCGAGGTGCATAATATGTATCCCAGATATCTTTTCCCACGTTTTCCCAGCCGTGAGTAATCGAATCGCCAATGTAAAGCAACTCGACATTTCCCTTTTTAAGTTGTTCGTTGACCCCCTCGTGCCGTGAATTCCACCACTTGGCATTCCTTTCATCATCCCGTGGAACAGGCGCTACGGCTGAATGTTCCTTACCCTCGACCGATTTGAAAGCAAGCTTCTGCTGACTCGCACATCCGGCGAATATAGTAGTTGTAAGTAGTGCGACGATAATTGCTGTTCTTCTTAGTTTCATCTGTTTTCTCCTTTTGATTTATAAAATTTAGTTCAATTGAGTCAGTTCCATTGATGACGAGGCGATTATGATTGGGATTGTCTGAAAGTGCAAGACAAATTTGTTCTTTCACTACTCGGTGCTTTGACTGTGCTAAAAATGACAAAGTCTGGAATCCTGCACTATATTGATATAAACAGGCGAAGCGTTTTATTCGCTGAGCTTGACAGCCGTGCCGTAAACCAATAGTTCGGCGGCACTGCCCACAACAGACGTAGTCATATAGCGAACATTGATTATCGCGTCGGCTCCCATCTGTGAAGCCTGTGCGATCATCCTGTTCGCGGCTGTTGTTCGAGCACTTCCCATCATCTCTGTGTATTCGGTCAGTTCACCGCCAAGGACGAGTCTTACTAATGCGGATAAATCTTTACCGAGCCAGATGGCAAATACAGTGTGACCCTGAACCAGACCGAGAATCTCACGTGTCGCTCGGCCGGGAACCTCTGCGGAATTCATCAACAAAATACTGCTTTCAGACTCAGCAGGTGATGATATATCTGTTGGTCTCTTGTTTATCTTTTGTTCGAGGGCCAAAGTCACTAAGACCACAAGGATTCCGCCTAAAAGGCAGAAAAGTGCTATCCGCAGCCACCAGGGTACAACCGGGTCATCGGTAACCATTACATGCCAAGGCACCCCGGCAAAGACAACCACAAAGAGTCCCAGCACAAATGCCAGCGAGCCAATTTGTCTAATCGTTTTCATGGTTTCTCCTTTCCCTAATAAAATCGAAAAATCTTAGATCTGCAATAACTTTAGCAAAAGTGAACTAAAGTCTCAGCTAATATCCGAAATCAGCAGCAGGGCAGATGTTTATTTAGCTCCTGCTGGCATTTCTCTTTTTGAGCCTTTTATATAGGTCTAAGGTTTAACCACCATCCTGATAGATTGCTTCCAGGGCTTCTTCCATATTTGAATAGCCCGATGCCTGGTAATCTGTTGCTTCGAACCAGGCTTTCATCTCCCTGACAAGGGCAATATCATCCTGAATTGTTGAGGGGCCGGCCTTGTCGCACGCGAACATTAAGATCGATAGAGCAAAAAACAAATGCACTTTCGTGCGGCTCTGATATAAATGTTCGAATGAACTGTGACTAATGTCATGGCGTCATCTCCTATTCAAATTCACGAATTACTTCGACTACTGTTTATATAGTTTTCGTATAACTAACACATCATTAGCGTCACGTATTTGGTGTCTATGTTGTAGCTAATCATTTATTTTAGACTTTCTAAAGGTTTGCTTATAAAGGCTTCGCTTCATATTATCTTTGTAGTTTTCTCAGCGACGAACAATTCTCCTCTATACCATGTATTGTATCCTTTTTCCACGAGAAGCAAATACCTGTCCAAATCGATAATTGTTCTGCAAATGTCGTTATCGGCAGAATTGCGACATAATTCAAGGAATTCATCTGAGTTGCTAACGCCTCTTGCCATTTCGCTTCTTGGGTAGTGCTCCTTCGTGTATTTATCTGAAAAATAGAAGTCGGCGTACTTCTCTTTTTGTCGCATTTTCGACAAGCCCCAGGTAAGGATTCTAAAGGACCAATTAATGAATCTCAGCCTATGCGTAATCTCCGTATTTCCTCCTATAATATGATGGCAACATATCCTGCACATCAAATAAGGTGACTTCGCTCGTATTGCGTAGTCTATTGCACCATCGGATACGGAACCACACGCCCAAAAGAATACGACCGCCATTGGTGTGACGTCTAATTTTGGTTCGAAGATATTGTCTTTTACAAACTCAAAATTATCAGGATTGCGTTTTCTTAAGATATGTTCATATATCCGGTTCCACCTTGGATCTATATCTGTTCCAATGATCCTAAAACGCGGAAGACGTGATGCAAGATCACGCGTATGTCTTCCAGCGACACAGACAGGATTGACTATTATTCTATTTCCTGAATCTTGCTCATGGGCTTCAACTAATTTTATAATAATTCTTTTTAAATATGCATCTCTTCTGCCCCTGAGGAGC
>CAZQXE010000223.1:0-5159 GCA_964597115.1 uncultured Pirellulales bacterium | reverse complement strand
ACGTTAAGTCAATATTAACAATGGTTTATGGAGATTATAGTGGACCGAGGCTACGAAAAAACAAAGCCAATTCAAAGCCAAACAAAGCCAATCCGTCAACTCACTCGACGTCGTTGCGGAATTGCCGGACAGGTTCTGTTAGCCGCGGGCACTGTCCGCGGTTTTCGATAGCCACATTAGTGATTAATGATTAGGAAATTGACGTAAGCTCTTTGATAATAAAAGAATATGAGAAACTTTCCGATTTGGGAAGCGGGAAAAACAAAGCCGATTTCACCTGGCGTATTATCCGATTAATGGTATGCGTTTGGCGAACTTTAGGTGTTATGTGTAGATGTTTTTCTGAAACAGGTTTCATCATGTACTCTCTGATTCCCATTTTTTATGCGATCTTAATTATTAGCAAGAGTATTTTCGATAAGTTCGTCCGTTTCTGACGGCAAATTCTCTGCCGTGACTTCCGTTGTTAGTGGCAGAGAGATAATGAAGGTTGTGCCTCGGCCGACTTCACTTTCGACTTTGATTCTGCCGCCATGCATTTCAACCAATTTCTTTACAATTGAAAGTCCCAAACCAGTCCCTTTTTCTCCTGGACCTGCTTTTCTGCCGAATTGTGTGAACTTATCAAATAACTTTGGGAGGTCTTCCTTTGTAACTCCAACGCCTGAATCTTGGATAATGAATTGAACTTCTTCGTCCTTTCCCGTACAGGTAACTCTGACCCAGCCTCCTTCAGGAGTGAACTTAATGCTGTTGGAAACGAGGTTTATCAAAACCTGTCTTATTTTATCAGAGTCAAGGCAGACATCAATATTATGTTCCGGGACTTCATAATCGAGAGATAGGGAGTTCTCTTTGGCGAGGGGTTTGTATTCAGAAACAGTATCTTTGATGAGTTCACAAACATCTACAACCGTTTTTTGCAAATCCATCTTGCCGGATTCTATCTTGGATATGGTCAGTAAGGAGTTTACAATTTTGGTAAGCCTTTTCACACTTTTCATTGCCGTAGCTAAAACATCCTTTTGTTCGTCTACTATCTTGCCCGGTATTTCATCCAGGATAAGCCGTATCGCACCCTGAATTATTGAAAGTGGTGTTCGCAGTTCGTGCGAGGCGGTGGTAACGAATTCATCCTTTAGCTGATTATATTCCTTCAGTTTCTCGTTTGCCTTTATCATACTTTCTTCGGTCTGTTTACGCTCAGTGATGTCCTTGACTATATGAACAGAGCTTACAACTTTGCCTTTCTCATCAAATATTGGTGAAGTAGAAATGCCAAGATGAGCGCCCAACTGTGGTTCAAAAAGTTCAAGAATGTGTGGTTTTTGAGTCTTGAGAGTCCACATGTGGGGACAATTCGGACAGGGCTGTTTTGTGTTATGTAGCACTTCATAACAGATTTTACCAATAAGTTCTTTAGGTTCTGCATTAAAAGTATTGGCAAATGCTTTGTTGACCTTGACAATCCTGAAGTCGGCATCGTGAATTGAAACCATCTCTGAAATGGAGTCAAAAGTTGTTCTCCACTGTTGAGCGACACATTTTATCTTTTCTTCAGCTTTTTTTCGCTCGATAGCATAAAAAATAGTCCGAGTCAGCAGATTTTCTAATAACACACCCTTAACCAGATAATCCGTTGCACCGTTTTTGATTGCTGTAATCCCTACTGTCTCATCTGAATGCCCTGTCAGTACCACAATGGGTACATCCGTGTTAATCTCGCGAATTTTCAGAACTGTTTCAATTCCTCTACTGTCGGGCAGTCCGAGATCAAGCAGCATAACGTCATACTCACCATTGCCCAGGCAGTCAATAGCTGCCGATAAGCTGTCAGCCGGTTCAATAGTAAATTTGACCCGCTGTGAAGAAGCGAGCAAAATCCGTTTAGCTAATACGCGATCAGCTTCGTCATCATCTACCAGCAAGACTTTTATTATACCTTTCTCTATTACCTGTGGTTTCTCTTCAGATATGTTTGTTTGTTCGCTATTCATAGATTCTTATCGGATAAGTTATTGTGTATAATGCCATTACTCTTTTAATTTAAGGACATAATCCTTTGTCCCGTCGGTTAGAATCACTCTATTAGGCTCAATTTGCTTAATGGTCTTGTTAGTGATTTTGTCGCCGACACGTACGATTGAATCGTTTATAAATGCCTGAGACTCTTTATCATTCCAAATAATACTGAAAAGTTTCAAATGAGAAACATTGCCTGCTTCTTTTCTGTGTGGAAAGGTAAAAGGATTCCTTCCCCAGTTAACAGATTCAGTTCTCTTCCCCGTAACTTCTCTGACCACAGGTATTGCCTGGTCAAAGGTGACTGATGAGGTAGTTGATGAAGCACCTGCAGTCTTTGTGCGTCTTGGTATCCAGACAATGATAGCCACGATTATAAGGACGGCAAAAATAAGCAATTTACTGTTACGTTGCATTTTCTATTTCCACATATAGGTTAAGTACAAGTTCCACATTTAGTTTAGGTGGATTATTTTCTCTCAGGCTCATGGATAAGCTTTCTACTTCAGCGACGCTGCGAGGAAATCCTTCAACAAAGGCCAGGAACTGGCCTACATTCTTGTACTCTGATTCTATTGTAAAGCTAATGGGTAATTTCCCGATGCCATCTTGTGTTGTCTCCTGTGGCTGGCTGGGCGAAATAGAACTAAAATCAAGTCCGAGCTCCCTTCCTTTTTCAGTTAACTCAGCGAGCGCCAGAGAAACCTCATTTCGCTGTATTATCTCACCTGTTACATCTGATTTTTCCAATGCAGCGATGGTGCTGCGTTGATTCAAGAGTTCAATTTCCACCTCATGTAGTTTGTTTGCTGCATTGTGTAGCTTAATTATCAACGGCTTATATGCAAAGATTAGAATAATCAGGCAGATAAACATACCGCAGCCATACAGAATAGGTGGTTTCTTAAAAGGGCCTAATCTTTCTTTTAGTTGAACTATTTTATTTGTAATCTTTGTTTCAGTCTTCATTCAATCTGAAACCTTAACTCAAAGGTACTGAGTTTATCTTGGGATAAATCCTTTGTGGATATCAAACTTACTTCCTCAAAGATATCTTTTTCTAACAAACGCATAAATTCGGTAAGAACTCGCTCTTTAGCCAGACCGGGTGATTGAATTTGGCCTTTTAAGGTGAGTATGTTTTCTTGAGCGCTCATTTCAGTTAGACGAACTTGCTCAGGAACCAGATTGGATATTTCCTTTAATGCATCACTCCAATAAATTCGTTCGTTTAAGATGCCTTGCAGAAAAACCTTATTTGGTATTTCTTCTATCTGGGACGATAAAGCTCCGAGTTCTAATTCTGCTGCGGCAACACTTTTTTCATAATTTCCCAACTTTATCCTTATTCCTGTATACACTAAAATAAGAATTACGACGATTGCCGTAACCAAGGCTTTTATTGTGGATCGCTTAATCAACAACCTGGTTTGCTGTTTTATCTCTACAGGTAAAAGATTGATATCGCGCGGCGAAGCCAAGGCTGCGCCTAAAGCCGAAGCAAACCTGTTCACCGCTTCCGGCTCATCGTTGGGTAAGAAAGTTCCACTTAGTGGAAACGACTCAAGCGGATTACCCAACTGGACAGGAATACGCAAGCTCTCGCTTAAATGCTCCGTCAGGTTCTTAAGGTTACTGCCGCCTCCCAACAAGATTAACAGCTCAACCGATGTGCCTTGCTCCTTTTCGCGATAATAGGTAAAAGAACGCTCAATCTCTGTTAAAAGTTTTTCTAAATTCGGACGTATCAAAGCGTTAAGCTGTACACTGGAGATTTTGCCCTCCAATATTTCGGAATCACCACAACTGACTATACCGTATTTTTTCTTAATGTCCTCTGCCTCTTCTATCGTCAATTCTGTTTTTCCGTGATTTGATACAAGCGATTGTGTCAGGTCCAGCGTAAAATCCATGCCTGCTATAGGTAGTTGCCGATTGAATATAAGTTCTCTGTCTTCAAAAATAGAAAGCGCACTAAAATTATGACCAATATCCATGACAGCAATTGTCTTGTTATCTTGAGGATAAAGATTCGTAATGAGATTTTTTAAGGCAAAGCCATGCTGGGTAAATATATAAGGCTCAATACCTGCTTGTCTTAGTAAAGTAATGTGTTTATCGACTGTTTCCTTGGGACATAAGGCTACAGCAACTTTATGTTTTTTGACTCCACCCTCGGCGATTTCCTGAAGGATTTTGTAGTCTATGACCGCCTGGTCTATAGGAAAAGAGATGAATTTCTTTATTTCCCATTTGAGCGCCTGCAGGATTTCAGATTTGGGAATGAAAGGAATAACACATATTTTCATACAGCTCAGAGAGCAGTTTACGACCACGTTTATTTTCGCATCTTTGGTATTGACGTGCCGGAACAAACTCTTTAGCGCATCTAATCGGTTATCTTGATTATCTTCGCGAGAGTCTATTTCCTGCAACTTAAGCTTCGAAAGAACTAACTTGCCTTGCTTGTGTACAAGTTCTGCTAACTTTATGGAAGAGCTCCCGATATCCAGGCCGATAAGCCTGTCTTTCCCGGGCAGAAATTGCGATATCTGGAGAGGATTCTTGGCCATATTAAAGTTCCTGCCAAGTATCAACTACATTCTCAATTGTTACTTCACCTCCACCACCTGTCGAAGCTGACACCCTGATCTCATCAAAGTAAATATCATCACCATTGTTGGAAGCATCGCATCGAAAGCGGATACGCGTCTGATCTGTCAGGCTATAACCGGTTATCGTCACAGACTCTTCATAGAAGGTGCCGTCCTGGAAATCTGTATCCTCTGCCCAGCTCTGGACTGTCGTATAACCACCGCCTCCATTTGTCGATATCTGAAGCCAGAAGTCCTCATTACTGTCCATACCTACTGCTTTATAACAGAAATCGACCTTGACTTCGCTGTAAGCAGACAAAGACAGGTCGCCGGTAGTAACTACCGAAGTGCTGGTATTGTCCTGGAGATTAACCGCGGCATTGCCCTGATGGGCATGCGTGCCATGGGGGTGTGTGTAGTAAGTACAATCATCTCCGCCGTCGTTCCAGTTGCCGAAATTGCTCTCGAACTCGTCGTAGATAATTTCCGTCCAGCTTACCGAACTTACTGTAAAGGTCTGCTGAATTTGCCTACTCAAAT
>CAZQXE010000222.1:0-5168 GCA_964597115.1 uncultured Pirellulales bacterium | reverse complement strand
CCACAAACATTAATAATGATTCTGCTGCTGTCATCTTCCAGGATTTTGACATATCCGCGCACATGAATGACTTACGTCGGGGCGAAAATATCCTGGCTATACACGGACTCAATGCAGGGCTCGGTAGCAGTGACTTTTTGATCTCAACAGAACTGATTGTGGGGGAACGTGCTTCTGTCACCGACCTTGGTATATCGCCGGATGCGATTGAATATACCAGCTCGATTGCGCTGACACGCAGTACGAACATTAAAGCAAGGGCATTGAGTTCCGACACCTGGAGCGCATTGAGTGATGCTACTTTCACTATAGGTCCTGTGGCGGAGAATCTGCGAATTACCGAGATTATGTATCATCCTTTCGACGTAGCTCAAGACCAGCCGCAGGCCATAACTGACGCTAACGATCCCAACGAAGAGTTCATCGAGCTGAAGAACATCGGGACAGAAATAATAAACCTGAACCTGGTTAGCTTTACCAACGGAATCGATTTTACATTCCCCAACCTTGAGCTTGCTCCCGGTGAATATGTATTAGTCGTCGAAAACCTCGACGCATTCGAATCCCGATACGGCATGAATATTAACGTAGCCGGCGAATATACCGGCAAGCTGAACAATGGCGGCGAAAGGATTACGCTGGAAGATGCCGCCGGCCAAATCATACTGAATTTCAGATACAGGGACGGCTGGTACGATACTACTGACGGTGAGGGTTTTTCTCTTACGGTAATGGAACCGTCAAGTGCCGATCCGAATCAATGGGACAATATAAGCGGCTGGCGTCCAAGTGTCGATATTGGCGGCTCGCCCGGCCGGGAAGACACGGACCAAATCCCCAGAATTGGCGAAGTTGTAATTAATGAATTATTAGCACATTCGCATGCCGAGGCCCCTGACTGGATAGAGCTGCGCAATCCCACGGATGCCTCTATTAACATCGGCGGCTGGTTCCTCAGCGACGGTAATGCCGACTTAATGAGGTATGAGATTGCCGAAGGAACGATAATTGAACCTGATGGTTATATTGTATTTTATGAGGATCTGAATTTCGGAAATACTAACGATCCCGGCTGCCATGTGCCTTTCGCCCTCAGCGAGAGCGGTGAAACGTTATATCTTAACTCTGGTGAGAATGGAGCGTTGACCGGGTATGAAGATCAGGAAAGATTCGACGCCTCAGAAACCGGTGTAGCCTTTGGTCGTTATCGTAAAAGTACCGGCACGTATAATTTTGTTCCAATGAGCTATAATACGCCGGGCAGTGCTAATGCTTATCCGAAAGTCGGCCCGATAGTTATCAATGAGATAATGTACAATCCGGCATCCGGTGACCAGGATGAGGAATATATCGAGTTGCTCAATATCAGCGATTCCGCAGTTACATTAACCGAATACGATGACGTGCAGCTTATAAATGTTCCCTGGCGGTTCACCGACAGCAACGGTATCAGCTTCGATTTTCCACTCGGTACAACAATGGATGCCGGTGAGTATTTACTGTTAGTCAAAAACGGGAACGTATTTAACTTGCGATACCCTGCTGTTGACGATGATGTGCAGGTAATTGAATGGAGCGACGGAAGGCTAAGCAATGCGGGGGAAAGAGTGCAACTATCGAAACCGGGCGAAGAGATTGAAGACACACGTTATTATATGCGGGTAGACCGTGTCAATTATAGCGATGGTTCGCATCCCGATGGTGAGGATCCGTGGCCTCTCGAGCCGGACGGGAACGGTTTTTCGCTTACCCGGAACGATACCCACGATTACGGCAACGATGTAGACAACTGGCGGGCAGCTACGCCGTCACCAGGCGAGTAAATATTCACAAAATAAGACATCTTGTTTCCTGTCTGTAGCGACGAATCACTACGATTAGATTTATTGTGTCAAGATAAAGGGCATTCGCTACAACTTTGCCGAAGTCTTTTTGTCCCCGATTTATGAGGTTCTAAATCACACATCCTGTCTTTGGTACCGATTTAAAGTTAAGTTAGAAGGACTTAAAACGCCAGGAGAGCTTTTTTACAAAACATTTACAAATCTTTGGCTTTGTTTTATCCTATAATATAGATAGGAACAGGTGTAATTATGGAACAAAAAGCGTCAATACTGATAGTTGAAGATGAGCAGAAAATACGGATGGCCCTACGGGATTTTTTGGAGTTTCATGGCTTTGAAGTCACCGAAGCTGTAGACGGCCTCGAAGCCGAGCGAAGCGTTCTTGAAAAGCAGTTTGATTTGATTCTGCTTGATCTAATGCTTCCGAAGGTCAGTGGCGAACAGCTTTGTTCCGAATGGCGTCACGATGGTCTGCAAACTCCGATTCTGATGCTGACTGCCAAAGGACAGGAAAAAGAGAAAGTGGCGGGCCTGAACCTCGGCGCCGATGACTATATCACCAAACCGTTTTCTCTTGAGGAGCTGCTGGCTCGAATAAACGCCGTGCTGCGACGAATAGATCCTGCCCGAGCAGTCGGACAGAATTTTAAGTTTGCCGATTTGGATGTTGATATTGCAGCTTTGAAGGTAAAACAGAAAGATAAGGAAATAGAAATTACCAAGCGCGAAGCGGAAATCATACAATATTTTGCCGCCAATCCGAACCGAGTCATCAGCAGGGAGGAACTCTATAAAGAAGTCTGGAACGAAACCATGACTGACTTGGGCACCAGGACAATGGACATGCATATTGCAAAGTTGCGCAGCAAAATCGAGGACAACTCAGCCGACCCGCAGATTATCAAAACCGTCCGTGGCGTAGGCTATAAATATGAACAAAGTTAACGAATATTATAGATGCTGATTAAAAGTAAATGTACAAGCGACTAATTATTTTTTCGGTGATTATTCTTGCCGCCCTTTGCGGGATGGGATGGCTGGGATACCACTCTGTCCGGATATGGGCACAGGGCCTGGAAGGTGCACGTCTGGGTGAGTTCGCTGCTGTTGCCGAACAGGTCAGACAGGATGTTAAGCGCAAACTTGATGGGTTCATACAGACAGAACAGGATCGTCCGTATACCGATTATCAGTATTATTATGTGCCTGAAAATGTTGCGCCGAGTCAGCAGCAGCAAATGCCGTTGCTCCGTTCGCCGTTAGGCTTGGGGCTTGATAACGACCTTGCGTATGGCAACTTTCAAATCGAGCCGGATGGTACAATTGTCACTCCTTACTATTTAACAGGACAATCAGACCAGGAGGGCGAATTAGCGCAAAAGGCCAGGATTCATGTGGATAATATTAAACAGAACTTGCTGCCAGTATTGGAAGGAGCTGCTGGTGCCTTCAAGTTTCCTGCGGCAGGGTCACGCATCTTATATGAGGATATAGATCAGCCTAAAGATTTCATGCCGGTCGATGTGAAAAAGGAAGGAACCAGCCTAAAAAGAGCAGCTAAAGGCCAACCGGACCGTTCAAATGAATATCGTATCGAGAGTTTACAGGCAGATTCCCAGAAAGAACAGGTTATTACACAACAACGCTCAGTCGTCGCTTTAAATATTGACCGGAGTAGAGAGATTCTTAACCAGCAATTGGCTCCCGATAGTACTCAGTATCAGCTTCAACCCCGGAGTACCGCAGAGCTAAATCGGCAAATAGCCGAAGAAGAATCGCCGGAGTACCCTCCTCAGGATAGAGAGATACAGCATGTCGACGAAACGGTACTATCGACACCGCAGGCAGGCCGGGATAAACGGAGGCCCAATGCTGATGACGTAGTACAATCTATCCAACAGCAGGAGCAGGGTGATGTCGTAGAGATAAGAATTGAACCATTTGTACCGTTAGTGGTTTCCGATGCTGACGCTCAAAAATATGCATTCAGAGGGCAGGTGTTTCTGCTGAGACATGTACAGATTGAAGATAAGCACTTCCTGCAGGGCTTCCGACTTAACGAAAATAAATTGCTCAAGGAAGTCGAAGAATCCGCAACGCAATTCATGCGCAAAGGTATGAGTTTTGAGCTGTCACAAACAGCAAATGGCTATGCCAAGAAAGATGTTGCTTATCCGGCAGTATTGGATTTTGGTTTTGGTGAGTTAATGCTAAGCCTTATAGAAATCGATCCCGGCTGGATTGATAAGCAGATAAGTCATCTTCGTAACTGGTATCTCGGTATCATGTCAATTGTGCTTTTGGCGGTGGCGCTTGGACTGGGGAGTCTGTGGCGCAATGCCAGAGCCCAAATCAAGCTGGCGCAGAAAAAAGACGACTTCATCTCGGCTGTGTCGCACGAACTCAGAACGCCTTTGACTTCGATACGAATGTACTCGGAAATGCTCGAAAAAAACTGGGTTAAATCCGAGGACAAGCTCGCCGAATACTACAGGAACATGCGACAGGAAAGCGAGAGACTCAGCCGGCTGATAGAAAACGTGCTGGACTTTTCACGCATTCAAAAGGGACGAAAAAGATATACGTTTACTGTTGGCGATATAAACAAGTGCGTTGCAGATGTGGTCGAGATGATGTTGCCCTATGCAGCACAGAGAGGTTTTTCGATAAAAACAGAGCCTGGTCAACTTAAGCAATCAGCTTTTGACGGCGACGCAGTCACGCAGATAGTTGTTAACTTGCTGGACAACGCAATCAAGTACGCACGCGATGCCGAGGATAAAACCATCACTGTCAGGACTAAAAGCAATGATAAATTCATCTTAATTGAAGTCGAAGACCACGGTCCCGGCGTTCCTCATCGGCAGCACAAAAAGATATTCGAGCAGTTCTATCGTTGCGGAGCGGAATCTACTCGTGAAACCGCCGGGACGGGCCTGGGGCTCGCGCTGGTCAAGAAATTCGCCGAGGCGCACAACGGCTTTGTCGAAATCGCCAACGCCAAACCCCGTGGCGCAAAATTCACAGTGGCCCTCTCTCGAACACAAAACTAACACCCAAATCCTGTTCCCACACCCGCAACATCATAAAAAGCCTTCATATCCTTTCTCAGGAAAGACAGTCGTTCCGGTGAAATAAGTTATAAAAAAATGAGCTCAGCCATCCGCCGCAAGGTGTCCCAAGCGGGACCATACGGGAGATGTGATTCCACTACACTCTAATAAATAGCCACGAATGAACACGAATATTTCAGCCACACTTGTCCGGTATCCAGTCCGGCATGCCGTTTTGATAGAACGGATTTAACCAATCCTTTAAGCGACG
>CAZQXE010000221.1:0-5168 GCA_964597115.1 uncultured Pirellulales bacterium | reverse complement strand
CTTGACCGATAGGCTAAAGTTTGTTAGTTTGTTTCTCTTTTATAAGTCGTATCATGGAGAATTAAATGAAGTCTTTTTGGCGCGTATTTAAGTATGTTTGGCCACAATGGCCCCGGCTTGTCGTAATATTTGTCAGCGCGATATTGATAAGCATTCTGTTTTCTCTGAGTTTTATGACAATTGTCCCTCTGCTGAAGGTCATGATGGGCGAGGAGGGACTGCACGGATGGGTCGACCGGAAGGTTTGTGAGCAGCGTTACGGCTTGAGATTTTATATGCCGGAAAGGATCGATTTTGTTGACCCTGATAAAACCGATATAGCTTATTATCTGATCGTGACAAAGGTCGAAGATGATGGTCTTGCATACGCTGCAGGGCTGCGCGAGCAGGACTGGATAGTGGGTGCCGGCGATTCGATTGTCGGGGAGACAGTGGATAAAATCATCTCCTCGAAGCTGCTCGAAGAGCTTGCAATGGCCAAGGGCGACGCCGAGATACCCATTCAGTTTAAGCGATCCGATAACGAGGGGGGCTTTAAGCGGCATGAAGAGATATTAAACGGCGGAAAGAGGCCGTTTTATCTTGACGGGATCGCGAAGCTTATGAGTTTTCTGCCGCGCCAGCAGAGCGCTTCGAACAAGACACAAGCGATTAGTCTGATCATAATTATGATGGCGGTCTTTACCGTGCTGCGGTGTATCGCGAGGTTCTATCAGCAGTACATGGCGGAAAAGGTAGCTCAGTCGGCTATTGCCCAGTTGCGCGCCGATACATTTGCACATGTAATAGATATGCCGGTAGGATTTTTTGACTGGGAAAATCCGACTGATGTTGTCAGCAGGCTTTTTCGTGATACGAAGCAGTTTGGAATCGGTGTCAAGGTTCTGTTAGGCAAGACTCTTAGAGAACCGTTCAAGGCGTTAGCGCTGATTGCCGGGGCAATGATAATTGATAAAAAGCTTACGTTGATTTTCCTGTGCTCTGCGCCTATGGTGGTGGTAGTGGTCGCGACGCTCGGCAAAAAGATCAAGCGTGCAACGAAGAAGTCGCTTATGAGTTGGAGTTTGATGTTGGGTAAGCTCAATGAGGCTTTTTGCTCGTTAAAGGTTATTAAGGTGTATAACCAACAGGACTATGAGAATGCGAATTTTAAAAGAATCAACAACTTAGTCTTGAGACAGTTATTCAAGATTGCAAAAATTAACGCCGGAACCGGGCCTATTATGGAGGTTCTTGGAATGATCGCGGGAGGGGCGGCGCTGTTGTTTGGAGCACACTGGGTAGCGAAACAGCAGGTTGATGCGAGTGAATTTATTGCTTTGGTTGCGATATTGGGCGCAGCGGCGGAATCCGTTCGCAAGAGCAGTGACATCTGGAATAAGATCCAGCAAGCCAATGCCGGTGCCGAGCGTGTATATGCAATCGTTGACCATAAAGTTGAGCCCGAAAGTCCGAATGCTTTTGAGCTTGAAACTCTGAAGAAATATATCGAATTCAAAAATATTGTATTTACATATCCTGGTTCTGAAGCACAGGTGTTAAAGGACATTAATCTTACCATAGAGAGCGGACACAATGTTGCATTGGTTGGACCAAACGGTTCAGGTAAAACTACATTGGCAAATTTAATACCGAGATTATATGACCCGGATTCCGGCCAGATTCTGATAGACGGCAAGGATATTCAGGAAGCAACGCTCCATAGTTTGAGAAACCAGATTTCAATGGTGACACAGAATGTGGTGACATTTAATGATACCGTAGCAGCGAATATTGCTTATGGAAAATCCGGGGCGACTCGGGAAGAAATAATTGCCGCTGCCAAACGCTCGTTTGTCGATGAATTTATTTCTCCGTTACCCGATGGCTACGAGACAGTTATCGGCGAATATGGCGCCGGGTTTAGCGGCGGGCAGCTGCAAAGAATTGTCATTGCCAGAGCGATTTTGAAGAATCCTTCAATTCTGATTTTCGACGAGGCAACAAGTCAGGTTGATGCTGAAAGCGAAGCTAAAATCCACAAGGCCATCGAAGAAATAATGCAGGACAGGACCAGCTTAATTATAGCCCATAGATTCAGCACTGTTATTAATGCGGATTTGATAGTTGTAATGAGTGATGGACGAATTATCGCTCAGGGCCAGCACGATGAGCTGATGCAGAAATGCTCGCTGTATCAAAGCCTGTACGAAACGCAATTGGTAAAGAAATAGTATAGAAACGTCCGTAGCAAATCGAGTCTTTTCTCTCTGACAAGAAGACGAAATATGACAGCGTTATCGAGGTATGCCTTGCCGGCGGGAAAAATTTCGTATAGTCGCGTCTAAAATTCGTACTTTGATTCACACTAAATTATCCATCTGGCCGATTTAAGTAGGTAATGTCGACTGAAGGCGTGGAGACTGGCTTTTCGAGTTGAACTGAAACGAAACCTCAGTCCCGGATTGCTGTTTCTGCCTTTAGTTTTTAATACGAAAATATCCTTTGACCTTTCGGGGGATTGGAATTATGCCGGAACTTTTAAGGCAAAGTAAAGCCTACGGGCTTTTCAAGAGGTACGAGGGCAATCCAATACTGTCGCCGGAAAATTGGCCTTATCCGACCAATGCTGTCTTTAATCCGGCAGCAGCCAAGTTGAATACGGAGACGTTGTTATTGATTCGCGTCGAGGACATGCGAGGTTTTTCGCATTTGACGGTTGCCCGCAGTGCCGATGGATTTACAGACTGGGAGATAGATCCGACCCCGACCCTCGAGGCCGATCAGAACTCCAGAGAGGAAAGGTGGGGGCTGGAAGATCCCCGTATTGTCTGGCTCGAAGAGCAAAAACAATTCGCTGTAACCTATGTTTCCTTCAGTGAAGGCGGTCCGGTAGTTTCACTGGCGATTACTAAAAATTTTAAAACGTTTGCCCGTCTGGGTACTCTATTACCGCCGGAGGACAAAGATGCCTGCCTGTTTCCTCGCAGGTTCAAGGGAAGATTTGCACTGATTCACCGGCCCATTGTTCGGGGTGAGGCCCATATGTGGATTAGTTTCTCGCCTGATCTGAAACACTGGGGCGACCACAGGCCATTGATAAGAACAAGGACAGCTTATTGGGACTGTCACAGAGTCGGGCTGGCTTGTCAGCCTATAGAAACGCCGGAAGGTTGGTTGTTATTTTATCACGGTGTTCGCAGCACTACGGCTGGACAAATATATCGCGTCGGGATAGTTCTTCTGGATTTGAAATCACCGTGGAAAGTCCTTCGCCGAAGCGATGAGTGGGTCCTTGGGCCGACCGAACCTTATGAGCGTATCGGTGATGTCGGCGACGTTGTGTTTCCCAGCGGTGCTATCATTCACAAAGAGACCGACCAGCTTCATCTTTATTACGGTGCAGCCGACAGCACTATTGCTGTCGCAACTACTAAGTTAAGTGACTGTATGGACTATATTATGTCCAGTCCGGAAGCGGAAGAATAACCTGTCGGAAAGAAAAGCATTTCGGTCTTCACTCTCCTATCCGGTATTGCTACTTGGTTCTGATTTGTGGCACAATAGGTTCCCATTGTATCTTAGCAGCACCCAGTAAAGTCCCGGTCGCATAAGCCAAATCAACAACTGCTATTTGATATTCGACAAGCGCCAATATTTCAGCGCTTTGAGCGTCGGCAAAATTGGTTTGGGCTTCGAGTACGTCGGTGGAGGTTCTCAAACCGAGCACAAACTGGCGCTTCTCTGCCTCGAAAAGTCTGCCGTCCAGAATCGCCCTTTGTCTGCTGGCCAAAATACGCTGCCAGTTCGCTTCAAGCTGGTCAATGGCGTTCAGAACTTCAAGTTCAATTGTTGCTTTACGGCTGTCACGAGTAGCCAATCGCTGTTTCCGCTGGTAGAACGTCCGACGCAATCCACTCTTCGCCGCCTCATTTCCCAGCGGTACAAGTAACTGTAGTCCGAATCGATGGTCCCCAAATCTGTCATCGTTAAGCATCTGAAAAGACTCGTTCCTCGTCGGACCAAGGCCGGGGATGTTATAGGTATAGTCCATTGTGACTAACGGCAGAGCCTGATTGTGCATATAATCAATATTGCTGATATCCTGAGCGATTTGTAACTCCAGCTCGAGCATTTCCATTCTATTATCGACTGCTGTGTTTACCAGATGCGGCCTATCCAATTCATAAAGAACCGGGTCCGGCTCGGTTCCGGGTATCAAGACCGTAATCGTCTGCATTTGAAGCCCTGCTTTATTAAGCGTGCGTTTTAGTTCACGTTCCCGATCACGAACATTATTCTCGGCTAAAATAATAGCTTCGAGCTGTTGTGCAACGCCCGCCTCAGTGCGAATGATTTCCACCTGTGCCTGATTCCCGGCAGCCACGAAACGGCGTGCTTGTTCGTGCAGAGCCTTGGCCAGGTCATATTGCTGCTTTCGCACATCCAGTTCTTTCCTTGCAGCGTAGAGCCTCCAGTAAACACGATCCACGTCGGCAATCACTCGTATGACCTCAAGTTTTGTTCTGGCATCGGTTATCTGCCGCTCATATTCTGCAATGCGTATGGCGTGAGTATTAGCGCGTTTGCCGGCGCCTCGAAGCAGCGGCTGACTAACTGAAAATGAAAGACTCGAACTATAAGCGGGGTCAAGTGTTGAGAACATATTGTTTGTTTTAGTGCGAGAGTCTGTCATATCAAAAGTAAGTGTTCCGCCGGTTCGCAGAGGCATCTGGACGCCGAGGTCAATAAACGAACTATCAACTTTGGAACCTGCAAGAGTGGTCGATGTAGGCGTGTCGGTCTTATTGTATGATATGTTGGAAAAAAATGCTGACTCGAACGCAGCCTCTTGTTCGCTGACTGATTCGGCGGCAATAGCAGGACTGATTAGCTGTACTTTAAGGTCGAGGTTATTCTCTAATGTTAATGCTCGACATTGCTCAAGCGTTAGCTCAAGCTCACTCGGGACCGGCTCATTTGCTTCGTCCGGCTGATGATCTTCTTCGGTCCTGGCCTGCTCTAAATCCAGCGTTTCTATTTGTCGCAATTTCTGAGGATTAGCCTTAATCTCATAAAATTTTGCGTCACTGCTGAACCAACTGCAGCCTGACAACAGAAATAATGTACAGGTAAATAATGCAGGAATTACAGATGAAAAGGTGTTGTATCGCCCTGATGAGCGCTTG
>CAZQXE010000220.1:0-5199 GCA_964597115.1 uncultured Pirellulales bacterium | reverse complement strand
CTCCCTGAAGCGCATTGTGGAAACTTTTTGTGATCTCGAAAAATTCCTGGCTGCCATGCAGGATTCGCCAGCCAGTATCGATACCCACATCATTCATTAACAGTGTTAGTGAATAAAGAATTTCAGCCACACCGCCACCCTGATATGTAGCATTGACATGAACAATGTGTTTGCCGTATAGACCTTTTGCTCTGGCGTAAATTTCTGCTAATATATCATCGTGTACGATATGCCTGAAGTCCTCGAGACGTAACATATTAATTCCCTGCTAATTCTTTAAGTAACAATCTAATTTCTTTTGGAGTATCCACGTTAAATTTTGCTTTGGAAACGCTTAGTCCAACTTTTATAGAATACACCCCATCAGGTAGGGCACGAAACATTTCTTCATCGGTATAATCATCACCTGCCGCCAGTATAAAGTCCCAATCTCCTTTTGCGGTCCAAAATTCCACAGCTCTGCCCTTGTTCACACCGACGTTTTTTATTTCAAGGATCTTATTTCCCTCAAATACGCCGACGTCGAGGTTTTCAGTAAAATTCAGCAGTGTGTCTCTTAGTTCCTGCTCCCTGATAGATGCAAGGTCTGGATCAGATCTTCTGTAGTGCCAGACTAATGAAAAATCCTTTTCCTCGACAAAAGAACCCGGTGTACGGTCCGAATAAAGCTCGAGAATAGGCCTGATTGTGTTTTTCCATTCGGTTTCAAGAGGCTTTATACTTTGCCAGTCTTTTTCTCTTTCTTTAATCCAGGCTCCATGCTCGGCAACTAATGCTGTTCCAAGACTGCCAAGCCATTTTTCCAATGTTGACTTATCCCGGCCGCTTATTATTACTACGTTGTTCTTATCGTTGCTTAATAAATTCTGAAGTATGTCTATAATTTCGTCATCAGGCCCTGCCTGCTCCGGTTTACCTTTGAAACCTACTAATGTGCCATCATAATCAAGCAAAATTAATCGCTTCTGACTTCTGATGTAATCGGTAACCAATTTTTGTCTTGCGGATTCTGAAAGCTTGCGTACAGAGAGTTCCTGCTGAATCTTTTTAGTATCAGATAAGGTGTGTAGAAAGTCATTGCTCCATCTTGAGACGTTGTAGCGTGCAAGCCTCTTCTGCATTAATACATTTCGCTCTATCTGTTCTAATTCGGGCATCTCAAGGGCTTCTTTGATGGCATTTACGATTGCTTCTTTATCATTCGCGTTGACTATAAGTGCCTCGCCCAATTCTCTTGCTGCGCCGGTCATCTCACTGAGAACCAAAACTCCTCTGCCTTCGGTCTTACTTGCGATAAACTCTTTTGCTATCAGGTTCATCCCGTCCCTTAAAGGAGTCACTAAAGCTACGTCGGCAACATGGTATAGCGCCGCAAGTTGATTAAAAGGCATAAGACGATACAGATACCACACGGGCATGTAACCGATGGCCCCGTGTTCACCATTAACCCTCCCAACAAGCTGCTCAAGATCATTCCTTAGCATCTTATAATCCTCGATCCCGGTGCGCGAAGGAACTGCTACTATAATTAAAGTGACTTTTCCTTTGTACCCGGGATTCTCGGATAAGAATAAATCAAAAGCTTCCAGTCGCTGTATGATGCCTTTGGTGTAATCCAGCCTGTCTATCGATATAATAATTTTTCGTTTGCCGACCGTCTGAAGTATTTTATCCACTTCTTTCTGAACACTGGTGTTATGTATGGCCTGTGAATATTTTTCGTAATCAATACCCATAGGAAAAGCGTCGACCTTGATAACTCGACTGCCCATGGTTAACTTACCCAGTGTGTGTTCGAGGCCCATTATTCTACATACGCTACTAAGAAAGTGTCGAACGTAATCGTACGTGTGGAATCCAACTAAATCTGCTCCTAATAAACCTTGCAGGATTTCTTCTCGCCAGGGTAGAAGTCGGAATAATTCAAATGATGGCCACGGTATATGAAGGAAAAACCCGATTTCCAGATCTGCGAAATTTTCTCTGAGCAACTGAGGGAGCAGCATCAATTGGTAATCATTAATCCAAATGCAATCTCCTGGCTCGACGATTCTTACCAATTCATCATAGAAAACCTGATTCACTTGTTTATAAGTTTTCCAGAATTTATTTTCCCATACTGTACGTGTGGGAAAGTAATGAAAGAGAGGCCAGATCGTTTTATTGCAAAAACCTTGATAATACTGTTCGATTTGTTTCTTGGAAAGGAATACCGGCAGGCAGTTTTCAGTAGCCAGCTTTTGAGTAATTTGATCCCTGTTCTCAGTGGTCAACTTTTCATTTGTTATTCCCGGCCATCCTATCCAGAGTTGATCGTATGTTTCGGGAAGTGAGGACAAACCGACGGCAAGTCCTCCCGGACTCGGACGGAAATAAAACTGTCCCGTCCTTTTTGCTATATTAAATGGCAATCTGTTGGCGACAACAAGCAAACGCGCCATAATTTCCCTTTCATTACAAACCGTTTATACTAAACATTAAAGTAATTGCAAGGTTAAAGCATACCTAACAATTTTTTTAATAGCTAATAGAGTGTCGATGCTATAATATTCTGTTGTTTTTCCTGCAGTCTGGATTATAAGGAGCAAACGGATTGACGTCGGAAAATGTCAAAAAGAAACCTGTTCGTGTAGCTTTGATTGCATCAGAGCGAACTCTCTGCGAGTATACGATGTTCCTGGAACATCTTTTGGTTGGTTTAGCTGACGAGTCGGTTTCGGTAGCTTTAGTTTGTCCGTTGAACTGCGATATTGACTCTGTGGTCACCGGCACCGCGGAGATTATCAGGTATCCTGTTTTTGAATTGCCGCTGATGGGGCATTTGAACAGGCGGTTACTTGCTGAACAGTTAAGCAAATTCAAGCCGACAGTTTTGCACTGCCTGTGCGAAAGCAAGGCGGGCCTTACAAGACAGTTGGCTCGCCGATTGGATTTGCCTTACGTCTTGACGGTTAATTCACTGGAAAAACGCCTCGTTCATTTTTCAATCTCATCGAAACGTTGTGCTAAAATCCTTGTGCCGGCAAAAACCATTGCGACCAGAGTGGCAAAAGTTCATCCGCATTTTACCGGCCGAATTGAGCAGATAAATGTCGGCACTTTCGTGGCAGAGGAGCAGGCGTGTTTTTCTGAACCTTCCGGGACTGTGACTTTAGTGACGACGCATCAGTCCGGCAAAGCGGAAGAGTTTGAGAATCTGCTTAGTGCTGCCAAGCATCTTCTAATTGATGGCTATGAGTTTATGATGATTGTTATAAGCGACGGACGAGCAGAAAGGCAATTATGGAAATTGTTAGCAGCGCTTGGTCTTTTACAGATAGTTACAGTTGTTCCGAGATTGAAACCCTGGGATTTGGTTCTCGCTGCCGGTGATATTTTTATTCGCTCTGAACCAACTGCTGCTTTTAGCCCGGTATTGTTGGAGGCGATGAGTGTCGGAACTGCCGTTGCAGGTTGCAGGGGGGGAGTTGACGATTTGATTATTGAGGATGAGACTGCAGTTGTGTTTGATCCGAATGACGAGCTTAGTATAATGCGCAGCCTGCAGCGGCTGTTGGATCGGCATGAGTTTGCACGTCAAATTGCCAATGCCGCACAGCAATATGTGAGGGAAAACCACACGGTCAGCCGGATGATTTCCACAATCCTTAGAATTTATGATGAAGCACAAGGATGACTTATAATTGACATGCTTGGCCTTTAACTGAAAATTTCTATTAATATGCGAACTATAGTTCAGTCTTGCATCTCAATTCATATTTTATTAATATTTTACGAGAGCAGAAACATGATGAATATATCAACTGGACTTTTTTACAAGGACAAAAAGTTGTGAATATGATTTGCGAATATTTGAGCTTATGAATTTTTCTTGGAGGTACATATTATGTTAATGTGGATGTGCCGATTTCCGTTTTGGCCTTTGGGGCCGATTGCAGGATTTCATTTTTTCGCAGGGCTGGTAGCAATTGCAGGGGTGGTATTTTCCCTGATTATGCTAATTGACTGTCTCAAGCGACCGGACTCGAAGTTCTATCATCCGATTGTAAAGGGGGGCGAATATGACAGGTTAATATGGGCCGCTGCAATCGTGCTGTCACTATGGTTTTATTTCATAGGGGCGATAGCTTATTTCTTTGTTGTGAGGAATGCCAAGACGGAGAACAAAGAGCAGTAGTGCTAAGGATCAAAGTTTGAGAAAGGGGGGCAGTTAAGTTAATTCGATATGAATTGGTTCTGAGGGTAGGAAGGTGTCAGGCTCAGCTAATAAATTGCCGAGGCGATAGGCTTCGTTGAGTGCCGAAGGATGTTTTTCAACGGCAGTTTGCGCATCGATTTTATTGACGAACAAGCCGGACACATAATGTATCTCGAGTGAATCGAAATAAGCCTTCATGGTCAATCGTATGCTCTCGAATTGCTTTTTGCTTTTTGAGCCGCCTACAGCGATTACCATTGCGCGGCGATCTCGTTCGGGGGTAAAAAGCTGTTTCTTGAGAATATATTTATTCGCCCAAAGGCACTGGCCACGATCAATGAGCATCTTTGCTTGGGCGCATACAGACATGAAGAATACCGGCGTGGCGAAAATCAGGCGGTCGGCGTCGAGTAGCTTTGTTAATAGCTGTTGGTAATCATCTTGAACTTTGCATCTTCCTGTGGTGTAGCAGGAATTGCACTCAACGCACGGGCCGATATTATAGTCAGTTAAACTAACATATTCAACTTGTGCACCTGTGGACTCCGCACCAGTCAGGGCACGGCGTAAAAGCAAGTCGCTGTTGCCTTTGATTCTCGGACTTGTTGAAATTCCAAGCACTTTTAAAGTCATGATTAATATTCGCTGTAAGATAAATATAATCCGGCCTTATACGAAATCTGGATATAATATTACGGTTCGGACGGTGTTAATTCAAGATGTTTTTGGGTAGGAAAGTTGGCGTGAAGAATTGTTAATTTGGGATGTTCAAAAAATTCAAGCTTTCAAATAAACTCTGTCGATGAATGTTGTAAGATTAAGAAATAGGTGGCTCTGTTGAATGACCAATTCGGCCATGTTAGTTTGAACTTACTTTCGCTTATCTTATGTAGTTGCATACAAGTCGGATGGCAATGCAGGCAATAGTAAGCAAGAGCTAATAATCAAAAGGAAAGAGCCACATAAATAAAGGGAGAGCTTTTATAGCTCTCCCATTTTTT
>CAZQXE010000219.1:2822-5323 GCA_964597115.1 uncultured Pirellulales bacterium | reverse complement strand
AAGAGGCAATAGAAATCGCTCAAATGGTAACGATAAATTCGATGATTGATATAAGCGATGGACTCAGCAGCGATTTGAAACGAATATGCGATCAAAGCAGTGTAGGGGCGATTGTGAACGCAGAGCAGATTCCGATATCGCAGCAGGCTCGAAAGAGTGCCAATCCGCTTAGTTCTGCGCTGAACGACGGCGAAGATTTTGAGCTGCTTTTTACTCTCTCGCAGGCAGACTGTCAGAAATTGTTGGATAAATGGGATAAGCCGACAGCGATTACGAAAGTAGGTGAAATTACTAATACTGGAAAAATGCAGATAGTAATGCCTAACGGCCGGTTCGGTGATTTACAGGCTAAAGGATATGAACATTTGAAATAGTGAACCATCGATTATGGATTTAAATGTAATTTCGAATTCGCCGGAGGAAACAATAAAATTCGGCCAGAGAATCGGCTCACAACTAAGAGGCGGTGAGATTGTAGCTGTTTGTGGGCCTTTGGGTAGTGGCAAGACACATCTAATCAAAGGTATTGCATCGGGCGCAGGAGCGAAAGACTACAGGGAAGTTAATAGTCCTACCTTTGTTATAGTAAACGAATATGCAGGCAGACTGGATATTTACCATATAGATGCTTATCGTTTAAATTCCGTATCTGAATTTGATATGTTAGGTTTCGATGATTTCTGTTACCCACAGTCGGTTGTTTTAATCGAGTGGGCCGATAAAGTCGAATCGGCCATACAAAACATTGATTACATCCGGGTAGAGCTTAAACACGCCGGCCAAACCAAAAGAGAAATACACGTCAAAGGCATACCTGAATACATTAGTTAAGCACGCCTAAATAAAAATTTAATCTTTAGTGTCTGAAAATTTGGCACTGTGGAGTTTGTTACTTATATTTTGTGTGGACACTTATGCAGCTTTTGTAAAAAAGCAGCCAAAATTGTTTTTCGGACGTTGAAGTTTGGGTACTGTTTTTGGTTAGGTGTTCGGGCATATTATTGAAGTAATTTGTTGCGGAAAGTTTTCAAAATTTCTTTATTTTTTGGGAGGATTCATAACTTACTAGAAAATGGGTGCGGTTAAGTCGTGTATCGATTAAGTCGATACTCTGTCGTAGGAAAAACTAATATATTGGATTTTGTGTGTTGTACCGAAAGGTAAATGGAACTTTTATTTTGAAAAGGGGCAAAAAATGAGAGCGAAAAGTGGATTTACGTTAGTGGAAATTTTGATTGTGGTGGTCATCCTTGGTATTCTGGCGGCTATTGTGATTCCTCAGTTTACGGAGGCCAGCACTGAAGCCAAGACGTCAAGTTTGTGCACCGATCTTCAGACGATGCGCTCACAGATTGAACTGTACAAAATACAGCATAACGATGACTTGCCCGGTGACGGGGATGCCACATTCACCCAGTCCTTGATAGGTTATACCGACATTGACGGCGCTGTCGCAGCCGGACCTGGTGACAATATCTATGGACCCTATGTGCAGAAGATTCCGACAAATTCGTTCAACAACCTAGCCACCATTGAGGAGGAGGCCGTTGACACAGGTCTCGGTGGTGGCAATTGCGGCTGGCACTTCAACAATGTGACCGGTGCTTTTCACGCCGATACTGCTGATCATGTAGATCTGTAAGAATCTAACAGGCTTTAATTTGTCGTGATTATATACGCGGCAAGCCGTCATTAGATTTGTGCGAACTGAGAAATTGATAGAATGGCTGACCGTGCTAAGGCAATCGCCGATGGCAGGTCAGCCTTTTTTGATGATGATAAAAGAAAGACTAAACCGAAAGGACAGGCTATGAAAAAAGCAAAAGCCTTTACACTTATCGAGGTTCTGATAGTGGTCTCCTTGCTTGGCGTCCTTGCGGGTATCGTTATACCGTCGATTGCAAACAGCAGCGCGTCTGCTCAAGGCAGTGCTCTTGCACAGGATTTGAAATTGCTTCGCAGGTTTGTTCTGATTTATAAAATCCAGCATCTGGAGGTAGGACCCGGTTATCTTAACGGCAACACGGGTGCCGATCCGAATGGGCAGGTTTTTAGTGACCAGGCTACGATGGCAAGCAACGCTGGTGGTCAGACTGCTGAGGTAGGTACACCCGGATTTAATCGTGGACCTTACTTAGAGAGGATACCGGTTAATCCTTTTAATGGCAAAACTACAATTCAAATGCTGGGCAACGGTGGAAACTTTCCAGCCGATGCTGACGGCAGTCATGGCTGGATATATAAAGCAGCCACTTCGGAATTACGAGCTGATAACGCAGGGACTGATGGCAATGAAAAGCGGTATTATGACTACTAACGCCGGAAGGTATTACATCGCGAGGCAGCGGGGCTTTACCCTTGCTGAAGCGCTGATGGCTGCAGTTGTACTGGGTATAGCAGCGGCTGGAGTGCTGTTGCCTTTTTCGAGCGGAGCGGCAGCACAGGCCGAGGGTATGCGCAGGACTTTAGGCACCAAGTTGGCAAGCCATATGATAGAGGAA
>CAZQXE010000219.1:0-2722 GCA_964597115.1 uncultured Pirellulales bacterium | reverse complement strand
CGGAGGGTCAGGTAAAAGATGCTGCCGGGGTAGTATACACCGATTCGAATTATGTTAAGTTCAGTAGAGACGTGAGTTGCGAATATGTATATGTACCCCAGGAAAGCGGGACGGGAGAACCGATGTTTATTCGCGTCACAGTGCAGGTGCGCTGGAATGGCAGGGAAGTGGCCTCTATGAGTCGACTTGTGAGTAAATAAGAAATGTGAGACATAAATATCGAAATCCGAAATTCGGAACAAGTCTAAGGAAAATAAATTCAGACGTCCGGATTAGCCAAATGAGCAACAATCCGGACGTTTGAATTATATATATGTTTCGTGCTTCGGATTTCGTGCTTATGGCACTTTCAGGTTCATACGAAATGCGAGGAATGAGGTACAAAAAAGGTTTTACGCTGGTTGAGCTGCTCATAGCTCTGTCGGTTTCCAGTTTAATCCTGACCGCAGTGGCTACGTTGGCTTTTGCTATGAGTTCGGCGAATAAAACAACAGACGATACGAGTCAGAAACAGGCACAAGTACGTTTTGCAACATTGAGGATTACCGATCTGATTCGACACTGTAAACTCGTATGTAGCGTAATCGACGGAGATTTAATTGTTTGGAGAGATGACAGCACTCCTGGCGAAGAAGGTTTGATTAATGTCGGTGAGCTTGTTTATATTGAGACGAGCAATAATAGTATACAACTATTGGATTTTCCCAGTAGTCCGACGTGGCTTACGACTCTTAGAATTCGCCTTAGTTGGATACAAGGCGGCTGGATAAAGGCGACTCTCAAATCATATTGCGATGAAAGGTATGTAGCTATAGTTCCTGAATGCAGCAATGTGCAGTTTCAATTTGACGAATCACCACCTCAGAGCAGATTTGTGAGTATTTCTTTTGACGTAACTGAAAACGGATCGGTTCATCAGTATCAGATTGATAGTGCTCTTAGAAGCTGGGCAGGCAATCTGTTGAACGAGACGGGGGATAGTCTTATAAGTGACGACGATTAGCATGAATGCCAAAAGAAAAAAAAATAGCAGGCAGGGTGCGGCATTGCTTATTGTTCTGATAGTAGTTATGGCAATAACGATTTTGTCGCTGGGCTTTTTGTCGCGCAGCGATGTCGAGCTGGCCTGCGGTCAAAATATGGTAATCCGGACGCAGGTTGACTATTTGGCAGAATCGGGCCTGGAGCATGCGAGGGGACTTATTCTTAATCCGCAGGATATCGATACGGCCTGTTGGGACGAAGGTGATTCGTGGACGGCCGCCGACCAGCAGCTTGCTACAGGACAAGACTATTATGATGTTTCCGTCAAACGCGATGATAGTTATGCGGATGACTTTTGTAATTATATTATAGATTGTAATTCGTACCGATTAAGAGCTGGTGAGAAGATCGGTCGCAGCAGTATCAGTGCGGAGTTGCGGCTTGATCCCTGCATCGCTCTCTGGATTGGAAATGATGCGACCCTCTGGGACGGCGTCACGGTTAAAGGAGATGTATTTTGTAACGGTGCGTTGATAAACAATACTCAGGACGATGAAATCGACGGTGATGTCTTCGCTGATGTTATGAATGGGAATGACGATATAACGGGGCGGTTGAAGCCGATCGCAGATTTGTCGTTGGCGTGGCCTCGAGTGACAGTTGCGGATTTTATCTCGAATTATGCTACTGTAACCATTAGTATCAGCAGTCTCTCTAATCAGGTGCTTGGTCCATACGACCCGGTACGAGTGTGCTATCGTAGTGGTGGATTAGTGTTAGCTGGCAATGTCAAAATAGAAGGTATGTTATTAGTTGAGGGTGATTTAACAGTACGAGGTAATAGTAATATCATTACAGCGGCTAAGAATCTGCCGGCACTCCTAGTTACTGGTGACTTGTTCATAGAAAAGAACGCCAGCTTACAAGTCACAGGCTTGGCGGTTATTGATGGCTGTGTCCTTGTGGACGGCGATGCTCGCAACATAAACGTCTTGGGCGGATTATTCACGCAGAACGTTCTTGCAGAGACAACTGCGGATTATTCCGGTAATGCCTACTATGGGATACTACATGGGAATCCACGATTGGGATTATCCGGGATATTGGGTAGAGCTTTCATGTTTGACGGCGACGGTGACTATGTCGAGATTCAGGAGGAAGATGTTTTTGATATAACAAACCAAATAACGGTTTCAGCTTGGATTAAAGTGAACGCGTTTAACCGAAGCTTCCAGGCCATTGCCACCAAAGGAGATAATGCGTGGAGAATCCAAAGGTGGTCAAACAGCAATCAAATAGAATTTGCCTGCACCGGATTGTCACACAACCAGTATGGAAATATTACGGGTAATGTCAATGTAAACGACGGGCAGTGGCATCACGTAGCGGGTGTTTATGATGGAGCGGAGATATATTTATATATTGATGGTACTCTGGATGTTTCTGCGTCAACCTCGGGCAGCATCAAAAGGAACAACTACAAGGTGATGATAAGTGAGAATGCCCAAAGTAGCGGCAGGTACTGGAACGGACTTATTGATGATGTCCGTATTTACAACCGTGATTTGGATGTAAACGATATAGATATTGTAAAAGCCGGTGGAACAGTGGCCGGTGGTGGTTTAGTTGGTCATTGGAAATTCGATGAAACGGGTTCCGATGTTGATATTACAGCAGCGCCGGAGAAGTCTGCTATTTTAGTTGGGGCCGTTGGTGACGAAGAGAAGTGGGGGCAGGC
>CAZQXE010000218.1:1476-5344 GCA_964597115.1 uncultured Pirellulales bacterium | reverse complement strand
CCTTAGACCCCTTTTTTTGTCGGTTAAATGATGGCGGGATTACAGTTAAATTCCGTTGGTATCAAAAAATGGCTTGAATTAATCAGGGCCGACGGTATCGGTCCGGCTACTTTTGCAAAACTCGTAAAACGATTCGGCACGGTGGAACGGGTGTTGGGAGCTTCCGTGAGTGAGCTGGCCAAAGTCGATGGTGTGGGCTTCAAAACCGCCGAGCGAATTGCTGCAACACGCGACAAATTCGACTCGGCCGCCGAGCTGGAGTTGGCACAGAAGCTTGGCGTCTGGATAATAAATCTCGACGACGATCGCTATCCACCGGTGCTGAAGCAGGTTTATGACCCCCCGCCGGTTCTGTATGTTAAGGGCAGCCTGGTTCGCCAGGACAATTTGGCGATTTCAATAGTAGGCTCCCGGCGTTGCAGTTTGTACGGCCAGGAGCAGTCTTCCCGGCTCGCACATTTTTTGAGTTCAGCCGGCTTTACTATCTGTTCCGGAATGGCTCGCGGGATAGATACCGCTGCGCATCAGGGCGCACTGTCGGCCGGGGGACGAACAATCGCGGTGCAGGGCTGCGGCTTGGCGAATATCTTTCCGCCTGAGAATAAAAAGCTGTTCGAGCTCATAGCTCAATCCGGTGCCTGTCTCAGCGAATTGCCGCTGCGTTACGAACCGTTGTCGGCGAATTTTCCTTCACGTAACAGAATAATAGCCGGGCTGTCACTTGGAACAATCGTTGTCGAAGCCGCTATGCGTTCCGGGGCTTTGATTACCGCCAAAACTGCTTTGGACTATAACAGGGAAGTAATGGCGGTGCCGGGGAAAGTTGATTCGCCGTTGAGCAGGGGTGCGCATCAATTAATAAAACAGGGGGCAAAGCTGATCGAATCCGTGGAGGATGTGATGGAGGCCCTCGGATATATCGGCGAGCAGTTGGAAACTCACGTGAGTGCAGCGGCGGTAAAAGCCGCCGGAATGGTTGAAAGGCCGTTGTTTGATGTGAGCCAATTAAAGCTGAACGGCGACGAAAGGGTAATTTACGATTGCCTGGGCAAAGAGCCAATGCACATCGAAGAGATAATCGCTAATACAAACTTAGCAGCAGGAAGCGTCAATGCGTCTCTGATATCGCTTCGGCTAAAAGGAATTATTAAACAACTGCCCGGCAACATGTTCGTAAAAAGCTAAGCAGTCCATGTAAGCTTCATTTATTTTTGTAAGCGGGCGAGCTCATCCTGGCACATCTTCAATTGACCCGGATCAGAGAGCTTCTGAGCCGCTGCCTGTAAATGCTTTGCTGCCGGCTCAGGCTGGTTGAGGTAGCGTGCATATATAATGCCTAACATCAGCTCCACCTGCTCTGCGTATTCATAGTTGCTGTAGTGGGCCAGGAATTGCTCGTAAGCCTTCGCCGATTCGGCAGGTTTATTATCGCCGGCAAGCTGATTGGCAATATCCAGCAGTTGCTGGCGTTGCAGAATTTGCTCGCTGTCGTGTCTCATAAGTTCGAGGTAGGCGTCGGCTGCTGCTGGCAAATTGCGTTCGGTTATTCGAGCGTTAATTTCGTTGCGTAGCTTGCTAGTTTCTTCGTTCTTCTGTTGTTGAGCGGCACTTTTAATTACCTCTTTGACCTTTATCCGCTTGGTTCCCGAGTGGCTGGTGTACGGATCGTAACCGCTCGATACCACATCGCGATAGCGGCGCCGACGATTCCACTGTCTTATCATTGCCCACAAATCATAATTGCTGCTGCTTATCAAGCCGGTCGCAAGCATACCGACCATCGCAGCGATGCCGAATGTGTATCCTGCCAAATGTGCATCATAAGCAACGAGTGGTGTACTTCTGGCGATTATATTGTCGAATAAAATCATTTTTAAGGCGATAAGATATAGTGCTGGCAGTTCCATTGTGCCTATGAAAAAGAACCAATACAGTACGGTAATTAAGGTCTGCGGAAACAGAACCAGATAGGCGCCGGTTACGGCAGCAACCGCCCCGCTGGCCCCGAGGACATCGTGTCCGCTAAGCAATATATGACCTACACCGCTGAATATCGCACCGGCCAGGTAGAAACACAGGTATCCGATGTGGCCGAGCTTGTCGTTGACGTTATTGCCGAACAGGTACAAAAAGAACATGTTGCCGATGATATGCATTAGGCCGCCGTGTAAAAAAGCATAACTTACAAATTGCCACAGATGCGGCCGCCCGGAAGTGAGCATAAAATGTGCTACCCAGGGTCGGAATTCCATGTGACCTGTTTGGGGATTCATCTGATATTCCAGAAAAAAGATAAGAGCATTGGCGGCTATGAGGGCATAATTTGTATATGGTGTTCGCCGCGGCGAAATACTTGTTCGAAGAGGTAACAGCATCTTTTAACTACCAATAAAGATTTTTGTAAAAGTTCAGCGACAATTTCGAATGCTTAAAAAGCAAAAACCTTTTTTATTGTAATCTTAAAGACAAGCTGTGACAAGGCATAAAAAAAAGGACGGCAACAGCCGTCCAGTTCGGGAAAATTGGGCGTTATAAGCAATTCTTCTCCCTTGCGGAAAACACCAAAGTTCCACAGTATTGTTTGTGTCAACCGGCTTCCCCCCCAGCAAGGTCTTATTCTAAAGAAAATATAAGAATAAAACGGCGCAAAGCCAAACGTTCTGACAGAAAAGACTTTATTTTTTCTCCGGCAGCGGTTAATCAATTATATCTGCGCTTAACTTGAGTCTTGCAGGATTAGTAGAATGGTAAATATGAGACGTATAATACGATGGATGCCGCTTGTTTTACTTTGTGTGTGCGCGATGGGGATTGCTTTGGGCTCACGAACCGAGAAGAGACCTGTCAGTTGGCGCGAATTGGCCCAACTTGTTCTTCAGGACTACCCGAGTCGGATTGCCGATGGCGAAATTTCTCAAAAGAACGATCCAAATTGGTTCGCCTCCGATGAGGCTGTACGAATCGCCGATAACGTTCTTCTGTACCAACGCAACACCGGCGGCTGGCCTTCAAACATCGATATGGCCCGCGAACTGACCGCCGAGCAGAAGAAGCAAATCCGCGACGACAAGGATAAACAGGATGCGCTGCTGGATAATTCCGCGACCTATACGCAGGTCCGCTATCTGGCAATAGTATACAATGCGACCGAACTCGAACGTTTCGAGCGGGCTTTTTATAAGGGACTGGATTATATACTTGATGCCCAGTACGACAACGGCGGCTGGCCGCAGGTTCATCCGTCCCCGGGCGGATATCATAAGTTCATTACCTTCAACGATGACGCTATGATTGGCGCGATTAGTCTGCTGCGTGACATTGCTGAACAAAAGCCTGGTTATGGGTTTGTTGACCAGCAGCGCCGCCGAAAAGCCGAAGCGGCTGTGCGAAAGGGAATCGAGTGTATTCTAAAGTGCCAGATTATAGTTGACGGCAAACGTACCGCCTGGTGCCAGCAGCATGATGAGAAGACCTTCGAGCCGAGGTCTGCTCGTACTTTCGAGCCCATTGCTATTACCGCTTGTGAGAGTGTCGGTATAGTGGAATTCCTGATGACTATCGACAAACCGGGCCCGGAGATTATAAGTGCCGTCCAGGATGCGGTCGCATGGTTCGAGAGCGTGAAACTGACGGGTATCCGGCAGATTAGAAAATTCAGCACCGGCGAGGAACGAAGATTAGACAGAGTAATCGTCGAAGACGAAAAGGCTCGACCTATGTGGGCACGCTTATATCAGGTTGGGACCAACCGGCCAATATTCGGCAACAGGGACGGAAAGGTCTATTATGCCATGTCGGACATCTCTATCGAGCGGCGGGAAGGTTATGCCTGGTACGGCTACTGGCCGGCAGAGCTGCTGGAAAAAGA
>CAZQXE010000218.1:0-1376 GCA_964597115.1 uncultured Pirellulales bacterium | reverse complement strand
ATGAATAAAGAGACGATTGGAAAACGCATCAAGGCGATACGCCGCGATATGAATAAAAAGCGAATTAGCTGTATTGTGGTAACAAGGCCGGCTAATGTCACTTACACGACCGGTTTTTTAGGTGACGATAGCTGGGCGATGATTACCGGAAAACAGGTTTATCTTCTGACCGATAGCAGGTATACCGAGCAGGCGCAGAAAGAATGTCCTGTTTGCAAAATAGTCGAGCGGAGCGGTTCGATGGCCGAAGTGGTAGCCCAGTTGGTAAAAAAGCTAAAATCCGTTCGAACGATAACTGTTGAAAAATCAACATCGCTTGCTGGTTTTGAAGCGCTGAAAAAACATGTTAAAGCTCGATTCAGAACGGCAGCGGGTGTAATAGAGTCCGTACGGAGCATTAAAGATAGCGGCGAGATTGCAGCTATAAAATCCGCAGCTTCCATATCAGCCCAGGCGCTTAAAAAGACTCAGCGGCATATAAAGCCCGGCATGACCGAAAGCGAGTTGGCTGGTATGCTTAATTTTCAGATTCGCAAACTTGGCGCGATGAACGGCTTTCCGACAATCGTTGCGTTCGGGCCCAATGCGTCGCGGCCGCATCATCAGCCGGGCGCTAGAAAGCTCAGGAAAAAAGACACCGTATTGATAGACTTCGGCGCCAGGTACAAAGGCTATTGCAGCGATATCACACGATGTTTTGTGGTTGGCGAGCCGACCGCTTTTTATAAAAAGGTTTACGATGTTGTCGAGCAGGCCCAGGCAGCCGCGATAAAAATGATTAAGGCCGGCGTTAAAATTAAGCAACTTGATGCCGCTGCGCGTGAGGTGATAGCCAAGAGCGATTTGCCCGTTTACGGTCATGGCTCAGGTCACGGCTTCGGCCTTGAGATTCACGAAGAGCCGTTCCTCAAACCTGATGGCAAAGGCACTCTCAAAGCCGGCCAGGTTCTCACAATTGAGCCTGGTATTTATATCCCCGGCAAGCTCGGCGTGCGGATAGAAGACGACTGTTTAATAACCAAGACCGGCTGCAAAATTTTAACCAAAATGTGTCCTAACTCGCCACTATTGTCGTAAATCGAAACATCACAAGAACGATAACGGCCACTCTAAAAAATAGCAAAAACATTTGCAATCCCAAGACGTATTTAATACAATAGCGCCAGCGGTAATTTTGCATTCTCGTACGTTAATATCCATGGAGGAAAAAAGCGAATGAAAACCGGATTATCAAGTATCTTGCTGAGTTTATTGTTATGCTGTATGCCGCTGCAAGCCGTAGCAGCTGAACATCCCACTGCCCTTGAATTACTTGATAGATACTCAGCAAATCAGGACGAGCTGAATTCATCTGTCATAGTAAAGTTTGTATGTGA
>CAZQXE010000217.1:1600-5399 GCA_964597115.1 uncultured Pirellulales bacterium | reverse complement strand
ACAGGTGATATCGGCGGCGATGCCCAGATTTCCGCCACGGCCTCGGGAAGTTATGCTGTTGCTTTGTACAGCTATGTCGGTGATGTCAACACCGGCGACATTGACGGCACAGTTACTGCTGTCGCCGGATCGAGTTATGCCTCTGGTTTGGGCGCTGAGAACGGCTCCGTTTATACGGGTGATATTAACGGTACGATTATCGCTATGGCCGAGGACGGTTTTGCCGCTGGTTTAGCAAGCAGCGAATCCACGTCGATACACACAGGTGATGTCAATGGGATAATCATTGCCGATGTGAACAACGGTTCCTACGCGTATGGGATGGTTTCCAGTTCGGATATAACGATTGGTGATATTACAAGTAACGCTCTTATTTCCGCCACGGCAGAATACGGCGATGCCTATGGTTTATACAGCGGCGGCTTATTTTCGATACATATCGGTGACGTTAATGGAGTAATCACCGCAGATGCGAACAACGGTTCCTGGGCATACGGGATGTATTCGGATTCGGATATAACGATTGGTCATATCGGTAGCGACGCCAATATTTCCGCTACAGCCAACGGCTGGCATGCGGTTGGTTTGTACAGCGGCAATGGAGATATCGACACAAACGATATTGACGGTAAAATTAGCGCCACGGTCGGGGAAAACTACGCCTATGGCTTACACAGCGTCAACGGGGATATCAACACCAACGATATTGGCAGCACCGCAGTGATTACCGCTACATCCGCAAGAAGCAGGGCATATGGTTTATATAGTGAGGATGGCGATATCACCACCGGCGATATTAATGGCACAATCAACGCCACGGCCGGAGACAAATATGCCTATGGTTTATACAATAGTGGGGAGGGCTCTATAAACATCGGTGATGTTAATGGAGTAATCACTGCTACGGCCAATTACCAGGCCATGGGTATATTCAGTGAGGGTCACTCGACAATCAATATAGGAGATGTTAATGGGACCATTAGCGCCACGTCAGCAACTGAAACTGCCTATGGTTTACGCAGTTGGGGTGATGTCAACGTCGTCGATATTAGCGGGACGATTACTGCCACGTCTGCTGAAAGAAAGGCCGCCGGTATCTTCAACGAGGGAACACTCGAAACCACGGTCAGCGGATCAATCACGGCTTATTCCGACGCCGATTTTGTATATGGTATTTTGTCGTATGGCCCGATGGATGTTTTAATTGACGGCGGTGATGTCAACGCTGTAGCTGACGGCGGACCGTATGCCGCTGCCATTCAGTCCGGTCGAATGGGCTCTCTGGCGATAGGATTAGTCACACAGGATGCTAACGACACAGTTGAAATCGTGGCAGGTTCGACTATAGTCGGCGATATCGACCTGGCCCGGTTTAACACTGATCCTAATTTAACTGACGATGACTTGCTGACCCTTTCGGGTCTCAATACAAACAGCACCATATTCGCAGATGATATAAATAATGTCGAGACGATAAACATCACAGGCGGCACTTGGTATGTTAACGGTTCGGTTTCTAACAACCTCAACGGCATCACGATGAGCGGAGGCATCCTTGGTGGTGACGGATCGCTGGGAACGTTGTACGTTGGTGACGGCACGCTCTCTCCGGGCGGCAGTATTGGTACGATTACCGTTGATAATGTGGTGTTCAGCTCCGACAGTATTTTCGAGGTTGACGTGAACAACGCCGAAGATTCCGATCTGGTGATTGTCAACAACACGGCCTATCTGGACGGGACAATACGCGGCAATGTTTACGGCAGTGAGCGTATCGATCATACGTTCTCCTCACCTGTACGGGTGATTGACGCGAACGGATTAAGCGGTCAATTTGCAGATGTTAACGGTACGACGTTATTCCCAATTTACTCGGTTAGCTACGACACGGATAATGATGATGTCTACCTGGGTGTAGAATTTGACTATGCGTATTACGCGAGAACGGGTAACCAGCATGCCGTCGGCCAGGCGTTCAATCAGATAGTCACCAGAGGCCTGGATACCGGGGACATGAATGATGTGCTCAGTGCAATCGAGCACCTGCCCAACGGAAATGCCGCCAACGAAGCTTATAACCAGTTAATGCCGCAGGATATGCTCGGCCTGCCGGATGTAACCAGAAAAATAATGAACACGCACAATGACGGTGTCATGGAACGCATGGACAATCGCCGCAGGGCCAGACAATTTACGATGTTGGAAAATAACCGTTATCTACTTGCTGATGCGGGCAATTCCATCGGATTACTATCTGAAACTGACGAATGGATGCCCTTTGTCAAGGGAATCGGAATGTGGGCAGACCGAGATGCGGCAAGCGACATCGCCGGATATAAATATTCGGTCTATGGAGTAGTCGCAGGTATGGATAAGCTGGTCTCTGATAATTCGCTCTTCGGATTCGGTATCGGTGGTTTACAGACATCGGTCGATTACACTCGGGGCAGTACCGAAGCGGATATAGATTCTCTTATCTTGTCATTGCATGGCTCCTATTTTGAAGATGACTGGCATCTTGACTATACCGCCGGGTATGGTCATAGTTGGTACGACCAGCAGAGAGGCATTACTTTTTTGAACCGTACGGCAAAATCAGACCACAAGAGCGATGCGTTCACTGTTGAGGTTGAATATGGCAAAAACTTCTGCGGCAGCACCGCGGCGATTTTAGAGCCGGTTGCCGGTATGGGTTATACATTCGTGCGGGAAGGCGGCTATACCGAAAACAATGCCGGAGCTGCGAACCTGAAAGTCGATGCGGATACCTTTGATGGTTTCTACAGCAAGCTTGGTGTTCAGGCAACTGCGGAAATGCAACTTGAAAATAATCCGGATATGGTAATGGTTCCCAAGTTGAGCGCGTTCTGGATTCACGACTTTGCCGACCGCGTGGAGCTGAGCAGCTCATTTGTCGGCGGTGGCAGCTTCACAACGGAAGGCCTGGATCCTGTACGTGATATGCTGAATGTCGGTGCAGGATTAAATGTCTATTTAAGCGACAACAAGCGTTTATTTGTCGATTACATATGGCAATTGTCGAGTGATTTTGAATCTCATATGCTGCAGGCAGGAATACAGTGGCCATATTAATATGACAATCTGAATTGATAGAAAGGTAAATGAATAATACATCAACGCATTGACGCATAGATTCTTTTATGCATGAACTGAATTAGGAGCATGAAATGCCGGCTATAAAAGAATATCAAACAGTGATAGATATCTCCGGCCCGTTAATGATGGTCGAGATGGTCGACCAGGCAAAGTACGGGCACATTGTCGATATCGAGCTCGGTGACGGCACGATACGTCACGGCCAAATCCTGCAGGTCGAGAACGATAAAGTGCTCGTACAGGTCTTCGAGGGCACGCGAGGTATCGATGTCAACCGTGGCACCGTTCGCTTTCTGGCCAGGCCCCTGGAATTAGCCGTCTCGCCGGACATCCTCGGAAGAGTCTTCAGCGGCCTCGGCGAACCAAAAGACGATGGGCCCGCTATCATCCCCGATGAAAGGCTGGACATTAACAGCAAGCCGATCAATCCGTACGCCCGTGACTATCCGAATGAATTTATCCAGACCGGTATTTCAACAATCGACGGCTTGAATCCGCTCGTGCGAGGACAGAAACTCCCCATATTTTCCGGTGCCGGTCTGCCGCACGACCAGATCACCGCTCAATTGGCACGCCAGGCAACCGTGCTTGGAAAAGGCGAAGACTTCGCAGTTGTATTTGCAGCGATGGGAATCACTTTCGAGGCCGCACAATTTTTCATCGACGACCTGCACAACACCGG
>CAZQXE010000217.1:0-1500 GCA_964597115.1 uncultured Pirellulales bacterium | reverse complement strand
ATGTTATCAAACGTTAATGCGACACGAATGGAATTGTTAAGGCTGCGGAAGCGCGTCGCGCTTGCCAGCAGGGGTCACCGTCTGCTCAGCGAAAAGCGGGATGAAATCTCCCGGCAGTTAGTCCAAATCGCCAAGCATATCCAGCCGCTGCGTGAAAAGGTTGAAAGAGAGCTTTTAGAGACCTGCCGGCGGTTCATGCTGGCCCGTGCGACGATGGAGCCGGAAGATACAAAAGCCGCCCTTGAAGTTCCTACCAAGAAGTTCAGCCTTATGGTCGAATTAGCCAACATAATGAACGTTAAGGTCCCGCGTCTGACCAAAGAAATGTCCGGTGAAATTATATGCTACGGCTACGCCACAACCTCCGGCGAAATGGATGTCGCATTACTTGCCTTAGAACGTGCCTTTGACAGTTTGATCGAATTAGCTGAGAAAGAAAAGCAGGCCCGCCTTTTAGCAACCGAGCTGCAAATGACCCGCAGAAGGGTCAACGTTTTAGAGCACGTCGTCATCCCCGAGCTGCACGAGACGATTCGGTTCATCTACGATAAATTAGCCGAAGCCGAACGCGACAACACCTCCCGCCTAATGAAAATCACAGATATTATACGAGCATAGTGGCTCGTGATTAGTGAATCGTGGATGCAACCTTGTCATTCCTGCCCCGCATCCGAGTGCGGAATAAACTCCAGCAGTCCTGCCAGGGACGCCTTACGGCAAAATCCAGAACCATCAGAATAAGTGGATTCCGCATCAAGTACGGAATGACAGCTTTGAACTACGCGGATAGAGATCAAAGCTTTTTTGCCTTTATAGCGAATGTTTAATTGACAATGTGCCGAGATTTCGCTATAATTTTATTATGAGCCCAACTATATTTCGTGTTGGAAATTACAGGTTTTACTTCTTTTCAAGAGAAGAAGAAAGGATTCATGTTCACATTGTTTCGCCGGATGGTGAGGCGAAATTCTGGATTGAGCCTATCGTGGCTCTGGTAACATATACCGGCTATTCGAAGAGGCAGCTTGGACGGCTGCAGAAAATAGTAGAGGAACATAAAAGTGAAATCGTCAAAGCGTGGCAAAAACACTTTGAAGCCTGAGATTACGAATATATCGGAGCATGGCTTTTGGCTGTTATTCAAAGGCAGGGAATATTTCCTGTCGTTTGAGCAGTTTCCCTGGTTCAAAAACGCTACCGTCCAACAGATAAGTGACATCCAGTTATGGCATAATAAGCATCTCTATTGGCCGAGCCTCGATGTGGACCTTTCGTTTCATATCATCGAACATCCGGAAAAATATAAGCTGATAGCAAAATAAAAAATTAGGAAGGATGGATTTGAGCCCGCCGATCAAATCTGTCTCCTGTATTCTGAATTCTGTCTTCTATATTATTTCCCCCCAAGTCAAGAAAACACCCCCTATTGGGCAAGGCAGACACCTATAATACGAAGTACGAATAATTAATGCGCTGTGCGTCTAAAAGCCGATATAATTC
>CAZQXE010000216.1:0-5439 GCA_964597115.1 uncultured Pirellulales bacterium | reverse complement strand
AACATCCATGAAAAGGATACGGTACCTGACTATAAGTATCCTCCGACCTGGAATCAGGCGGTCACTGAGAACATCAAAAAGACGGTTTCCGAACACGTTATTGATAAGCCGGGCGAGCATGTTTTGAAATTCTGGATGGTTGACCCAGGAATTGTGCTGCAAAAAATTGTAGTTCACACAGGTGACGTTAAATCCAGCTATCTTGGCCCGCCGGAAAGCTTTTATCGTCCCGCAAAAACCGACAAATAACGATTGATATTGTGTTGCGATTCTGGATACTCGATTCTATATTTTTGTCATTCTGTGCCCCAATGAACCGGGGTGAAGAATCTGTTTCTCTGGCGTATGAACCTGGCCATCTAAAGGCTTTTTCGCTTGTTATTCACTAAACGCTGAATGCTGATAGGTGGAGGATTTTAATCTGGCAGGCATCGGTACCATTTTGTATTATTGTGTACTGTATTGAATCACAATTTAGAATTTTTTGAGGTAAAAACAATGAACTATAGCAAACTTTCTTCAAAGAGCAAATCGCTAATAACACTTTTTTTATGTGCGATGAGTTTTCTGTGTCCCGGTTTCATCGATTCGGCCGATGCTGCACTAAAGGTGAACGATCTCGATTACTTCGAGACTCGCGGGCTCAATGTCCTGGTTTTCAGCAACCAATACGCCGGTATGTTCTTTGATGAAAAAACCTCAGGGATTGAGCTAATCCATCATGGAGTACGAACGGCTACTGGTGGTGCTGTAAGACTCAATACGACACCGGAACAGTGGGATCAGATACCCACGATGGTTGAACGAAAAGTGGATAAGGAAAAAAACAGCATCGAAGTGTTACTGCAATACGAAAAATTTGATTTTAATTCCAGAGTTACAGTCACAGCGAAAAACAACGGGATATTAATCAGTGTTTATCTTGATGCTCCCTTGCCCGAACGGCTCGAAGGACATGCCGGCTTCAATCTTGAATTCTTACCCGCTTCATATTTTGAAAGAACATATATGATGGATAACAGGACCGGTATATTCCCGCTTTACCCATCCGGACCAATGGAAGTTAAGCCTGCTGATATTAAAATCCCTCAGTTTGCCGGTCATTCAACATTTGATAATCGAGGTCGGCCTGAATATATAGAGCCTAAGCCTATTGCCAAAGGCAAAACTTTTATAATGGCACCGGAAGATCCTGAACGCAGTGTTAAAATTCAATCTCTTATCGATGAGCTAATGTTGTTCGACGGTCGTAACCTCGCACAGAACGGGTGGTACGTGGTGCGCAGCCTTATTCCGGCGGGCAAATCCGGCAAAGTCATCGAGTGGTTCCTCACTGCCAATACGATTGAAAATTGGACACGGTCGCCAATGATTGCCCATTCGCAGCTTGGGTATCATCCCAATCAAAAGAAAGTTGCGGTCATAGAATTGGATAAAAACGATACACCTCTGACAACGGCTCGTCTGCTCAAAGTCACTGAAGACGGCAACTTTGAAGAAAAATACAAGGACGAGGTAAAAAAATGGGGAGAATATTTAAGATATAACTACCTAACGTTTGATTTTACATCTGTCAAGGACAGCGGCCTGTATGTGATTGAATATGGTAATATACGCACCAAGGCATTCCAGATTGCCAAAGATATTTATGAAAACGCCTGGCATCCAACCCTTGATGTGTTTTTCCCCGTTCAAATGGACCATATGTTTGTGAACGAGGCTTATCGCGTATGGCATGGTGCAGCCCATCTTGACGATGCGTTGCAGGCGCCGGTGAATCATCAGCATTTTGATATGTATGCTCAGGGACCCACGACGGACACGAAATATAAGCCGGGCGAGCACATACCCGGATTGAATGTAGGGGGTTGGTTCGATGCCGGTGATTACGATATTCGTACTCCGACGCAACATTACGTGGTCTCGAACCTGGTTCAAGTCTGGGAAACATTCAAGCCGCAGAGGGATGAAACTACTATCGATCAGAAAAAACGTTACGTGGATATTCACCATCCCGATGGTAAACCCGACGTACTCCAGCAGATTGAACATGGTGCACTTGGTTTGTTAGCTCAGCACAAAGCTGTTGGTCACGCCGTTAACGGCATTATTGTGCCTCACCTTTCACAATATACACATCTTGGCGATGGATTAACCATGACCGACAATCTGATTTATGATCCTAACATGGCGGAAAATGAATCAGATGGATTCAGGAGTGGTGTTTTCGATGACAGATGGGCGTTTACGAATAAATCGACGCCATTGAATTACGGTTCAATAGCGGCATTGGCCGCGGCCAGTCAGGCTTTACGCGGATATAACGATGAGCTTGCGGGCGAGTGTCTGGAAATGGCTCAAAAGGTCTGGGATGAGGAAAGCAATCGTGATCCTAACCTGTTTCGACATGGTAACACGACAGGAGGGCGATTGGGATCGTCGAAATTCAGTGCGGCTGTGGAACTGTTAATATGTACGAAAGAAGAAAAATATGCCAACACAATCAATGAGCTGTTGCCGAGTATTGAGAGAGGGTTTGGTTTTTTCGCAGCCCTGGCTGTACGTGCAATGCCTTATATGGACGAGGCCTATGCGGAAAAGATGGAGGCTCTGGTTAAAACCTATCATGAAAGACTTGGCCGGATTTCCGAAGATAATCCTTTTGGTGTCAGAATGCGCAGGGGAGGATGGGGAGGGGCCGGCGGAGCCATTCGTTTTGGCATGACGAATTATATTCTGTATAAGGCCTTTCCGGAAATCATTGATCCGGAATATATCTTCACTGGATTGAATTTTGCGTACGGTTGTCATCCCGGCTCAAATATTTCATTTGTTTCAGGGGTGGGGACACATTCGAAGCGAGTGGCTTATGGAAATAATCGAGCGGATTATTCATTTATCGCCGGCGGTATTGTTCCCGGAATTTTAATTATCAAACCCGATTTCCCTGAAAACAAGGAAGACTGGCCCTTTTTATGGGGAGAGAACGAATATGTTATCAGTGTAGGCTCCAGTTATATATATCTGGTCAATGCGGTCAACGATTTGTTGAATAAAACTAACTGAGAATTCTCTTCGGCCGACTTTTTGAATATCACGAGAGTAGGACTTACACATTAGATTTAACGTTGTCTTAATATCCGTGTCAGTTGAATTATTCTGATGTCCATGTTATATTCTACCAATTTTACATAATAAGTGTGCTTATTTGAGTCATTTCGAGCGCAGCAAAGCGGAGTGGAGAAATCTGTTTAAATAGATTTCTCCACTTCGGGCCACTTTGTGGCCCTCTGGTCGAAATGACAAGGACGCAAATCTTAATTGTAATTGGTATTAAATCCTGTTTGCCGTCATGATTCTTTAGAGGATCCGTAAAGTGAAGGTCATAATTGCTATGGATTCGTTTAAATCGAGTATCAGTGCAGTTTGTGCCTGTAAGATTGTAAAAGACACTTTACAGTCGATTTATCCCGATATTAAGATTGTCAATATTCCGATGGCTGACGGTGGAGAAGGAACAGCAGAGGCTATGATGGCTGCACAAGGTGGAGAATGGATTGAGATACAAGTCATGGGCCCGTTACCACAAATACAGGTGAGTGCCGGTTTTGCATTTTTCCCACGTACAAATATTGCTTTGGTTGAGATGGCAAAGGCAAGCGGCCTCGAATTGTTGAGTCCGGAACAAAAAAATCCCATTGAGACAACAACTTTTGGAACAGGCCAACTTATTCGGGCAGCTACGGACTATGGCGCAGATAAGATTCTTCTGGCAGTAGGCGGCAGTGCCACCGTAGATGGGGGAGTCGGCGCAGCTCAGGCCCTGGGGTGGAAGTTCCTGGATCCGGATGGCAAGCCCATTGGTCCTGGTGGCGGACAGTTGGAATATATTGATAAAATAGTCAGACCGAATGATTTGGATTTGCCTGAGATTGAGGTTCTCTGTGATGTTGACAATCCACTTTGCGGCAAAAACGGAGCGGCTATAGTTTTTGGTCCGCAAAAGGGCGCAACTGAAGAAATGGTCAAACGGCTCGAATCCGGATTAAATCACCTTGCAAAGATTGTGAGACAACGATTAGGAAAACGAATAGACAAAATTCCCGGAACCGGTGCGGCAGGGGGATTATCAGCAGGTGCGATTGCATTTATGGATGCAAAGTTGGTCAGCGGCATAGAGACAATTATACACCAGAGCGGTTTAAAAGAAGAAATCAGCAACGCTGATTGGATAATTACAGGCGAGGGTCGATTTGATTCGCAGTCACTCCGAGGTAAAGTCGTATCCGGGATTACAAACCTTGCCAAACAAAACCGAGTCAAGGTTGGAATCATCGCTGGGTCAGTTGAGCTGTCAAAACAACAGTGGCAGGATTTTGGAATTCATGCTGCTATAAGTGTTGCGCAAGAAAAAATGGATTTGGATTATGCAATTGCTAATGCCGGGAGTTTATTAGCCGACGCAACGAGGAAATTTGCGCAAACGAATCTCAGATAATAACCTATCAATCCATTATAAGGTCCCTATAGACTCAAAAGCCTTCGACATATTCAGTTGAGACAGCGATGGTTAGTCGCATGGTAGAAAAATCAAAAAGTTTTATTGCATATTGCAGTTTTGTTTGTTATTATTCCGCCAGACGTACGATGGGTAAGTTTCTGTGTCCTCTGTAGCTAAAAAATTAGGAGAAGAGCAGTTATGTCAGTTTCCGTTGAAAAAATAGCAGAACTCGAGAAAATAGCGAAAAAGCTGCGTTATGATATCGTTATGATGATTGGATCGGGCAAGCCCGGCCACCTCGGCGGCTCGTGTTCAATTGCTGATATTGTTGCAGTGCTTTACTTTTACAAGATGCGTCATGACTCCAAGAATCCAAAATGGCCGGATAGAGACAGACTATTGCTGAGCAAAGGTCATGCGGCGCTGACACAATATGCAGCCTTGGCAAGATGTGGATATTTTCCCGAAAAAGAATTAAGCACTTTGAAGGAGCTTGGCACGATATTACAGGGACATCCTGAGATGTTGAGAATGCCGGGTATCGAGGCAAACACCGGCTCGCTCGGCCAGGGACTGAGTGTTTCATGCGGAATCGCATTGGCGGGAAAATTCGATAAAAGGGATTACAAAGTTTATTGCATTCTGGGCGATGGTGAGATTGCTGAGGGACAGGTATGGGAAGCTTCCATGACAGCTCCTTATTATAAACTGGATAATCTCGTAGCAATTCTTGATAAAAACCACGTCCAGGCAATGGGACCGATTGTGGAGCGATACGATACGAATCCACACGCAGAAAAGTGGAAGGCGTTCGGCTGGGAAGTGTTGGAGATTGACGGGCACAGCGTCAAAGAGATAGCGGATGCGCTGGACGAAGCAGATAAAATTAAAGGTAAGCCGGTGATGATTGTTGCCAAGACTGTAAAAAGCAAAGGAGT
>CAZQXE010000215.1:0-5474 GCA_964597115.1 uncultured Pirellulales bacterium | reverse complement strand
GAGACTGGCGGTATGTCACTACCACGTGTTGTGTATATCTACGGCCATGATGAGACAGCGGCAGAGAGCTTTGAGTCTCTTCTTAAAATGTATGGTATTGCAGTAACTTCTGTTTACGCAAATAATCTTGAGCAGGTGTCACTAACTGATTATGACCTTATCATTGTGGGAAGCGATACCACTGGGGCACAGGCATGGAACATTGATCTGTCCATCGCCGCTATTGAAGATTCGGGCAAGCCGGTTATCGGGCTGGGCAATGGAGGCTATGATTTCTTCGGCGAGCTCGATTTAACAATCGGCTCTCCGAATGGAGCCCATGGCAGCAAAGACGGCATTTCCGTTATCGATCCGGAGTGTTCGCTATTTTCCACGCCCTATCCAATCGAAATTCCGGAAGAGAAGATACTTAAGCTTTATACCGAGACAGACAATGTGGCTATCTACCTTTGGCCGGAGGTTCCCGAAACAGTCTTCGTAATTGGTTCGGAACCTAACGATGCTGGTTATTATCCTCTTGCTATGGAGCATAATCGTTATTTGCTCTGGGGCTTCACGGAGTCGCCGCAAAATATGACCGATCTCGGTAAATGCCTGTTTATTAACATTGTGATTTGGACAGCCAATGCCGCCTGGGAGAGCGAAAACTGAGAATATCGGGCGAATTTCAAGGCGGAGCTTGAAAAAAACTTTATTTGAAAACGACCCAACCTGCCTATTTTTCGTAGTATTACTACCAAGTGGGAATTGAATAAAAGATGTTCAGGAAACAATTTATTATGTTGACAATTCCACGATGGCGGTTTAGAATTCATACTTAAATTTAGCGGTTTATGGAAGGGACTGTGAGATGACGAAAGAGAAGAAGCTCATCAAAGGCCCATGGTCATGGACTAAAGATGATATCAAGCTGCTCAAAAAACTTTATCCGCACGGCAACACGAAGAAGATAGCACAACGACTTAATCGGCCTTTAACGGCTGTCAGACAAAAGGCGTACGATATCGGGATGAAGACCGATATATACCACTATTGGTCGGATGTGGATTTGGAGCTGCTTGCCAAACTCTATCCGGAAACTTCAATGAAAGATTTGGTCAAACGATTCAGCAGATCCGCCGGCTCGATAAAGACCAAAGCACGCGAATTAGGGCTGAAGAAAACCCAGAAATATCTCAAATTAATAAAATCCCGCCCCCGAAAGCGACGCGCGGATTAAAACTAAAAACCAGCGGTATTTAGCCCCCCAATTCATTGGGGGGTTCTCCTCACAATAAATAAAGTTATCGCAACTAATTTTCATTTTTTGTCAAATCTTACGTTCTAAAGAATTGGAGTTCTTAATGATGGCCAAAGAAAAACAATTGAGCAAAAGACAGCTTGCGGTGATAGAGGATATGTTCACCGGCGAACTTGATGAGCAGGGAGTTCTCGATAAATACAAGATCAGCAGGGGCCTCTATAGCAGGTGGCTTGCAGATGAGCTTTTTGCCGAGCGGTACGAAAAGCGCATCGCCTGGGCCTATCGCCACAGCGCCGCACTGATCGCACGCTATGCTCCGCTGGCCGCCACCAGGCTCGTTGAGCTTACGGAATCGGAAAAGGGAGAAACCGCTCGCAAAGCCTGCGTTGATATTATCTCGATGGGTTCGTCCGGCGACCGTTTAACCGGCACAAAAGTAATGCCGGATAATAACGCATCGCCCAATGACGAACCGCCGCCGCTTTCGCCGCAAACCGCAGGCAAACTCTTAGCCGTCCTGGCAGAAGAAAAAAACGATTAATAAGGGCTTATTATACTTTAGAGCCGAAAAGTATAATAAGAATTCGCTTATTAAACGAAAGTATAATAAGGTGTAAATGCTTTGATATAAAGGGTATAAAGATATGACAGTTCATCTATAGTGTAAATTTATGCAAAAATAGCTTGATTTATTAAACATTTATGCTAAAAAGTTTAATAAGGTCCCAGTAATTAAACGAAAGTATAATAAGCATGAAACGATCCGATCTCACAAACAGTGCTTTCGGGCATCTTGTCTCGACGACAGGTGGACAAATGGCATTTATGCCGAACAATCTGCCACCGCAGGTGGAATGGAATTCAGAGCTTATTAGCACCTTATCAGATGCTGATCAAGCCATCGGCCAATTACACGGTGCGGGACTGAACCTGCCTAATCCCGATTTGCTCATTACTCCTTTCGTTCGCAGGGAGGCGGAGATGTCCAGCCGAATAGAAGGCACGCAGGCAAATATAGAGCAGTTGTACCTGTTTGAGATAGAGCAGCGCACGGCTGAATCAAAAATGCCGGATGTAAGAGAGGTTGCGAACTATGCCCATGCTCTGGAATACGGTCTCAAGCGAACTCTGGAGTTGCCGGTATGTCTGAGATTGCTGCGCGAGCTGCATGAGGTTCTGCTTAAAGATGTTCGCGGTGAGCAAAAAGCGCCGGGGAAATTCAGAACAGTACAAAACTGGATCGGCTCAGGAGGTTGTACGATTCAACAAGCCGCGTACGTTCCACCTCCGCCTGAACAGATGGAGGCGGCACTGGATGCGTTTGAGAAGTTCATCAACGCTCCGCTTGACAGGTTGCCGGTTTTGATATGGCTGGCCATGGTTCACTATCAGTTTGAAGCCATTCATCCGTTTCTCGATGGAAATGGACGCATCGGCCGGCTGCTTATCACTATGCTGCTGTGTACGAAAGGTTTGCTGGATAAACCCTTGTTATATCTTAGTGCATATTTTGAACGCCATCGGCAGGAGTATTACGAACGCCTGCTCCAGGTGAGCCTGAGGGGCCAGTGGGCCGAATGGTTCCTGTTCTTTCTTCGCGGGATCGTCGAGCAGTCGAAAGATTCGTTTGAAAAAGCTCGCCAGCTAATGGAATTGCAACAGCAGTATCACGAAGCGATTCACCTGGCAAAGAAGTCGCCTGTACAAATGCGATTGGTGGATCTTCTGATTGAGCGGCCAGTTATAACGACGGTGTTTGTAACCAGGCGTCTGAATGTTACTTATCCCGCTGCCAAAAACAATATTGCCAAGCTTATAAAAGCTGGTATTTTAAAGGAAACATCAGGCGCCAAACGGAACAGAATCTATATCGCAGAGAAGGTATTGGAGATTATCAACAGGCCTTTCTCTCGACGTTGACAGAAAGGCCCTCTAAACTACACCTTAACGATTATGGAAGATATGCAGGAAAATACTCAAAGACCTGAAGGCGAGCAGGAACCGCAGCAAAAAAACCTGCTCAGGATGAACCTTCTGACAAGCTCGGAAGGCTGCCTGTTGCTGATCGGCGTGGCTCTGGCGTTTATATTTACCTTCTGGCTCGGAATAAAACTGCTGTTTTCTCCGGAGCAGGCCCAGGTTCTGATTGGCATGACCGCTACGGCAGTTATTTTCGGCAGAGCGGCAGGCATGGCTTTTGGATATTCTCTCGCCCTCGGGCCCGGCACCATTATCTCGATTAGCATGTTAATCGAAACAATCCTGGTGCTCATTTTTTATCCCTTGTTTGTGCTTGGCTGGCGGCGTCTTTTGGTTGTCAAATTTCTCAAGAACTTATTCGAGCGCATTCAGAATGCAGCCGAGGCCCGCAAGGACTTTATCCTAAGGTACGGCATCGTCGGGCTGTTTGTTTTTGTGTGGTTTCCTTTTTGGATGACCGGCCCGGTGGTCGGCTGCGTTATCGGATTTATGCTGGGACTTCATATCTGGATTAATATCCCCGTTGTGCTGGGAGGAACTTTTGTGGCGATTATCGGCTGGTCGATTTTGCTGCATCAGCTCCATAGCCGAGTTGCGTCCTACAGCTCGTACGCTGCGATGGTCCTGATGATCCTGTTGATAATTATTATCATTGCCGGACATCTGCTGCATCAGGGCCTGCATAAAAATAAAGACTAACATACCAAATCCGCGAGCCGGCTGTTTCGGCCGCACATCAGAATCCATCCGGGCTTATTGACAGGATGACATAAAAGAACGTATTTCAAATAGGAGGAATTATGATGGCAAATCCAGTTTCGTTACAGATTTCCAGTGACATTGAAAAGGCAGCTCATCTTTACGATGAGCTTCGTCGAACTCAGCCCGCCACAAAAAAGGACCTGAAAAATTACGTAAAAGTCTTTCTCGGTATCGACGTGCCGGATAAAAGAATTTGCACCGAGCATAGCAGCCCGATGGATTATCTCTGGTATTCTTTTAGTTCTGAGTTCAGCGTTCAGCGTTCCGCGATACACAGTACGCAGCACTCAGAACGAAGTACGAATGCGGATTGCATTGTCTGGGCGAACCGTGCCGGTGGCAAGACCGACCTGGCTGCGGTGGCTACGCTGCTGGACTGCATTTTTAAGCCGGGTTGCCAGGTCAGAATCCTTGGCGGCTCGGGCGAGCAATCCGGCAGAATGTACGAATATCTGACCGGCTTTCTGAATAAGGGCTTCGATAAGTTTCTCGCAGGGCCGGCACTGAAAGCGAAATGCCGCTTCGCAAACGGTTCAGCCGTTGAAGTCCTGACGCAATCTGCGACAAGCGTTCGCGGCCAGCATATTCAAAAGCTCCGCTGCGATGAGCTTGAACTTTTCGATGAGGATGTTTTCGCAGCGGCTAAATTTACCACTCAGAGCAAAGACAAAATCACAGCAGCGATGGAACTTATCAGCACGATGCACAGGCCTTACGGCTTGATGCAGAAGGTGGTGACATCGGCTCCGAAGTTCGGCACGCCGATATTCAAATGGTGCATGTGGGAAGTAATCGAAAAGTGCACCGATAGAAACTGCTCGCAATGTCCCTTATGGTCGGATTGCCAGGGCAAAGCTAAGGCGGCGAACGGCTACCTGAGAATCGACGACTGCATAACGCAGATGCGTCGTGCCAGCAGGGCGGGTTGGGAGGCGGAGATGCTCTGCAAAAAGCCGTCGCTGGAGAATGTGGTCTTCGATGAGTTCGATACTGATGTGCATGTGAAGCCGATCGATTATGATGCGAATCTTCCGTTGTATCGCACGCTTGATTTTGGTTTCGTAAATCCTTTTGTGTGTTTGTGGATTCAGGTCGACGGCGACGGTGTTGTGCGGGTAATAGAAGAGTACATTCGCAGCAGGGCGACGATTGATGTGCACGCCGAGCAGATGAAAAATCGAACGCCGGTTCACGAAGAGCAAGTGGCTGCGACTTTTTGCGACCCGGCTGGGGCCAGTGTGAATGACGTTACCGGCACAAGTGTTGTTCGGGAGCTGCGAGCTTTGGGGATAGCGGTGCGATCCAGACGAAGCGGCATCCTGGAAGGGATCGAGCTAATCCGCCGAGCGATTCGCTCCGGCGACGGAAAAAGCTCTTTTGTTATCTCGCCGAGATGCGTACGATTAATTGAAGCGATTCAGTGCTATCACTATCCCGAATCCGGCACAGCACCCAATGAATTACCGCTCAAAGACGGCTTGTACGACCA
>CAZQXE010000214.1:0-5479 GCA_964597115.1 uncultured Pirellulales bacterium | reverse complement strand
AGGAACAGATCTAATGACTTTGCATGAAATTCTTTTTCTCATCCCATCACCCTACGACAACCATTGTAGCAAATCTGAGCATCCAAATCAAGCAAAATCTCATCGATCACGTACGCAACTATGAGACAAGGATGAAATTTGGGATGGATAACTGTTGAATCGACGGATAGAATATTTTGAAAAGGCCAGCAAGGAATATAGAGATGCAGATTATCGCCAAATGCCCAGGGTGTGGAAGTGCATGGCTGCTTGACAGCAAAGCCGCTGATCGAAGAATCAGGTGTCGCAAGTGCGGCAGATTGTTTAAGGTCCCCAGCTCAGACGAACTGCCCAAGGCAACAAAGGTAATAAAGCAGGCGAAGGGCACTATCTATGTGGATGAAGCGGGCAAAACTTATGGCTGATGATTTGATTTCGACATTGTTTCTTTTAGGATTTCAACGAAACGCTCGACCATTGTCACCGCAGGCCAGGTTCTTTCGGAGCGCTCGAGATTTTCCTGCGCCCAGGGCAATGCCAGCGGCAGCATTACCGCTTCGACATCCGACTGCTCCAACTCAGCGGTCAATTGGCCTACGCATTCAAGAATGCTGACCGGCATTTTCACTACGTCCGGCTCATCCGCCTGTTGAGCTTCACATAATAACGCCGAACTTGTTACAAGGTGTTCCCGACAGGCTATCGGCCTTTGCTCGTATGAAGTACATATACCATCGGACAAAAACGGACAGGTCAGTTTTAGCTCAGCGTACCATTTACTAAGCTGGTTTATCCGGATTGGAGTGTTTTTATGGGTCAACTCATTGGCGCCGTACTCTTGAAATTTGCTGTCAAGAATTCTTTTTGCCGAATCGAGACACAACTGCAAAGTGTTTCTGGCCCGCTCCTCAGGCATAGCCAATACCTCTTCCCTGAGACGAAATGCCTCAGGAACCGACAGTGGAACCAGGTAGCTGCAGCAAGCCGAACAACCTTTATGGCATGTAACAATTGTGCCGTTTCGGCGAAGTTCCTCCACAACAGCCAGCGACAGCTTTTCGGAAATCGTACGTGCCAGCGGAATTATATCCGACAACTTTGCTTGCTTCTGTTCGACATTAATACAAAAATGTATCGGTTCGCCGAGAACATCAATTTCAAAATCGATAACCTCTACTGCCAAATAATGACTATTCTTTATCCGAACCGATTCGTCCAGAACTATCACAGGCGCGTTCTTCATCACCAATATCCTCCACCGGGAAACTACTGCCTATCTGCAATCCTCATATTGCAGTGCTCAAACGGAAATTCCTCTCTCCGGGATGCCTCCTCCATACAAGAGAGATAATTTGTATATCGACAAAGTTGTAACTGAACTTAATCCGGCAATTGGAACATTTTGGGATGGATATTATTTTGGCCGACTGTTTAAGCCTCTTCGATAGGGACATGCAGTCCGGCAAAAATCTTCGCTCAATGAATCAACGTTTTCAAAACAAGACTCGATAAGCTCGTCGATGTGTGCCGAGGCCACACAAATGGAAGTGTCAGCTGCACCGTAGTAAACTTTTACCTCTCCATCCTCCTCTACAATAGCTCCGCTGGCGAAGGCCACATTCCCGACATCGCCGATGCGCTCATATTCCTGACGGGGCGAAAGCACCGGGCTTAAACATCGTCCTAATACGATGGTTGGATTGTCCAGATCAAGCATGACCGTGCCGACACGATAAATAGGCCCCGAAGAAGTCATCTTAAATCCGTGGTATATTTCCAGCCAACCGCGCTCGGTGCGAATAGGGGGGACCGAGGCGCCAATCCGCGTGGAATCCCAATATCGCGGTCTCGGAGAAATAACTAAATCGCTGCGTCCCCAATTGATAAGGTCGGGAGAATACGATATCCAAATACTCCCGACATCGTTGCCGAGAGGCCGATCCAGACGAGCGTAATAACCGTTGACTTTTTCCGGGAAAAGCACACCGTCCTTGTTGCCCGGACTGGAAACAAGAGCAATCCGCTCAAAGTTCTCAAAATCATCCGTTCTGGCAAGTGCGATCCGATGGCCGTATCGCGAGACGGCTGTATACATTATGTAATATCGCCCGTCAATAACAGTCAGTCGAGGGTCCTCAAGGCCGTTCTCTTCCCACAACTTAAAAGGCTCCTCTTCGGCCGGAAGCATACAGGGCTGGTCGTCCACAGAAAAGTGGAATCCATCCTCACTCCTTGCCAGGCAAAAAAAGGAGTATCCCTGCTGCCCCTCGACACGCAGCAAGAGCAGATATGTGTCTGAGAATTTCACAGGCGTGCCGTTGAAAACGGTATTGCACTGGTAAGGCACGTTTTCCAGAGTAATGATAGGATTGTGTTCCCATCGACGCAACAGGTCCCGGCTTTGATTTTGTGTCATACCTAATACTCCTCCTCACTTGCCAAACACACTCGGAGAATATCGTCAAGGGCACAAACACCCAGACAGATACAACTGTCAGAAGCACCGTAGTAAACTCTGAGCTGGCTTTCATTCTCCAACAGAGCACCACAGGAAAAAACTACGTTTCCAACATCGCCGATGCGCTCGTATTTCTTGCGAGGCGACAGTATTGGGATATTGGATCGGGCCAGCACACAGGACGGATCATCTCTATTGAGTATTGCTACTCCCAAACGAACTAATCGCCCTGCGGACGTGTCTTTCTCGCCGTAGTAGATTAGCAGCCAGCCCTGGTCAATCTCTATCGGCGGACCTGCCGCACCAATGCGATCCGAGTCCCAGTACCCGCCGCGCGGGGTCAGCACAATCGTGGACGAGCCCCAATGTATAAGGTCATCGGAATAACTTAGCCAGATGCTGCCACCTGCTGATGGACGTTCCAGCATTGCGTAACGCCCGTTGAATCTCTTTGGAAACAATACTCCGCTTTTCGTATCCGGCTCCGAGATAAACTGCATTCTCTCAACGGACTTAAAGTCATACGTGCGAGCTAATCCGACTCTTTTGCCGCTTTCACTTTCAGCAAGGTACGTAATGTAGTACGTATCATCGATTTCAGTAATGCGGGGATCACGAATGCCAAAAGTCTCATAGTGGGCGAAAGATTCATGTCGCGAGGCGGTTATGAACGGTTCGGGTTCAATTATAAAGTTATATCCATCCGTACCGCGAGCCAGATATATGCAACCCAGTCCTTCCAGGGTTTCAGCAGTCAGCAATAAAAGATATTCATCGTTAAAACGTGTCACTCCTGCATTCCAAATATCACTGCACTGGAAGGGCAGATCCTCGATCGAAATCAGTGGATTTTTCGCATAGCGATGAATGACATCCCGCCCGGTTTTCCATATCATTCGATAATTCATCTTTAGCTTTCTAATCCTGGTTTATTGTTATAGCTGTTTGTCTTAGGTCCGAGATCCTTTTCTGATTGACTTCTTATTTTTGTTCTATACCAAGCGCCTCTTCAATCCTTGCTGTTCTTGCAGAGAGCTCCGTCAATTTAGTTTCGATAGAATCCAGTTTCATAGTAGTAGTCTTTAGATCCATCTCAATCTTTGTTAAATTCTTCTCGGTTAGATTCATATACCGTTCCATCAAACGCTCATAAGCATCTACGACGCGAGTTATATCGGTTCTGTACTCTGGTACGGTCACATTGGGATGGATCTCGTAAGTCTTTTGACTTCCCTGAATTGACGTGGAAAACCAAACCACCACAGCACAGCATACGAGGACTACTGCGACCGCTAAATAAGTTCTGTTCGTTTTCATTGGATTACCTCCAAAAGTCCTCCATTGTGTTTATCGGCAGGAAAGAACAGGTGATATATTAGAGGTTTGAAAAAAATGTGTTTGTGTGTTGGATAAGAGTTGTAAAATCTTAGTTCAATTCGTCAAATATTGTTCCGATAAACATAAAATCGACAAGGTCTGACTTTTTGGCTGCTTTCCAAAAAACGCCCTATAAATTCAGGCCCCTAATAGTCTCCTGCAGAGACAGCTCTGCATAGCAAATAGTGGTATCGGCAGCACCGTAATAAATCCTGAGCTTGTCATTTTCACAGAGCAGCCCGCAGCTAAAGACCACATTTCCATAAAAGCCTTCGCATTCATAGGGGGTCTGCGGCTCGAAAATCGGCTCTGTCGATCTTGCCACAACTTTCCACGGCTCTTCGCCATCCAGCAATACTGCACCGAGACTATAGCGATTGTCTCGATTCACCCCGTGATAGACTTCCAGCCAACCCTGCTCGATCTTAAATGGCACGGTGCTGGCGCCGACCTTTGCCTGGTCCCAACCATCTTCCTGAGGTCCGAACAGATGACGATGGTTCCCCCAGCAATGCAGGTCGGGTGATTCTGCAATCCAAATGTCCTGTTTCTGAAACAAGGGAGAAACCGGCCTGTGCAAGGCAAAAAACCTGCCTCCAACTTTATCGGGAAAAAGCACAACATCCTTGTTCTCGGGATAAAAAATAACACCATGACGCTGAAAGGAACTGAAATCTTTTGTTGATATCAGGCAGGTTGTAACTCCAAGGCCAGACACTGCAACATAATCGATATAGTATGTGTCATCAATTAAGGCTATCCGGGGATCTTCAAGGCCGAATATTTCATAATCGTTTTCCGGTGAAATAGTCGGTGTATCTTCAATCTGAAAATTTATGCCATCATTGCTGCGCGCCAGCCTCAGATGTGAAATTGACGTAAGATAAGTATGGTCAGGTGTTATTATTAATCTGGGGTCCGAAAAGTCATTTTCCGAATTTTCCTTTGCAAATTTTTGTACTATAAGCTGCTTTTCGATAACACTAAAAAAGGCGGTCAGCACAACATCAGGATTTCTATTAATCGGTCTTTCCGCCACTCGAAGAAGTAGAATAACTTCCTCTTTGAAGCAAGTAACGCCCGCATTAAAAACGCCGATAACTTCAAAATCGTCTCTGGTAGGCTTGATGTCTTTCGGCTCAATTATGGGATTATGTGGTGAACGGAATACTTTCACTCTGCAACTCCTTCTATACCAAATTTCAAAGTAAAAAACACCCGATACTTGTACCGGGCATCTCAATTAATAATAGTAACTCGCTACATAAGATGCAAGTAATGATCCAAATATGACATCTGATTTGAAAAAATCTCTTTTAGGGCTGTTGATAAATCCTGCAAGAACCTATAACTATGCTTAATTATAGGAACAACAAATGAAAAAGCTATTGATAAAACCGCTTTATTTGTGTTATGATAGATAAAGTTGTTTTTCGTAAATTTGTTTATTTAGGAAGGTAGTAGAAGATGCTCAGATTTATCCGAACCACATCGGTAAGCACAGTTATAATCATGTGTTTGTTCAGTCCATTACAGATTAATGCCACAGCGTCTCTTGTTATAAATGAATTCATGGCATCGAACAGCAGTATCGAACCGGACCCACAGGGCGAATATGATGACTGGATTGAAATTTATAACAATGGCGCCAGTCTAATTGATATG
>CAZQXE010000213.1:5100-5484 GCA_964597115.1 uncultured Pirellulales bacterium | reverse complement strand
AGAACTTTGCTTATCTTGCAAAGGGCGGCTATGATGCAGATCCGGAATGGATTGGTTCTATTGATGAGTTCAATATCTACAACCAGGCCCTTTCTCAGGCTGAGATTGGGTCCAATTACGCGGCGGGTCCCCAAAAGGTAATTCCGGTACCTCCGGTCTTTGTCTGTGCCGATCCCCATCTCCGGGCTGCGATTGAGAGTACTCTGGGCGTCACTAACCTAACGCGCACAGATATGCTCAATTTAACCTCGCTTTATGCCGATGGCCTGGGGATCACAGACCTGTCCTGCCTGGAGACTGCCGTAAATCTAACGAGTTTGTCATTGGCTGACAATCAAATAACCGACGTAAACGCATTGGCGGGGCTGACGAAGCTGACTGAAC
>CAZQXE010000213.1:0-5000 GCA_964597115.1 uncultured Pirellulales bacterium | reverse complement strand
TATGGCTGAACAATAATCAGATAACCGACGTAAACGCATTGGCGGGAATGACGAATCTGACTTGCCTAGGGCTGTCCAATAATCAAATAACCGACGTAAACGCATTGGCGGGGCTGACGAATCTGATTGACATATCGCTGTCCGATAATCAGATAACCAACGTAAGCGCATTGGCGGGAATGACGAATCTAACTGAACTATGGCTGAACAATAATCAGATAACCGACGTAAACGCATTGGCGGGAATGACGAAACTGAATGGACTACGGCTGAATAACAATCAAATCAGCAACATAACGCCACTGGCAGGAATGACGAATCTGAATCTACTAAAGCTGTATAACAACCAAATCAGCAACATAACGCCACTGGCAGGAATGACGGATCTGAATCTACTATGGCTGGACAATAATCGGATAACCGACCTATCGCCATTGCTTAATCTCCGGAACCTCATGTTGCTTTCTGTATTGACGGGCAATCCGCTATCTCAACAGGCAATAAATGTGCAAATTCCCCATATCAAGGCAAGTGGTATTATGGTGCAGTAGTAAGCACATCGGGGCATCAGCCTGAGATGCAAGCAGGGTAAGAGCAAGTAAAAAAGCCCCCGGTTGAAGAACCCGGGGGCTTGAATATCGAACAGTTTTAATACGAACGAATTTATCCTATCTCTTCGTCGATCCAGGCGATGAGCTCCTTCACGTCGTCCATTGTAATGTCACCCATGTGGGCGATTCGGAAGGTTTCTTCTTTGAGCTTGCCGTAGCCGTTACCGAAAATCGTATTGTGCTTTTGTTGAATGGCCTTGATGGTCTCGGCGACGTTAATTCCTTTGGTATTCTTCACAGTCGTCAGTGTATTCGACGCATATTTTTCATCGCAGAACAAGCCGAATTTTTCCTTTGCCCAGAGCCTTACAAACTCACCCATTTGCTTATGCCGCTGCCAGACATTTTCCATACCCTCTTTTAGCAGCTTTTCGCACTGATAGTTCAAAGCCATAATATGCGGGATATTAGGCGTGGTGGGCGTCTGGTTCTTCTCAGCAGCTTTGGCAAACTGCTGGAAGTCGAAGTAATAACCCCTGTTGGAGACATTCTTGCTCTTTTCCATAGCCCTGTTACTTACCAAAGCCACCGCCAACCCCGGCGGAATCGCAAAGGCCTTCTGAACGGAAGCAAACGCGACGTCCCAACCGAGATCGTCGAAGTGTAAAGGCAGACCGACCATTGCGCTGACAGAATCGACAAACACGAGAACATCCGGATATTTTTCCTTCATCATTTCACTTATCTGGTAAACCGGATTTGTCAGGCCGGTACTTGTCTCATTATAAACGAGGGTAACAGCAGCGTATTTGCCGGCAGCGAGTTTCTCGTCAATCATTTCAGCGGTGGTTGGCTGGCCCCAGTCGACTTTCAGCTCTTCGACGTTTCTGCCGCAGCTTTTCGCTACGCCTGCCCACTTGTCACTGAAAGCGCCGCAGCAGGTACACAGGACGGTCTCATCGGAACCAACGCAGTTGCGAATTGAGGCCTCCCATATTCCTGAAGCCGATGATGTGGATAGAAAAACATTCTGATCGGTGAATAATGCTTTTTTAAGCATATCGACGGTTTCACCGTGCAGTTGGGAGTATTCTTTACCGCGATGCCCTAAAGTGGGACGTGCGAGCTGTTGCAAGACATCATCATTTACTTTTACCGGCCCGGGTATGAACAATCTCGGCGGGTTCTTCCAATCTGTCATATATTTTCTCCATTCTTTCTGTCATTCCCGCGAAGGCGGGAATCTCTATGCTACTTGTACTATATAGATCCCTGCTTTTGCAGGGATGACGTTTAGATCGGTATTAAAGTTTGTAAATCGTTAAGCCCGAATAGATTTTCGGATAGAAATAAGTCGCTTTTTGAGGCATTCTTTCGCCGGCATCGGTAACAGCTTTCAACTCTTTGATTTTTACCGGATTCATAAAAAATGCCAACTGTTTTTGTTCCGTATCAACCTGGGCGATGGAATCATCAATCGCACTGGGAGTATCTTTTAAATATTGAATATTTTCACCCTTCGCCAATCTTCCCTTATCTATATCTAATAAACCTTCCAGAACAAGCTTATGCAGCACCGTAAGATCCAGCGTCTTCGAATGTGTGCTCATATCGGGTGCAATTTCATCCATTTCTTGTTTTTCTCTTAAGACTGCCACGTAGAAAGCATTCGTCGAGCTGTAAATCCCGATTGCATTTTTATCTTTTTCATGCTCGGCTTTCATTTGCGCAAGCATCTTCTGTCTTGCCTGCGATTTGGTTTCCGCTGTGCTGAATTTATACTCAGATATCTGAAATTTTTCTCTGAGGCTGTCAATAAACTTGTCCAAATCGAAATTATCAAGATTACCGACAAGACGATGCGTCGCCAAAATGATTAATCCTTCATGATATGTATTTGCAAAGGCAAGCATTTGATATTTTGCCGCCGGATTATCGTTTTCTCTGGAGTAGGTCAAACCCGTCGTGTAACGATGATGGCCGTCGGCTATGATGCTGCTTTTATCGCTCATCATTTTCACGATTTGCTCTATGTCTGTTTGATCGGTTATCGCAAAAAGACGATGCCGTACATCCTGCTCATCGACAAAGTCAATCAATGGCTTCTGCTTAGTAGCTTCCGTAATAATTTTATCTGCGATTCTCTGCTGGTCTTCATAAAGCATAAAAACCAGACCGAAGTCCGCGGATGTCGATTGCTTGAGACTTAGCCTGTCGATCAGTGGCTTTTCGAAAATTTCTTCGTGAGGTTTAACGGCTGTTCCGAACTCTTCGAGTTTTGCCAGCGCAATGAAACTGTATCGCTGAAATCGAGTGCCAATTGCCTCAAAATCCTGGACATAAGCATAAATGGCTTCGTCCGAGTCCTGCTTTAATACGCCCTGTTTTATCCAGTCGGTCAGATAGCCGGCTGCTCTTGTGTACTGATTGTCTTCGCCGTTATCAGAGACGTTTGTCTTTCCTTTGATGATGCGTACAAGATTATATTTGCTCTTTTCATAGAGCTGCTCCTGCTGGGCAGGGCTTATCACGTCATAAGGAGGGGCAATACAGCTACCCACATCGCCAACAACACCAGCATTAAATCTAAACGCCTTGAAAGGCTCTATTTGCATACTCATGCTCGAATTTGACAATTACTTCTAAATCAACATAATTTACCTAAATTACGAATGCGGGAATATACTAAAGAAAAGACGAATTGTCAAACAAGAACAGGGTATTTCCGACAAAAGGATGCGGCTGGTCGGACAGATACTCCAAATTTGGCAATGTACGGGAAAAAGTTATTCAAAATTGTAAAAAAATGCCCGCAGGCAATAAAAAGAAGGAAAATTCGCTAACATTAAAGGAATATACGGGTCTATAAGGATAAGGAAAGAATCAGTGAATGACAATTTGAAAGCAAACATCAGTGATATCGAAAGGTTGGTTAAGGCGAGCCAGGCGGGTGACAGAGGCTCGTTCGATGAGCTTGTGCGAACACACCAACGGCGCGCGATGCAGTTAGCTGTCAGGATGCTGGGCAACGAAGATGAAGCGGCTGAAGTCGTTCAAAACGGATTCGTTCGGGCTTATCTGGGTATCAGTAAATTAAGGCAGCCGGAGCGGTTCGAGGCATGGCTGCTGCGTATTATCGCAAACGCAGCTATCAGCCAACGAAAAGCCGCAAAACAAAGAGCAGAAAAAAAAGAAATTTTCGCTCGTCGCGATAACAAAAAGGCCCTTTCGCCGATGGAAAAACAAATCGGCAAAGAATTACAGCAAGCCATTCGGCTCGCGATGCTGAAGCTCTCGAAAAAAGAAGTAAAGGCGATTGCACTTTTTGGGATTGAAGATTTGCCGCAGGAGAAAGTTGCTGAAATCATGGGCTGCTCGGCCGGTGCGGTAAGATGGCATGTTTTCCGGGCAAGGCAGAAATTAAGGGTGTTACTGAAAGAGTATCTGGAATGAAAAAGAAAAAAGAAAATATAGATTATCTTCTCCAACGAAACGCAAGCGAACAATTAGCTTCCATTGACTGGGACAAGTTAAACACGGCTATATCACAAAGACTGAACAATGCCGGGCGTAGCAGAATCCCGGCAGTTCGATATCGAGTTTTGTTTAAGGTTGCGGCTGGTTTTGCTGCCGCTGCGGCAATTGTGGTCGTCGTGATAATGCTCTCAACAGAAACGCCAAAGAATGTGCAACCCGTGAGCGATGGAAAAGCTACGGTTTCGTTAATTGATAATAAAGGCTCGGCATCCGTCGAGTTTAAACGAAAAGAATTCGCAGCAGCAGTGGTTGAAATCGGTGGTCTTATAAAGCAAAAAAATATCGCCAGGTGCGACATCGAGATAATAAACGCCAACCGGGATATGAAAAAACGCGATGACAGGGCGACGTGGATGATAATCCGCGTGCCGGAACCGGTACTGGCGGACAACGGGATCAGCAGAGACCAGGCAGATTTAGCATGTTTGTTATGAACAATAATTTTCAAATAAAGGAGACAAAAATGAAGGCGATTAATTTAAGAAGAATGTTGATTGTAACTGTAATAATTGGCATCACTACCGGCTACGCACAGGCTGACAAGCAGCAGTTGCAGGCCAAGCTAAGCAGGGACGTGAAGATTCAATTAAAAGACGCCACTATCGCTGAAGCCCTGGAAAAAATCGGTCAGGCCGCAGAAGTTAAGATTGCTCTATCGGATGAGGCTCAGTGGAAGCTGCCATACGGGGAAGCAACAAGGCTGTCGGTGACACTTCAAGGCCCTCTGGCGGATAGTTTAACGGAGATGCTCAACGCATTTTTTATGCGATACGTAGTAGGTAACGAGAAGATTACAATATATCCCCGGCAGGAGCTTGAGCATATTCTTGGCAGGCCAACCACCGAGCAGCTTGAGTTACTCAAAAAAATCTATACCTGCAGAATAGAAGTTAAAGGTGAAGTTTCAGAAGA
>CAZQXE010000212.1:0-5501 GCA_964597115.1 uncultured Pirellulales bacterium | reverse complement strand
TTTCTCTTCAAAGCTTTTCATAATGAATAGCCTAAAGTTTAGAGTGACTAAAGTTGAAAGTGCCTAAAGTTGAAAGCGGCGCTAACACTTAGTTCACTTTAGCTCACTATAGTCACTTTAATTTCATCGAAATATCGTCTGGTCTCGCCTGGGACCAACGCCAATCATTTTGATCGGCTTGTCAATAAAGCCTTCGACTTTTTTAATATAATTTTGTGCGTTTGCAGGCAAATCCTTAAAATTATTTGCTTCTGTTAAGTCCTCGTCCCAGCCCGGGACGGTTTCGTAAATTGGGCTTGCCAGTGCAAGCCTTGCCGTATTCGCCGGGAAGAAGTTTGTTTCCTTGCCGTTAATTTCGTACGCTCGGCAAATCTTTAATTCTTTTATGCCGCTGAGCGTGTCCAGATGCATCATTGCCACCGAATCAATGGCGCCGATTGTTGCTGCGTAGCGCACAGCGACAGCATCGAACCAGCCGCATCGGCGGGGGCGTCCGGTCGTGGTGCCGTATTCGTTCCCCTTGTCGCGGATGTATTGTCCTGTTTCGTTATCCTGCTCGGTGGGGAAGGGCCCTGCGCCGACTCTTGTCGTGTAAGCCTTGACGATACCGATGAAATTGTCGACAAATTTGGCAGGCACGCCGCAGCCGGCGGGCATACCGAGCGAGCTTGAGTTCGAGCTTGTCACGAACGGGAAAGTGCCGTGGTCCAGATCCAGCATCGTGCCCTGCGCTCCTTCGAAGAGTATCGATTTCCCTTCCGCAATGGATTTGTGCAGAAATTCGGTTGTGTCTGCTATGAAGGGCACAAGTTTCTCGGCGTACGACTTGCATTTTTTAAAGATTTCATCGGTGCTTATCGGTTCGGCGTTATAGAGAGTTGTGAACAATTTATTTTTATGTTCGATAATGATTTGAAGCTTTTCTTTAAGCTTTCCCATGTCCGTAAAATCAGCCATCCGGATAGCGTGACTTCTGCCGACCTTATCCGCATAGCAGGGACCGATGCCTCGAATGGTTGTGCCGATCTTGTTTTTGCCGAGGGATTCTTCGCGCAACTGGTCTTCCTTTTTGTGATAGTCCAGCACAACGTGCGCGTTTTCGCTTATTAGGAGCCGGCCTTCCAGTGAAATATCTTTTTCGGCGAGCGTCGCAATCCCTTTTATCAGCACTTCCGGATCGACAACCACGCCGTTCGAGATTACGCAAGTCGTGCCCGACCGGACCGAACCGCTCGGCAAAATATGCAGGGCGAACCTGCTGTCGCCCACGATAACAGTATGGCCCGCATTTGCACCGCCGCTGTATCGCACGACGATATCGCTGTTCTCGGCAAGGATATCGACGATCTTGCCCTTGCCTTCGTCACCCCATTGTAATCCTATAACGCAATGATTCATTTGTATCCGTTCCTTTTCAAAATATGCTTAGTCTATATTTCCGTCAGTCCAGGGCGCAGCTTACAACCTGATTCCTGAGAACTGCAGCGGATAAAATATCAGATTTGTCTTAAAGATTCAAGCTTTTCGTCTACTTCGTAAAGAAACTTGTTAGTTGTCAAGCCACAACAATCCGGATAGAAGCAGCGTTTATGATATCTGGCCGGATTGCCTGATAGCATCGAGATTTCCCCAATATTGAACCAGCGCTTTGGAGCCTTCTCGTGTAAGTTTGTAGCTGGTATTCCGGACTTTGCCTTTGAAGGACCTTTTAACTTTCAGATAGCCCGCGGATTCGAGTTTCTCGATATGCCTGTTCAGGTTTCCTCTTGTCAGGCTCAGGGTGGTCGCCAGGAAGGTAAAATTCGCTTGTTCGAGCCCGTCGAGAATCATCAATATCCTCAATCTTGCCGGCTCGTGGATAATCTTGTCAATCTCCATTAGCCGTATCTCCTTCGAGATGAGTGAGACCTTTTAGCTTTTTCAATGCGTATCGGCTATAAATGTGACCTATCGCATAAGTCAAAAGAGTGTATACTATCAGCAGAAACATATTCAGCGGGACTGCAAAAGTCCCCGTGAAATAAATCGGTACGCCTGCTATGATCAATATTGCGTGAATAGCATAAAATATCGGGAACAACAAAAGGACAGGACCGAGTCGTGGCTTTAGTATGAAATATTGATAGACACCGAATGGAATGACAAACAGTGCCATCAAAGGCAGAAAGTATTTGACTTCAATGTAACCGAGCATGCCCAATTCCATACTCCCAAGGAGGCAGATCATGTATACGATCCCGGCAATAATATCCAGGCGTTTCCTTTTCTTTGATAATTTCGGCATCGGCATTGATGCGATTCCTTCATGGCCGTATATCCGTCGATCTATTATTTGATCTAACAAACCTTTGTTTTTACCCCCGAACTTTGCGAACATGAAAATATAAAACTTAACTAAAGCAGCTAATACAGCCACTAAAACAGCGGTACCAACGCATCCCATGGCCATATTCCCTTTCCAGAATCCTGTTGCCGCTAAAGCCAATGGGAAACCAACAATAACTGCGACGAACATGCCGAAAAGCCCGGTCATTGCTAAAAGCACGAGGATAGTCAGGGTTCGATTTTGTGCATACCTGCGCGCCCATTTCGGAATTTCTTTAAGCTTTTCCTCATTCTGCGGGATCTGGTTTTGTTGTGTATCCATAATTTCGCTCCTTTCCGAGTCGAATTTAATATTTTTTATATAATATGGCAGACATGTCTGTATTGCAAACATAAAATCCAAAAAAATAAAAAAAATTTTTATCCTGCGTTTTTCCATCGGTCCGGCATTGTTTGTGTCGGATTGACGGAGAGAGCACCGAATATCCGGATGTCATCCTCAATCCTTTCGGCTTCGCTTATGGTAGTCAATATAACTTAGTAAAAACCTTTATTATCGATACAACGCTGCAGGTTCCGCCAGCAACCGCACGATTACTGCGGCTATAAAGAGAACAAGGATAGCAATTCCGCACATTTCCGACATATTTCCATCAGGCGTCCATGTGGAACGATCGAGTCCTTGTACTGCAAAGGGGCTGGCAATAAAGAATGTCAACCCGCCATGGATGAGTGCTCCGAGTATGATATATTGCACGTCGAACGAGATGCAGTTCTTCATAAAGAGAACATCTTCATTAAGAAACGGCGGTACCAGACGGAAGACCGCAGCCGTCCAAAACCCAAACCTCAGGCAAAGATGAATGTCCACCCAGCGTTTGAGTGTTCTTTCACGCACGGCAAATCCAAATGCCACAGCCGTGCCTAAAAGGGCATTTATTAGTAATACCGCAGGACTGCGTAGGTCGTTGGAAATGTTGTAATGAGTCCCTCGGTACGACAAAACCGTTGCCAGGCCGAATGACCCCAGAGCCAGCGCCCAGGCACCAACATTCAATAGTGTATCCTTTTTCATGAGATACAAACTGCATGGGCAGTCCACAGTCCTATGGACTCCTTCCGGAGGATACCCCGCCAAGGGGGCCCCAAGGGGCCTACCGATGGGTTTCCTATGACTGCAACGGGTAGAATATCAGATTTGTCTTAAAGATTCAAGCTTTACATTTGCTTGGCAAAGAAACTTGTTGAATATAAAAACCTCAGATAGACGCAGATAACACTGATAAAGCAGATTAAAAGAAAAAATCGTAAATTCATGGCTCAGCTATCGTAAATAAATTAGATGTCTGACACCTTTAATTCTCCTCGAATGGATTCAATGGTTCAGAGTAATTAAATGGAAATTCGGTAGATCTTGTTGCAACTGATGCGTTGTTTGGGAAAGGATCTTTGTTTATTTGATAAAAGCCGAAGCAACCTTGTGTCCGTCCAAGTACTTCGTTTGCAAGTTGATGCCAACCATAAATATCAATTCCAAATACTGCAAAGTTTGTTTCATTATCATCGGCTGTAGTCCATACCGTTTCAAAACGAAACTTACCGTTATATGCTTGAATTCGGTCAATGTTATTTATCCTTCGATTGTCTTTGAGTAGCTTGCATAATATTTTGTGCTGCGGAAGACACGTTTCTTTAGCTACCTGGCCAGTTTCAGGATCAAATATTGGAAGAGGCAATAGAATCATGTTATTTGTTTCTGCAGGTAGATATTCACGATATAATGCTGCGTGACAGGCGCGTAGGATTTTAGATACAATTAATCCTAACGACAATCCCTCGAGCAACGCCCCTGCGGGTTTACCTCCCCTTTTAACAATACCTATTAGTTTTGTTTTGTTAGGTAGATTTCCTGTATTAGTAGGGTGAAGAAGATTAAGCAATCCTTTTGCTTGTTCGTCAGAAAACGAGTATTCGGAATTACATTCTTCATGGGCGGGCAGAATCAAAGGCCAATTACGATCCTCAGTAAGAAAGATCTTCTTTGGAGGAACATGGTCACGAGTTGATGGATTTGTTTTAGTGAATGAATATCCACACATGTAACAGAAATCCAATCGGGAAACTTCTTTTGCTTGTTGGTCTGTTACTATTTCAATCATTGTTTATGTAGTAATAGTATATAATAAGATACCTATTGCATAAGTTTCCACTGATTTTATGCAGACACTATGCTAATATCCGCAATAAAAATTTCTCTCATATATCGAATACGAGATTTCTCGCTACCCAAGCTATTAAGAATTCCATTTGGTGCTGAAATTCAAAGCACGCACAAATTCAAAGGTATTGCAGCAATTTGCCTCAAGGTCTGTGCATACATCTGGTAAATGGCGATTTGCTCGGAGCCTCTTGGGTTTAGATACTTCTGTGGTTACGATACATCTATTTGTTTTATCTTTAAGAGCGTACGCTATTAGGAATGGATCACGACCTATTTTCACTACTTCGTCATCAGTAAGGTCAGAGGCATATCCCTGATCTGTTGCATAGGAAACTAAAGAGACATCTACCTCTTCTTGAAAAAGGAGTGCTGCCTTGATTTGTTCTTGTTTTGCCCAACTTGCAAGTTCATCGTTCCCGTCACTAACCTCCTCATATACTTCGAGCGGTATTTTTACATGACCTTTATCACTAGCGTTCTCTATCCACTCCCAGAATTCGGGGACACGTTGAAGCGGGTAGTAATCCCGATTCGCATCAATAAGAACATTTGCATCTAACAAGTAAAGCAACAATATCCCCTATGGCAATCAACCAAAGTCAATAAGCGTTTGCACATTTTTAGCTTTAACTCCGAGCACTTTTCCGGCTTTTGACGTTGTTATTACGCCTGCACGCATCATGGATCCAATAAGATCAAGTAACGCTTTGCCTACACGGTGTCTACGAATCAGGTAATAACTCGGTCCAGTAGTGTCATGTTCACGGGTTCTTATTCGGCGCTCATTACGTTGGTCAATCCACATTTTTCTAAAGTTTTGATTCAAGAGTTTCCATTTTTCAAAATCAAGAGTACCCATTCGATAAAGTTTGTATGCAACCATAGAAGCACTAAGATTTTTATCAAAAGCAAATTCGCCAATTCGAGCTTGAGCTGACTTCACATTTGTCTTGTT
>CAZQXE010000211.1:2116-5548 GCA_964597115.1 uncultured Pirellulales bacterium | reverse complement strand
CCGAATCCGGCACAGCACCCAATGAATTACCGCTCAAAGACGGCTTGTACGACCATCCCATCGACGCTTTGCGATACTTCTTCATAAACCACACCCGTCCGACCAAAACCACGACGAGGCGTTATTAATTCGGTGTTATTTAAGTGTTGTAGGGTTAGATCAGGAAATATTTGCAAAAAATAATGAGAAGTTGTTGACATTTTACCGATATGTTATATAATATATATAACACTGGCCCCAGTGAGGAGCCAGCTTGGGGATGTGAAAGGAGAGATGCCATGCGAAAAGTAAATATGGGACAAACATTTGGAGGGCTACTGAAGAAAATAAGAGTTGAAGAAGCAGATATTGGATTGCGGGCGTTTGCGAATTTGATAGATATGAAACCCTCAAATCTCAGCAACATTGAGCGTAGTCGGATTTCGCCACCCGCTAATCGAAAATCGATAGTCCAAATGTGTGATGCTTTGGGACTTGCTAAAAATGACCCTCGGCGTGAGAAATTATTTGACTTAGCTGCGGAAGCGAAAAACCGCATTCCTGCTGATGTTGCGGATGTGGTCAAGAATCAGCCAGGTGTGCCAGTATTAGTCAGAACTGTTGCTAATAAACAACTGAGTGAAGATAAGCTCCGAGAGTTAGCCGAGTACATTAAGAAGTTCTATTGAGGAATTGATGGATGGATCCATCACATGCAAAGAGGTATAGTAATGCCGATATAGACCGAATAGTTGTAGATATCTTGGCGGAGGCCTACCCTGAGGGAATCAGAATACCAATTGATATTGATAGACTTGTTTATCGCAACAATTTGGTTGACGACATCGCTTCTGGTGGACCACTTGAAGAGCAGTTCAAAATTGCAGCAGTATTGATAAGTAAAGCCAACGGTAAATTCGATATTTTGGTAGATGAAGAGACATTCGATTCACATCATTTTCGAGCTAATTTCTCGATTGCTCATGAATTTGGCCATATCATACTCCATTCTCAAGTTTGCGAGAACTGCCGAACAGTTGAAGATACGATAGCCCTAAGAAGGCGAATTGAAAAAGCTTATAACTTTATCGAAAGGAATGCCAATCATTTTGCTGGCGCAATATTGATACCTCTTAGGACAATTCCAGAAGACACGGCAAAAGTCTATGAAGCCCTTGTGAAGAATTATGGCTATGATATGAATCTCATCCCTGATAAGCTGTGCTCAACACTAGCCCGACGTTATGAGGTCAATTTACTGCCCATGGGTATACGGTTAAAACAGCTCAACTTGCTTAGGAAAGTCCAAGTCGCTTTGAATTCGGGTGCTCCATACATCGATCCGTAAATTTCCTATGGTTTATATTCTAAAACGAAGCTGAATAAACCACTCTCAGCTATCACTCTGCGATACTTCTTCATAAACCACACCCATCCGGCCAAAACCACGACGAGGCGTTATTGAATTGGATCAGTTCAGATTCGGCGTGTGGTACCGAACGAAAAATCCAATTCTTATTTTTTTTATAATTTCGATATTCAATAAAAAAGCGGTTAATTAAAACCGTCCTTAAAAAACCGGCTGCAGGTAGTAGTGAGAGTGGAATCTCTCTTAAATCGGCACCTGAATTTTGGCGGGGATTTGTCAGAAGTAGCTTAAGAAGATGGAGTTTTTACCCGATAGTTCAATTATTGTTAGAAAAAAAACCGAGAATAAGGCTCGGACCAAGCCTTCACAGGGAAAAGAGGAAACAGGGCTGAGGTGCGGAGGGAGAGGAAAAAGCGAGATATCCTCAGCCCTGTGAATGTGCTTTTTAATCTCTTAATTTCAATATATCAGAAAGCCTTACTTAATGCAATACTATTTTTAAAAAAAATTGTTCTAATCCAACAAAAATTACTTTTAGCAACGGAAATTTCCTAAGCACCCCATAATCAATAGCTTGCGATATTATTATAGATTGTACTTGAATTCTGTCAAGGGAAAATATAAAATATTTTTTTATTTTCAAGGAGGAGTATTCCTGAAAAAAACAGCAGGAATTTGAGGTTTTTTATGCTTACAGACAATATTCTCGAGCTTATAGGCAATACTCCATTATTGCAGTTGAAGGGCGAAAAAATTTTTGCCAAGGCTGAATTTCTCAATCCTGGCGGCAGCATCAAGGACCGCATAGCTCTTGCAATGCTCGAAGCCGCCCAGCGCGACGGCAAGTTAAAGAAAGACTCCATCATAACCGAGCCTACCAGTGGGAATACTGGTATAGGGCTGGCATTGGTAGGGCGTTTGATGGGATATAGCGTCCGAATTGTTATGCCGGAAGGTATGTCTGAAGAGCGGAAGAAACTAATCAAGGTCCTCGGAGCCGAACTTATTCTTGTTCCCGATGAAGAGGGAATAGCCGGTGCGGTTAAGAGGGTTGAGCAGATGGCTGCCGAGGATGAACGCATATTTGTACCTCAGCAATTCGAGAATCCGGAAAATCCCCGCGTGCATTATGAGCAGACTGCACGCGAGCTATGGCATCAGATGGGTGGAAAAATCGATTGCTTCGTAGCCGGCGTCGGTAGCGGCGGAACGCTTCAGGGAGTAGGTAAATTCCTAAAGGAGCAAAACAAAGACGTAAAGATTGTTGCGGTTGAGCCGGAGAACTGCTCGGCTTTATTAGGCCACGAACCCGGCCTGCATCAAATTCAAGGCATAGGCGATGGCTTCGTTCCGGATGTGCTCGATGTGGCGATGGTCGACGATGTTGTGGAAATCTCCGACGATAATGCGATTCAGACCACTCGACAATTGGGTGCGGATTTGGGACTACTGGTCGGTATCAGTTCGGGCGCGAATGTCTGGGCTGCACGCAAGCTGGCAGAAACTATCGACGGCAATATTACAACCGTCCTGCCGGACAGAGCCGAACGCTATTTCAGCACCGCTTTGTTATAGTCCGAACTATTGTATAATTCCTCGCAGTCCCTAAAAAAAAAACGGGCTGAGGATACGAGGAAAGAAGAGTCGAAGAACCTCAGCCCACAATCCATTGTAAAACACCCCACAATCCATTACTGAGCAATACGCCTGCGTATGTTGGAAAGTTCTGGGAATTATTCATCGATGGCGGAATTGATCTTGAGAGGAAATTTTTTATGCAGAGATAGTTATTCAAGGCTGTTTTAAGTCGGTTATAAAAAAAAAGTGGGCTGAGGCAAGGAGGAGGGAAGTGAAGTTTAAAACCTCAGCCCGTGGCTTTGAATACTGTATACTACGAGTCCGATATAGAAAAGGTTCGTACCGTAAAGATTAAAAGTTCATATCTTACAAATAGTTAGCGTTTAGGTGGCCTAATCGCCGATTTTTAGCCAAAAACAGCTTTCCTTCATGCTGTGATGTTCATTGACACCCTCCTTTTTTGTCGAATGTCCAAGGTAGATAACGTCAAGTATTCTATTTGCGGC
>CAZQXE010000211.1:0-2016 GCA_964597115.1 uncultured Pirellulales bacterium | reverse complement strand
GAGATAGCACTGCGTTATCTCAGGGGTTGAAATTTGTAGACTTTTTATTCGAGGTGAAAATCATGTTAAAGATACGGAAAGTTCGAATTGTTGTTCGTTTAACTCGTGAGATAGCACTGCGTTATCTCATGGGTTTAATCTTGTCGGGTGTAATTGTTGCCTCGGCTCAGACGAAAATCACAATCCGAGCAGGTCAGCCCATCGCTGATATCAGCCCCACGATGTACGGCATTTTTTTTGAAGATATTAATTTCGGTGCCGACGGCGGTCTGTATGCCGAGCTGGTAAAAAATCGTGGATTTGAGTTCCCGGAAGAAGCGGTCATGGGCTGGACCCGAACGGCGACCAGAGGCGCACGCGGCAGCCTGTCGATTCGTGATAATGAGCCGTTTGAAAAGGCCAATCCCCACTATCTGCGTATCGAAGTCAGAGATCCCGGCGATGGAGGATTCGGTGTCACCAACGAAGGATTCCGCGGCATGGGGCTGCGCAAAGGAGATACGTACTGGTTTACGATCTATGCCAGAGCCACGATGCAGCCTATGACATTTAAAGTGGAATCGGTTACTCCGGACGGCCGTGTCATAGGTGAGGGCAGTTTTGAAGACGTGACTAAGGATTGGAAAAAATACAAATGTCAGATAGTATCTACCGATACAGAGGCGAAGGCAAAATTGAACCTACTGGGTACGCGAGTGGGTCTGCTGGATGTGGATATGGTCTCGTTGTTCCCTGCAGATTCCGCGGTATCGAGCAAATTGATGCCGGGGCCGGTCCCCGGTCTGCGAAAAGACCTGGTTCAGATGCTTGCGGATATGAAGCCGGGCTTTTTGCGATTTCCCGGCGGCTGCATTGTAGAAGGGCGTGACATAGGCAACCGATACCAGTGGAAGAATACCATAGGTCACATCAATCAGCGACAAACGATAATCGGCCGATGGAACACGGAATTCGCGCATCGTCTTACGCCGGATTACTATCAGTCCTTTGGTTTGGGTTTCTACGAGTATTTCAAGCTGAGTGATGACATCGGAGCAGAACCCATGCCCATTATCAACTGCGGCATGGCTTGCCAGTTCAACACCGCCGAACTTGTGCCTATGGATGAGCTCGAGCCTTACGTTCAGGATGCACTGGACCTGATCGAATTTGCAAATGGTCCGACGAGCAGCAAGTGGGGAAAAATCAGGGCTGACATGGGACATCCCGAACCGTTTAATATGAAGATGATCGGCATCGGCAACGAGCAGTGGGGACCTCAGTATATCGAACGCTACAAAGTTTTTGCCAAAGCAATCAAGGACAAATATCCGGACATGCAGCTCATCGCGGCCACCGGTTCGGATGCTACGATTTTCCCGAACGGTCCCGCGGAAATCAAATACCTCTGGGAGCAGTGGCGCAAGCTCAATCCTGAATTCGTAGACGAACATTTTTATCGCAAGCCGGATTGGTTTGCAGAAAGTGTCGATTTGTATGACAATTATGATCGCAGCGGGCCTAAGCTGTTCGTTGGCGAGTATGCGGCACAGAGCGGGGGCGTTGCCGATCCCAACAATCGTAATAACTGGAAGTGTGCCTTGTACGAGGCGGCGTTTATAACGGGCATGGAACGCAACGCCGACCTGGTGAGGATGACTTGCTATGCACCGTTGTTCGGCCATGAAGATGCCTGGCAGTGGCGGCCGGATATGATTTGGTTCGACAACCTGAATGTCTACGGCTCTGCAAATTACTATGTGCAAAAACTGTTCAGCCTAAATCCCGGCACACACCTGTTGAAAGCTAAGGCGGACGGCGTGCCGAGTCTCGGCGACAAGAAAAAAGCCTTGTCTGTGAGCAGTACGCTTGATGAAAAAGCAGGTGAGGTTATCGTTAAGGCGGTGAACATCGCAGCCAGGGCGCTGAAGGCTGATATTGATTTGCAGGGTGTCACCAAAGCCGGCCCTGAGGCTAAAGTGATAGTATTGACTACAAAAACGCTGGCGGACGAGAATTCGCTGAAGGAGCCGCGAA
>CAZQXE010000210.1:0-5610 GCA_964597115.1 uncultured Pirellulales bacterium | reverse complement strand
TCATATTTGTTGCCTCGTCAATATCTTCGGCCTTTACATTTATCCAGTGAATAAGAAGCTTATCGCCAATAACATCCAATGTAAACGTCCCCGGTGTTAAGGTAATGGAATTGGCTAAAATTAACTTTCCGATATCGGATTTAAGCGACGTTTTAATGACCACAACGCCTGGTTTTATAGGCATTTTTGGATGGATGACCCGGTAGGCAACGTCAAAATTGGCCTTGATTATCTCCCAGAAAAGCACAATTATGTACACGAAGGAAAATAAAATCCTCTTTATACTTAGCGGCGGCAAGCCTAACTTAGAGTAAATGTGCGCTCCAAAGAACGAAATAATCAGGCAAACCACGCCTCCGCAAATGAGCTCCGACCGGTTTAATTTTGAGCTCAAAGCCAACCACAAAATAAAGGTGACCACAAAAAGCCAGACAAATCCTTTTGCCTTTTCTCTTGTTGAATGGGCTGTTTGTGGCATTTATAAGTCCTTATCTTACAATACGAACAAAATTGTTTTCACAAATATCAGCAAATTTTTCATGCCCTGCTGATTTTGTTAATAGAATTTATACAATGCTAATTAAAAAGACAAGCAAATTTTTTTGTATCAATCTTTGCCCTCGCTGACTAACTTGTCCAGAACATCAACATACTTGGTTTCAGGTTGCAGCCCTACCAGCCGCTTGACCTCTTTGCCGTTCTTGATAATCAGAACTGTTGGGATTGCGCTCACACTGTATCGTTGTGCTACCACAGGCGCTCGGTCAACATCTACTTTGCACACGGTTACTCTACCAGCGTACTTATCAGCAAGTGACGATATAGTTGGAGCCAGAATCCGGCAGGGAGGACACCGATTAGAAAATAAATCCACAAGGTAAATTTCATTCGCATCAAGCACTCGGGTTTTGAAATCAGTATGGCTCTCGATGTGGACAATGTTGGAACTTTCCTCCGTCTCTTTTGGTGTTCGCGAAAACACCGATACCAACAAAGCCCCCATCACCGCGCCGTATATAGCCCCGCGGTACGGATTTGCCGTCAATGGGCAGGTCCCGGAAGAACATTTACCAAAATAACCCAAGACAGCACCGATTGACCCTCCAATCAACACTCCCAATAAAATCCTGGCAATCATAACTTAATTTTCTCCTTTATATGTTTCGCAGAGACGAACCGAATAACTTCTGCTCGACTACCCTACTAAGCTTATTTCGTATTAGAATATCTAAATACACCCAATGATGCAAATCCATCCGGCAGAATTTCTTATACAAGCCGATTTGCCACAATGATTGCGAAAGTTGTTTTTTTGTGGTACAAGTAATCTATGGCAAATAGTACGCAACGTAAAGAACAAAATGTAATTCTGGACTCAATTAGCGAAGGCGTCTTCACGGTTGACCTGGATTGGCGGATCACTTCTTTTAACCGGACGGCGGAAGAAATCACGGGTATCAAGCGTCAAGAGGCTGTCGGAAAACGCTGCAAGGATGTTCTGCGAGCAGATGTTTGCGAGACTGATTGTACACTGGCAGAGACGATGCAAACCGGCAAACCCATAATGAATAAAGCTGTGCACATTATTGATGCCAATGGCAAGAGAAGAGCAATCGCCATATCGACGGCTTTGTTGAAAGATTCCAAAGGCAAGGTAATTGGCGGAGTTGAGACGTTTCGTGACATGAGCACGGTAGAGCAGCTTCGCAAAGAAATCGAGGGTCGATATTCATGCGAAGATATTATAAGCCAAAGCCACAAAATGCAGAACATCTTTGCCATTTTGCCAAACATTGCTGAAAGTAACACGACAATTTTAATTGAGGGTGAAAGCGGCACAGGTAAAGAGCTTTTCGCCAGAGCTATTCATAATCTGAGTTTCCGCAAAGATAAACCTTTCATTGCAGTGAATTGTGGTGCCCTGCCTGATACACTCCTGGAGTCCGAGCTTTTTGGTTATAAAGCCGGTGCATTTACAGATGCTAAAAAGGACAAACCCGGCCGGTTTGCTTTAGCCCAAGGTGGCACGATATTCCTGGATGAGATTGGCGATGTCTCTGCTTATGTTCAAGTTAAACTACTGCGTGTTTTGCAGGACAAGACTTATGAGCCGGTCGGTGGTATTTCATCTGTTAAGGCTGATGTGCGTATCATTACAGCTACAAATAAAAAGCTCGACGAGCTTATCAAAAAAGATGCGTTCAGAGATGATTTGTATTACAGAATCAATGTAATGAAACTGGAATTGCCTCCGCTGCGGGACAGGAAGGAAGATATTCCGTTATTAGTAGATTTTTTTATTAGCAGATTTAATCGGTTACATAATAAGAACATTTGCTGTGTTACAAATGAAGTAACCGCAGTCCTGTTAGCTTATGATTATCCGGGCAATGTGCGCGAACTCGAAAATATTATTGAGCATTGCTTTGTTCTGTGCGAAGGTGAGATAATAGAAGCTAAACATTTGCCTTCGTCGGTTCGTCCGGATTTGAAAGCCGAAACGGCCCAAGACAGCGAACCTACCACTATTAAGCAAATGGAGATTATTCTGATAACTCAAGCTCTACGGCGGAACAAAGGCAACAAAACTGCAACAGCAAAACAGCTCGGAATAGACAAAAGCACATTATTTCGCAAAATGAAAACATTTGATATCACACCTGAGATGCATTCTGAGTAGATAGTATTTTAAATAACCCAAGTAAGTAATTTGGCGGGAAATTGCAGCAATTTGCAATCTCTTAGAATGAACAAGTGTTGCAATATGCAACTCTTGACGTTACTTCTGTATAAATAATACGCATGTCTTATTTTTTGTAATCTTTTCCAAAATAAAGACTTAGAAAAGCCCTGTCTTTCCGGCCAATCTTTCTGGCATATCAATTGCAAAAGGTATTTTTGAAAGGCCGATTCCATGAAGTTAGCAATACCAATATATAACAGCAACGTTTCAAACGTGTTCGATTTTGCCCACAGGCTTTTGCTTGTGGATATCGAAAACGGCAAAGAGATAAATCGTTCTGAGGTTGCATTAGAGAGCCAATCATTACCACAACGTGCAGCTCAATTAAAAAGCCTTGGGGTAGATGTGCTTGTTTGCGGAGCGATTTCACGGTTACTTGCCAATATGGTTATAACATCAGGAATTGAGGTTCTACCTTATGTAACCGGACATGTTGATAACGTACTTCAGGCGTATATAACCGGACAATTGGTAAGGCCAGAGTTCAGTATGCCGGGTTACTGGCCGGGTGCGAGAAAAGGCTTTGGGCGCAGGCAGCGAGGTTGTCGATGGCGAGGCGGACGACGATAAGAAATAAATTGACCGAGCTGTTCGTAAAGGTATTGTGTAACCGAGGGGGACGGAGTCTAAGCAGAGCACTGAAAGGAAAAAAATGAAAATTGCAATAACAGCACAGGAAAAAGAGCTTTCGAGCGAAATTGACCTCAGATTCGGACGGGCCAAATGGCTTATCGTTGTTGATACCGAAACTGGTGATTTCCATGCACATGATAATGAGTTGAATTTAAATGCTGTTCAAGGGGCTGGAATTCAGACTGGGCAAAATATAGCGAATTTAGGTGTCGAGGCGGTGATAACCGGCAATGTAGGCCCGAATGCTTTTAAGACACTCAATGCAGCCGATATAAAGATATTTCTCGCAGAGAAACAAACGGTTGCCGAAGCAATCGATTCGTTCAAAGAAGGTGAATTAAAAGGAGTAGATCAGGCCAACGTTGAAGGACATTGGATTTAAATTTTTAGCTTTTATTCAGGTAATAAAATTATGAGGATTTTCTTAGACTGTATTCCATGTTTTGTTCGCCAAGCCCTGGATTCAGCAAGACTGGTAACCAACGATGAACAGATTCACGAAAAGGTGGTGCGAGAGGTTCTTCGTCTGGCGGCTGATTTAGATATGAATCAGAGCCCGCCTGTGATTGGCCAGCAGATACACCGACTGATTCGAAAATTGACTGGTAACAATGACCCATATCACGAACTAAAGCAGCGATTTAACCGCCTGGCCATGAGAATGTGCGTTGAATTAGCAGAACGTGTCAGGGCATCTGAGGACCCATTGGAAGCAGCCTTTCGGCTGGCTATTGCGGGCAACATTATTGATTTGGGTGTTAAGACATCTATAGCCGAATCTGATATTGAAAAAATAATCAGAGATTGCCTGACAGTAGATTTTGATGGTCGACAGATAGAAGAATTTAGAAATGCAGTGGGCCGGGCGGAAAAAATCCTGTATTTAGCTGATAATGCTGGTGAGATTGTTTTTGATCGTTTGCTGATTGAACAACTTCCGGTTGAAAAGGTTACTGTGGTTGTTAAGGGAAAGCCGGTTATAAACGATGCCACAATGGAAGATGCCGAATTTGCCGGCTTAACCGAAAAGACAGAAGTAATCGACAACGGCTCAGATGGGCCAGGTACAATTTTAGAAACATGTTCACAGACCTTCCGCGATCGTTTTGAAGATGCTGATTTGATTATAGCAAAGGGACAGGGTAATTACGAAACTCTCAGCGATGTAGATAAGAATATATTTTTCGTACTTAAGGCGAAGTGTCCTGTTATTGCCAGGGATTTAGGCTGTGAAGTCGGTGAAATGATTTTGAGAAGAAGCGAAACGTTTGATGATGACATTGTTGATTTAGTTAAGGAGGCAAAATAGATGCCAGGTTTTGATGGTACAGGGCCGTTAGGCCAAGGTCCTATGACAGGGCGAGGTCAGGGTTTTTGTGTTTTGACAAGTTCTAAAGAAAACCCAGGCCAGGTAAAAGGCGTTGCGGGATTACAGAGTGTGCCCGTTGGGCAAGTGAATCGAAATTATGAAAATCTCGAAAAGGAGGTGATTAATATGCCATTTGGAGACGTGACAGGTCCAGCAGGAATGGGACCAATGACAGGTAGAGCCGCGGGTTTTTGCGCCGGCTATCCGATGCCGGGATATATGAATCTTGTTGCCGGTAGAGCCGGTTTCTACGGTGCAGGTATTCCGGCAATTGGGCCATATGGTTCTGGTGTGTACGGCTATGGGGCCGGCTACGGTGTACCTTATGCTGGCTGGGGCAATCCGTGGCTCCGTAGAGGCTTTGGTTTTGGTCGAGGTTTCGGTCGGGGTAGAGGCCGCGGTCGTGGCAGAGGTAGATTTGGTTATTGGTAGCAGATTCAAATTAGCATTTAATTGCAGAAAGGATAGATATTATGCCAAGAGGTGATGGTACAGGTCCTGGCGGCCAAGGCCCAGGCACAGGACGTGGTATGGGACGAGGCCAGGGCCAGGGTAGAGGCAGGATGGGTGGACCATTTGCTGCAGGGCCGGGCGGAAGTTGTGTCTGTCCGAACTGCGGAACAACGGTTACTCATGCTGCCGGGCAGCCATGTAATTCAATGAGTTGTCCAAAGTGTGGAACAAGAATGACAAGAGGTTAACATTTTTTTTGAAAGGAGAATTATTATGCCAGGTGGAGATGGAACAGGTCCTGGAGGCATGGGACCAATGACAGGTAGAGCAGCAGGTTTTTGTGCTGGTTTCCCAGTACCGGGTTATGCAAATCCTGTTGGCGGACGTGGTATGGGTATGGGCTGGGGTCGAG
>CAZQXE010000209.1:0-5628 GCA_964597115.1 uncultured Pirellulales bacterium | reverse complement strand
AAATGAGGCATATCAGAGAGTATAATTCAGACTTTTTATGCAAAACAAAGCCAATTTCAGTAAAGACCAAATGAATATAAACATCTATATAACAAAGGATTATGAAAATAGACGCCTTCGCAAAGGCCGGGGAAACAAAGCCAATTCAAAGCCAAACAAAGCCGATCCGTCAACTCACTCGACGTCGTTGCGGAATTGCCGGACAGGTTCTGTTAGCCGCGGGCACTGTCCGCGGTTTTCGATAGCCACATTAGTGATTAATGATTAGGAAATTGACGTAAGCTCTTTGATAAAAAGTAGATATGAGGAATTTTCGATTTGGCAGCCGGGAAAAACGAACCCAATTCAAACCCAAACGAAGCCAATCCTTCGGCTTCGCTCAGGACAAGTTTTGGGTTAGCCCCCAGACCTGTTCTGGGGGTTGGCAAAGACAGAATTCAGAGACGGCTCAGCCCGTTAGATATCTTTGACGTTAGATACTTTCTCCCCAAGCTTAATAGTATCTAACGGGCCAAGCAGTTTATAGCGTATCCCACGCCAGCAGATAGTTCTGCCAAAAGCCGAAGATACGATAAGAAGTAGCAGGACGAATGCCCAAATCCAAAAGGCGAGTATATCGACGATGCGAGCGGTTCCGATATAAGTCATCGGGATTGCCTGATGTTCCACCGTAAGGCGTCCCTTTTGGGAATGTTCGAGCAATTTGCCTGCCATTGACTGCCGTAATATTGCCCGGATCAGTTGACCTGCGAAAAAGATGATTGGTACAGCAATAAAAAGCGGCAGGTTTTTATGTCCAATCTTCGCAGCGTAGATCGCCAGGCCCGTCGTGCCCCATATACCCAGTACTGAATACAGGCTGCCGCACAATCCAAGCCACCAGGCCTTCGGGGCGCTTATACGGGTAATCAAAAATTGTCGCCGGCCGAATTCGAAGAGTTTTTGCCATGTTGTGGATTCATACGAAGCCACCAGACAGGCGGGAACGAATGCCACTTTCAAATGGGCCTTTTTAACGGCACAGGTCAACGACAAGTCGTCGCTCAGGGCTTTTGGCCAGATTTTGTCGAGTCCGACCTGGCGAAAGACTTCGACGCGAATAGCCATGGAGCCGCCCCAGGCCTGATTGAAAAGTGTATTGCCAAGCAACTGGGCAATCTTTGCATTTAACGCCGATAGGGCAAGGCTGGCCAGATTATTCTTTTTCGGTATGAACCAGCGATAACCGGTAGCGGCGCCGTTCTTTGGCTGTCGAAGAGGATATACTAAATGGCTTAGCCAGTTGCTGCGAACACAGATATCGGAATCGGCAAAAGCAAGAACCTCTATATCATCGCTAATTTTGTTGTAGCAATGGAGCAGATTATGAATCTTTTCGCTGCATGAATGCCCCTTACCAGCGACAAAAAGTTGCACATCCTGAGCTTGTGAGTTTTGAGATAGTTGTTCTTTTAGACTGCACAGTTCGTTGTATGCCGGATCTGACTCTTCGGCGACTACAAACCAGAGAAGATAATTTTCATAGTCCTGGTCGAAGAAAGATGCGATGTTTTTTTGAAAAGCCGGGTCCAGTCCCTTACACGGCACAATCAATACTGTTCGTGGACGGTACCAGGTACGCTTTCTTTTGTATTTGTTGAGAGCATAGCGATAATTGTTATAGGTCTGGAGCAAAAAGATTAATTGAGAAGCAATTGCCGCCAGGGCTATGTAGTAGTACCAATCCATTGTCGTTTGTTACATCTGGTATTCTTGTGGAGCTGAGCTTCAAAAAACAATTGTCCTCTTTAGCGGACTTACAATATGCAGATACTCTTCAGGATATAGAAGCCAACGGCACGATCGAATCGATTAGCTGTTCGATAGTGTAAGATTTTGACAGGTCTACCGTGAGCAGACAGCCGTGATCATGGTCGGAGGCGATGATTATAAGATTGTTGCCGGCCTTGCACCATCCCTGCTCTTGTTGTTGATGGCCAAGAATAAAATTGTCTACGTCAAATGATTCTGCCATTTTATCGAGTAGGGCCTGACTGTGTTTTCTGCCCCAGGTCAACAGGTAAGCTGAGCCCGGTCTGACCACGTCGTTGATTTTCAGTTGTTTGCCCAAAATTTTTGAATCGAATTTATTTACAAAACGGTCGCTGGGGAGAGAATGTGATACCCACGTTTTGTTGTCGCATCTGACCGCTAACGGTTGAGAAAAAAGATATTGCTTGATGGCCAGCTCGACGTCGGCACCGGCCTGGGAGAATTCTCGATCCAGAGCCAAACGCATTGCACGATTCATTTCCTTGCCCATTTTCATTATTTCGCTGTTGTTTATGAAGGCGGTGTCGTGGTTGCCCATGACAACATGTACACGGTTGGGAAAGCTCAATTTATAGTGCACAATGTCAAACAATAATCTGTACGACAAACAACCACCTTGTGAGTCTTCCGGGCCTCCGTGAATAATCTCCTGGAGAACAACATGTCTGTCGGGATTTTTTTCCAAATCGGCAAAAGCAACTATTCTTTCAAAATTTCGCCGATGTCCGTGGAGATCTCCGGTTACTATCAGGTCGCCATCGGTAGGCAAATGAATTATATTACCGCGTCGAAGCTCATCTGTATTGTTGGCTTCTATTCCCTGTTCTAATAAATCAACTATTGTTTGAGGCATTTTTGTTCGTTTTAATCTTACCGCCAAATATACTGTGCACCATTGAGTCGAGACGCGATATGACCATCACCATACTGCGTGGCCGGTTTGCCGGATCGACTTCGATGCAATCCATGACAAGTTTTGAGATTCCTGTGGGTAATTGTGTTTTTAATTCGTGAGGTGCTCGACGTGTCTCAGTAATGGGCAAGCCAAACTTATTTTTTTTGGGTATTAAAGTTGGAGCGTGCTTTCCGGTAAGAGCCCAGTACATTGTTGCGCCAAGGTTAAAAATATCCGTTTTAGGGACGAGTGGTTTGCGTTTGACCTGCTCAGGCGCGATGTAATCCGGGGTGCCCTGAATTCTCGTTTTTATTGTTCCGATCTTACAGCTCTGACCGAGGTCTATAATTTTGATCGAGCCGGACTTGTTGATAATAATATTGTTGGGCTTTATATCGCAATGTACAAAGCCGTGTTGGTGCATCGCGTTAAGACCGCTCGCAACCATCCTGAATACAAGCAACACATCACCTAAACTTAATGTAGTACAGTCTTCGAGGTTCTTGCCGTCGAAGTATTCCATTGTGAGTAACATCTCTCTTACTTTGAACATGCTGCGTATTTTCTTCAACTCGTAGCACTTGCGGACGTAGGGGTGGTCTATTTTCTGTGCCACCTTATATTCGGTATCCACCTGTTCGAAGACCCTCGAATCTTCCGGCTTTTCATATATAACTCGTTTTAGAGCGACTTCTTTACCATCTAACTCATCGGAAGCCAAATAGATTGTGCTCCTGGCGCCGGTTCCTATGCGCCTGATTATTGTGTAACCCCCAACGTTGAGTATATCCTTAGCCATATTATTAAAAACAATTTAAACTTTGATAACCGTATTTCACCCTGTTAACGTAAGATGCGCCAAATAGGCCCTTTGTTCCGAAAAAGAAGCAAATAAAACCATCTTTATAATATCGAACGGCGAACTAACTTACTTAAATGTTACAAAATCGCGAGTATACAATAAAACCTATAAATAATCCAGTATTAGGCTGATTTTCCTCCAAAGATGCCCGTAATCCTTGTGTTATTAATCCCTGCTCTACTATGTGCCTCTAAGTTTATTTTTTGCAATCATAGACAATACGTCTGATTTTGTTTTTGTATGTGCTTTTTACTGAACGGTCTATTGCAAATGTGGTTTTGTTTTGACGATTGGAACGATTATAGTTATTTTGTGGCCTCAAGGTGGAAGCTCTGGTATAACGAGTTTGACAGTGTTACAGAGGGAAATGTTGGGTAGTGTACTTATCGGCTCAATTGGGAGGTTCCAAATTGGCTCAACTAAAGAAACAGCTCGGTTCCCTTGATGTTTTCGCCGTGGCGGCCGGAGCGATGATTAGTTCCGGCTTGTTTGTTCTGCCCGCTATCGCCTATGCGAAGGCAGGGCCCGCCGTGATATTGTCGTATTTTCTTGCATCACTTTTGATCATCCCAAGCCTCCTGAGCAAGGCCGAATTAGCCACGGCGATGCCGCGAGCCGGCGGAACTTATTTCTATGTCGAACGAAGTTTAGGGCCGATCTGGGGGCTGTTCGGCGGATTAGCAAACTGGTTTTCAGTCGCCCTGAAGAGCGCGTTTGCTGTTGTCGGGATGGCGGTGCTGATTGAAGTTATAGTGCAATACATCTTCGGCACGCAGATCAGCCAGTGGCACCTGAAAACCGCCGCCGTTGTGTGCTGTCTCGTTTTTACTACAATGAATATTGTCAGTGTCAAACACACAAGCCGGTTTCAAGTCTGGCTCGTGGGAATATTGTTGTTGCTGCTTGTCTTTTTTGTGACTTTCGGTATTGGTAAGGCTGAAACCGTCCGGTACAAAGGATTTTTCGACAAGGGCTGGTTCGATGTGTTTGCGACTGCAGGGCTGGTTTTTGTGAGCTTTGGCGGTTTGACAAAAGTCGCCAGCATCGCCGAGGAAGTAAAGCACCCCGGTAGAAATCTGCCATTAGGCATGATTCTGGCTTGGGCTATTGTCACCGTGTTTTATGCGGCAGTTATTGCAGTGATGATCGGTGTCGTGGATGGCCGGGAATTGACTGGGAGTCTGATGCCGATATCTTTAGCGGCAAGCAAATTTATGGGCTCGGCCGGTTTTGTGCTACTCAGTGTTGCTGCTGTAGCTGCGTTTATAACTACAGCAAATGGCGGTATACTTGCTGCATCCCGCTCGCCTATGGCTATGAGTAGGGATAAACTGTTGCCGCCTCTTTTGGCTAAAGTGAACAAACGTTTCAAAACACCTCACGTCAGTATCCTGCTCACCGGCGGATTTATGATTGCCGCCATTGTCTTTCTTGAAATTGAAGTTCTGGTCAAGACGGCTTCGACCTTAATGATTATCCTTTTCATTCTTGTAAATGCCAGCGTAATCATCATGCGTGAAAGTAAGATACAAAGCTACCGACCGAAGTTCAGATCGCCGTTGTATCCCTATATTCATATCTTCGCCATCATAGCTTACGGAGCTTTAATAATAGATATGGGAGCGGTGCCGTTATTAATTACTGCTGGCTTTATCGGTTTGAGCGCCGCCTGGTTTTGGCTTTACGTTTACAGGCGGGTCAGCAGGGCCTCTGCGATTATGCACGTTGTAGAACGCGTTACCGATAGAGAACTTAAAACCGTTACACTCGAAAATGAGCTTCGAGATATTTTACTCGAACGAGATAATGTAATCGAAGATAGATTTGACCAGCTTATAAGAGAATGTAAGATACTGGATATTCAAGGTGAGGAGAAATTCGAGAAAATCTTTCGACAGGTTTCGACCATTTTGGCTGACAGGTTTGGGACAAGCGAATTTGTGCTTTTCGAGAAATTCCTGCACCGTGAAGCAGAGGGTGGTACAGTAGTTCAGCCGGGCTTTGCTATACCCCATATTGTGGTAGAAGGTGAAAATAAGTTCGAAATTTTACTCATCCG
>CAZQXE010000208.1:0-5642 GCA_964597115.1 uncultured Pirellulales bacterium | reverse complement strand
TTTATCGATGCCGGTCCAGTTCCTCAAGGGTGTCGGACCGGCAAGAGCAAAGACCTTTGCGCAATTGGGCGTTGAGACGGTTGGGGATTTGCTGGAGTATTTTCCGCGCGACTGGAATTTCATGCCGGAGCCGATAAAAATAGGACAAATAAAACCGGGCCGGGAAGCAACTATTATTGGTATGATCGAGTCGACGGACTATCAGAGTTATCGCAGACAACCGTTATTCGAAGCCTTAATCACCGACGATACGGGAGTGTGCAGGATTATATGGTTTCATGGCGGATTTCTTCGCGATCAATTGGAGCCCGGCCAATTAATAATGGCCTCGGGCAAGGTTGCCCTATACAAACATCAGTTGCAATTGACTAATCCGAAGTTTCTCGTACTCGATGAAAAGCATCCACATTCAACTGAGTATTTCAGCGGCGGTGTTTATCCTGCATGTAAGCAACTATCGAGCAGACAAATCAAACGAATAATCACTCCCGTACTTGACAATTTGCCGGAGCTTGTCTCGGAATTTTATGATAAGGATTTTCTAAAAAAAGCGAATTTAATCGGGAGAAAGGATGCGTTTGCCTGGATACATTTGCCGCCGGACGAGAAAAAACTGGCGCAGGCGAAACGAAGATTAAAGTACGACGAACTGTTTTTAATGCAGTTGGGCTTGGCGCTTCGCCGATACAAGGTTCAGCATTTTTTAACGGCGAGGCTATGTGTTTGTACGGACAGCATCGACAGGCGAATCAGGAGGCGTTTTCCATTTTTACTGACGGAGGATCAGAACAATTGCATATCTGAAATTGTTGCGGATATGGGACAGTCGAAACCGATGAATCGTTTGTTACAGGGTGACGTTGGCTCCGGCAAAACGGTTGTGGCGCTTTATGCTGCTTTGCTGGCGATTGCCAATTCCGGTGCGTCACACCGTAAGGTGTCCCTTGAGGGAGGACAGGTTGCTATTATGGCTCCGACGGAAATCCTGGCTGCACAGCATTTTTTAAGCATTGAAAGATATTTGAAGAACAGCGACGTTAAGAGGATTTTAATAACGGGCGGTTTGGCCGGCAAAAAAAGAAAAGAGGTTTTGGATAAAATAAAGACCGGCGAGATTGATATTGTCGTTGGGACGGTGGCGCTATTGCAGGCCGATGTGGAATTTAAGAATCTGGAGTTGGTCATAATTGATGAGCAGCATAAATTTGGGGTTGCACAAAGGGCACAGCTGCGCAAGCAGACTACTCCGCACTGTCTTGTTATGACAGCTACTCCGATACCTCGGACGCTGGCTATGACAGCGTTTGGTGATTTGGACGTTTCTGTTATCAAACATTCGCCGCCGGGCAGGGGGGCGGTGATTACGCGCTGGGTCGAGCGGCATAATCGTCAGAAGGCGTATGATTTTATACGTGAGAGGTTGAGGGCGAAGAAACAGGCGTATTTTGTTTATCCTCGGATTAGTGGAGTTGAGTCCCGAGATATCGTGAGCGACGTCAAAGCCGCAACCGATGAGTGGGAAAAACTTTCTAAAGAAGTTTTTCCGGAATTTACCGTTGAGCTTCTGCATGGCCAGATGCCTTCTGCCAAAAAGCAGCAGATTATGTCGGAGTTTCGCAGGGGTAAAATTGATGCGCTGGTCTCTACTATTGTTGTGGAGGTAGGCGTTGATGTGCCGAACGCGACAATTATGGTTATAGAAGGGGCGGACCGATTCGGTTTGGCGCAGTTGCATCAATTGAGGGGGCGTATCGGAAGGTCGGATGCAAAGTCGTATTGTTTTTTGTTCGCTGAGACCGACAATGAAACAGCCAAAAGCAGACTCGAAGTAATGACCAGAAGCAATGACGGTTTTAAGATAGCCGAGCATGATTTACGTCTGCGTGGCCCGGGCGAGATGTTCAGCACTCGACAGCACGGACTGCCCGATCTGAAAATCGCAAATATTGTTGACGATTTTGAGCTGCTTACTATGGCGAGGAAAAACGCTTTCGAGCTTGTAGCACAAGACCCGATGTTAACGAAATCTGAGCACAGAAATATTCGCCGCGCGCTATTGGTTAAGTTCGGAGATTCACTGGGATTAGCGGACATCGCCTGAATAATTTTCATTTTTTCGATTTACGATTTCCGTCATTGGGCTTACAATTGTCAGTTAAAATTGAATGATCGAAAATTGACTTATGCGGGTAGACTACAAAAACAAACGTTTGGAGCATTCCTTAATCGCCGTTAATTCTTTGACAGCAGCAATGGTGGCGGGTTCTTTTGTCACGCTGTTCGGAGGCTTTGAAAAGCCATTGTTGCCGGAAGGGATTCTATATGCCCTTCAGGTTGTCCTGCTTTTTATCTTCATTGCCGAGAAACTCGTTCGATTTTTTAATGCGGTCTCGAAGTTTGTGTTCTTACGCGTTAACTGGTTCGAGATTCCGCTGTTATTAGCGCTCGGAGTAGCCGTGTTCGGGGCCGGCCACTGGTTTGCGCCCGAGGCAGCCGAGTCTATGAGGGTCAGGCATTTCGCGGTAGGTATTTATCTTGTTTTACAGGTAGTCACAAAGCTTTGCAGGACCAGCGTGAACCTCGCGGCATCGGGAAAGAGCCCGACGCAGACGTTAATTGCCAGTTTTGTGGTTTTGATAGTTTCCGGGGCGGGACTCCTGATGTTACCAAGAGCATCTGCTCATGACGAAGAGAGCTTAAGTTTTGTCGATGCCTTGTTCACCGCGACCAGCGCGACTTGTGTTACGGGGCTTATTGTCAAAGATACCGGCCAGGATTTTAGTATCATGGGCCAGGTGGTAATTTTGTCGCTGATTCAGCTCGGCGGTTTGGGCATAGTTGTTTTCGGTGCGGTCTTTGCGCTTCTTTTAGGTCAGGCGTTGAGCCTGCGTGAATCAGTGGCGATGCAGGATTTGCTCAGCACGCGCACACTCAGTCGAATAGGCAATATGATAGCTTTCATTTTTGTCGGGACCGTGCTTATAGAAGCGGTTGGCGCGGTCAGTCTTTTTGGGATGTGGGACGAGGTGCCGAGCTGGTCCGGCAGACACAATCAGTGGTTCTGCAGTGTCTTTCATTCCATAAGCGCTTTTTGTAATGCCGGCTTTAGCTTATTTAACAAGAGCTTTGCCAATTACAACCGAAGCTGGCAGGTATACGCAGTAATCTGTCCGTTAATAATCCTGGGCGGTCTCGGCTTCAGCGTGCTTTATGATCTGGTCAATATTGCGAGTGACAGAGTGAAACGCTTCTTTAAAAAAAGGTTCTTTAAGCGATACCGTTTTTTAATGGAAGCACCGAAAAGGGTTCGGCTGCAAACTAAAATTGTTCTATTCGTCAGTACTGTTCTGATTCTCGCGGGCGCCCTGGGCATACTCGTGTTTGAGCGTTATGCCAGCCAGGGTGATCCTACAGAAATCACGATTAACGAAATCGGCATGGCCAGGCCCAAGGTCGGAATTTTAGGTGCATTATTTCAATCGATTACGGCCAGGACGGCAGGCTTTAATACGGTCAATATCTCGGCTATGTCGCCTTCGAGCAGATTTATCCTGATTCTGCTTATGTTTATTGGTGGTTCACCCGGCTCGACCGCGGGTGGGATCAAGACTGTCACGTTAGCGGTAGTAATAATGACGGCTATTGCGGCGCTGCGAAAACGCGGTGAAGTAGAGATGTTCAAAAGATCTGTCCGGGTGGTAGTTGTCGGCAGAGCAATTACTGTTATGTTGCTTTTCATGATAGTTTTGTTCGGTGCTACGTTGGCTCTGAGTATCACGGAGAACTCAAACGGCTTTACCATGTCGGAGATCATGTTCGAGGCCGGTTCTGCTTTAGGAACCGTCGGTTTGACTACCGGCATAACGCCTTCTTTGACAGCCGCCGGAAAATTGATTATTATTACGACGATGCTTATTGGCAGACTTGGACCGTTAACGTTGTTGGCAGCCCTGACGTTTAATTTGAAGCCGGCGCAATACAATTATCCGGATGAGGCTGTCATAGTCGGTTAAAAACAGAATAAGTGAACTAAAGTTTGGAGTGACTAAAGTTCTACGTGCCTGGAGTTAAAGTAACTGAAGTTAAAAAATGACAACTTTATCTCACTTTAGGCACATTAGCTCACTTTAGACACTTCAACCAGGAGCGAATGCTATGGCACGGTTTGCAGTAATAGGATTGGGGCGGTTCGGTAAGAAACTGGCTATCGCTCTTGCAATGAGCGGAGCGGAAGTTATTGCAATTGACAGAAATCGTGAAGAGATAGAGCTAATTGCAGACCAGGTGAGTCACGCTGTCAGGCTTGACAGTACCGATGAAGAGGCTCTCAAGGCGCAGGGCGTCGACAAGGTCGACGTTGCTATCGTCGGCATAGGGCAGGGGACCGGACGCGGTTTCGAATCTGCCATCCTGACGGTCGTGAACCTGCGACAGATGGGCATAAAGCAGATATACGCAAGATCGGAGGATTTAATTGCTGGCGAGGTTTTTTCCAAGGTGGGCGCTACCGAGGTCATCTACCCCGAAATCGAATCCGCCCAAAGATGGGCTTATAAGCTTATTGCGCCACAGATTGGGGAGAAGATAGATTTTGCGCCCGGCTACAGCCTGGCTCGAATAAAAGCACCGGCCAGTTTCGATACCAAGACGGTCATGGACCTGCAACTGCGACAGAAATACAACGTAAACCTGGTTCTGGTCAAGCGGGGCGAGCACAGCAAAAGCAAGAAGAGCGAGAAAGGTGGGATTATAAACGTCCCTATGCCCAACACTATTATCTATCAGGACGACATTCTAATGGTCGCCGGCTCCGATGTAGACCTGGCCAAACTGCCGCAGGAATAAATCAAACAATTATCGGTTAAGAAATTGCGATAAAGGGTACTATTCCAATGATCAAGATAAGACACATTTTAGTCGTTCTCTGCCTGGCGGCTCTTTCGCTGTTGCCGGGCTGTAAAGCCAAAGACAAAGGCGAAATTGTCTGCCCCATGCTTTATCAAAAAAGCGGCTCGTTCGCTAACGCACTGAAATTTATTGAAATACCAGAAGACAAGCTGGAAACTTCGTTATCCTTTTTAAAACAAAAAGGAAAGCTGGCGGATAAACGCCAATTGGCTTTTGCGAATAAACTCTTTAGCCTTCGTAAAAATAAAGATGTCGATTTGTTCAAATCTTTGCTCAGTGACGGCACGAGAAAGCAGCTCGGTGAGGATAACAATAAAAGAATTGTGCACCAGCATCTAAGACAGATCGAGGACGGCATGTTTATTTATGGCCAGTACGATGCAAAGTTCTTCGCGACATTTCGAGATTTCACTGAAAAAGACAGCGAAAAACTTAAAAAGCACGTAAGTTTTGCCGACGCTCCGTCTCATGTCATCAACTATTGGCATCGTCGCAAACCCGGCTCTATGCTGATAGGTTCGAGCTTCTATCTTATAAAAGATAAAGGCTCTTATAAAGTTGTGACAGAGACATTATTACATGGTGAATTTACTCTTGAACCAAAGCAGCCGAAAATCACAGAGCCGAAAATAATAGAATCGAAAGAAGGCGTATCCATCTCGTTTCAACAAATAGACGACGCTTATACAAGGGATAATGCCTGGAAATATCAGTGGAAAATCGAATTAAGCCCT
>CAZQXE010000207.1:0-5664 GCA_964597115.1 uncultured Pirellulales bacterium | reverse complement strand
TGAGAAAGTTGTTCAGATTTGACGATATTGATTCCATTAGAGCTTTACGCTTCAATATAATGCACCTCCTTGTGTAATAAGGGTTTATAGAAAATTAAAAACTACCCCTTATATCATCATACACAAGGAGTGCACCTTGAGTGGATCGCTCCCGAAAAAGCTCTTTCAAAAAACCCCTAAGTTTGAAGTCTTTTTTAGACATTTGGGATGTCCAGAGATTCAACTTGACAGGCATTAGCGAAATGTGATATATTTCCAGCACTTTCGTGACAGATGTCTTTTAAATAACTTTTGTAACGAGCCTGAGTGAAACATATCACAAGAGGTTCTTCTATAATGTTAATAATGCAATCTCAAAGAATAGATTGTTTGGATTCCGCTGGTTCCGGCGATGTAATATCATGAACATTGTACTTTTAGTATGTGATGCACTAAGAGCTTCCAATCTTGGATGTTATGGGTATGACAAAAATACGTCTCCCGAAATCGATAAAATAGCAGAACGAGGGGCACGTTTTTCCAATGCTTTTTCGACGATAAACTCCACCGACCCATCCTTCACCACAATATTTACCGGCAAGTACCCACTCTCCCATGGTTTGTGTCATCATGCGAAGCAGGTTACGACAATCGAGAAAAGCTATACTACGAATTTAAAATTTCTGCCGGAGATTCTACAAGAACACGGTTATGCAACAATAGGAATCGACTGGCTGGGCAAATGGCACAGAAGAGGTTATGATTTTTATTCAGGTGTCAGAAACTATACAGGCAGCAATGAGATAACAAGTGCAATAGTTAAAAAAGCAAATATACGTTCAGACAAAAAACACCACTTCAGGATCTCTCACCCAGCTTTGAAAAAAAACCTTTCCAAGTTGCTTCATCTTCCTTCACGAGGCAGTTGGTACTATTCACTACCTCCCTACCTTAGAAGATACATCAGAACCATTAGTCTATTTGCAAATGCAAAACTCGGCAAGAGCCTGTCGGGTCGCAAGAAAAGGCCGTTCCTAACGGATTCGGCCGGATTGTCCGACCTGGCAATCCAGTACATCAGGAAATTTGCAGGAATACAGAACTTCTTTCTGTTCGTTCATTACTGGGACAACCATATCCCCTATACGGCTCCTCGCTCGTTAGTTAAGGATTTCCTGCAAAACCATAATTATCCGAATACAAAGGTTTCTACTATTCTCAAGGATCTGGCCGGCACAAAAGCGGAACACCTAATCAATAGAACCACTCGCGGCAAAACACCGAAGACCACTGGAGAAATTATGGCTCTCTACGACGCATCCATCAAATATGTGGATTCCAATATTGCAAGGATATACAAAACCCTTGAAGAGACAGGTGTTTTAGATGACACTCTCATAATTATAACTTCCGATCATGGAGAAAGTCATACCGAGCATGATATTTTCTTTGATCATCACGGCCTGTATGAACCTCAGATAAGAATTCCTCTGATAATGCACCATCCTGAAGTTCCACCAGGATCTGCTTATGATGAATTTGTCCAGCATTTTGATATTGTGCCGACCATATTAGATTTGACCAATATAAAAGATTCAAACGTGACGTTTGATGGTAATAGTTTGCTAAAGCTTATAAAGAACGCTAGCTGGGACCGTGATTTCATATTCGCAGAAGAAATGTGCGGGCAAAATAAACGGATGATACGAGACAAGAGATATAAATATATCCAAGCATTAGATCAGGAGAAATGTGTTCTCTGTCAGAAATATCATTCGAAAACAGACGAATTCTATGACCTGCAATCTGATCCACAAGAAGAAACAAACATCATAGATGATCCAAGACATGAAAAGTATAAGAATAAGCTTGCGCGATATATTAGTGCCCTTGATAAACCGAAAGAAGGGCAAGAAGTTACATTTGAAGATGAAGAAGAAGTAAACAAGAAGTTAGAAGCTTTAGGTTATCTCTAATCCGACCAGCCTGTAACCTTCTTTGTACTTCTCATTCAATGTCTCTACGGTATATTCAGCTGGACAATCGCTGTTGTCTCTGGTAGAAGTATTGACCAAATTAACCTGTATCGCGCTGGCGCATAACTTTTTAAAATACAATCTGCTCGGCATTTTAGAAGCGTTATTCTGGCACCACCGGCAGTTAAAAGAATCCAGCACATTAGGATTAAAAAAATAACCGAATGATTTTAATACCTTTCGTACGGAAATAACTTTGGACAAAACCTTTATCAATCTTGAGCGTGGACAAAACAACCTTTTTATAATCGGATTGTTATTTTGTGAAGAATTTATTATTTCCTTTACAAGATCGGTACGATAAACCGTAGCACCGAGTTCAAACGGATATCTTGAATTGGGACACTTACCCTGCTTCCAATTTACACTGTATACTTTTTGATTTGCTATTTCTATTTCCGTTATCTCATCACCGCTATTGACCAGAAATTCCGCATCAGGACCAAATCTTAGTGAAAAGCCCATAATGTCATCATGTTCGTCAAAAGTCCTGTTTAGAATATCAAAGTAAATAACCACCAGTTAAAACTGGTGGCATTGCGGTATTCAGGCTTTGCCTGTCCGCCTTTGCCGGATATTTCCATCCACCAGTCTTACTGGTGGTATTGAAATCGGAAGAATAAAGATATAGGTTATGTCCGATTCCTTATAGCCTTAACGAATCCAAAAAAAAGCGATTCCACCTCACCTACAGGTAAAGTGAAATTGCTCTAAATATACCCCTTCCCACTGTCAAGACAGAAAACAGGCTTACTTAAGGTGGATCCGTCACCGTGTATTAAAGCAGTTGGAACAGAGGGAACCCGAAGGGCGACCGGAGTGCCAACTGCTACGCTGTACACCTCGGCTGGGGTTTGGTAATCCAAAGCCTGGTGTAATCGTTGGTTATTATAAAAGGCGGATTCAACTCCCAAGTGCAACTGAGTCAAATCCTGTTTTGTTATCCTGTTAATTTTTTCCGTTCATAAAATACTTCATTCGGCGTCAAAAAGCCAAGTGATTTTCTGGGGCGATTATTCAACCGATCCATGATATGCTCGATCTGTTTATTCGTGGTAGTTCGAATATCGCTTCCTTTTGGCACATACTGGCGAATCAAGCCATTGGTGTTCTCATTCAAGCCAAGCTGCCAGGCACTGTATGGATCAGCGAAGTACACCTTGATCTGAAGCGTAGCGGCAACGGATTCGTGGTTTGAAAACTCTTTGCCATTATCAACAGTCAGAGTATAGTGTCGCCCGGGCAACCACTCCATCAGACCGATGATTGCCTGCTCTACTGCCTCGGCGGTATAACGATCAACCTTGCCAATCAGTGTCAGCTTACTTTTGCGGTCAACCAGAGTCACTAATGCCCCTTGATGATTCTTGCCGACGACCGTATCACCTTCCCAGTCACCGATGCGAATTTTTCTCTCTACGATAGCCGGACGTGCTTCAATGCCGACCCTGTTTTTGATCATTCCACGCATGTCTCGGCTGTTGGCGACTTTAGCCTTGAACTGGGCACTATGATTACACCTTTTGTTCTTCATGATCTGTCTCCTGTACTTTTTATCGTCTCAGGCGACAAATCCACCTTAACTATGCGCCCAGTTTTTGGGGAGTATTTTAAAAAGCTTATTCATTAAAATGAATTGTTTCATTTATTATGGTTCTTCTTCATAGCCTTTCCATAGAAGTGCGCCTACAGTCCGATATACTGCAGCATCGAAATCTAATCCTTCCTTGTTATACAATCTCGTCAAACTACTATATAACCTAAGTTTATATTGGCTCATTTGTAGTGATTGACTTTCGTTAGTCCAATAACTCAGGAGATGACCTTTGAGTAATCTGGCAGCCTCATTTGAGTCATCAACACCAATCCTTGTATCTCTTGCTATGCCTCTGAGCATTGTTAAATCGGCCTGGGCTTTGTCTGTAATAGATTCCACAAGCACCCACTCAATTTTGTCGCCATTTACAACCCTTACAACATTAAAAGTGTGGTTAATCTCCCAGAATAGTTTCTCTCTTCGATCATATTCTATTAAAGTTGCATTGGGAATCGAAGCAATCGAACCATCCTTATCGTAAATAACTTCAAGGACAAGATATCCTCTCACTCGGGTATCTTCAACATCCCATCCGATCTCGGCCTCATTAGCATCCCAGCACTGCAAAGTCTGTTTGTAGACAAGAACAGCTCCCTGTGCCGGCATACAAATTGCCAGTACAGCAAGCAACATTATCAACTTCGTCAAAGTTTTCATCTTTTACCTCCTCTTCGTAAATAGTTTTACCTTTCCGTCAGAGTCATACAGATTTCCGGTCACATCCACCTCAAAGTATACAATAAGCTTATCCACTTAAAGGCCCAGACGCCCTTCATGGATAAGGACATCCATAAACAGATTATCTTTGTCTCCTTATATCGATAATGCTGAGCATCCGGACTCCTCGTCGAAATTCGAAAAAATAGATATTCTTTTTAAATCAATTGATACTACCTGTGGAATCCTTTTCCTCACGGCTGTGTATTGTTGCAATACTTATGCAAACATACCCTATAATATTATATATTTATGGAGGTGTATTGTAAACAAAAATCTCATTTATGTACGTGTTTATCGTGCCAAATCGGCGTTTCCAAGCTAAATATCCATCTATAGGATACAAATATATTAAAAGCCGGTAAACTGCTGAAGAATATAGTTTCAGATCGATAGTGCTGTATTGGAGTTCGATTGATGGATTATGATTGTCTTGCGCCAGCGCAGCAATATCAAGATATTGTAATGCAAGATGAAAGAGGTTAGACAAAATTGCTGTGTTAGTGTATCGCTCGTTCTGAAAGTGAAGAAACGCTCAACGATCTATATTTATAATTGTGACAAATCAAAAAAAAGAAGCGATTCCCTCTAATAATAGAGAAGGAACCGCTCCTTGAACTCTTATGAGCATCTCATGGCTAATTCATTAGAATTATTTCTGAAAACTATTTAGGTTCTTCCATGTAGCGTCTTCTTATAAGCCAATCATCGACAAAATCTAAGGCCCAACCGAAAACCTGGTTACCGTGCTCAGGATCATTAGACTTTTTAGTCCAACCCTGCTGCAATCGTAGTGTCAAACAGCATACACGCTTAAAGATATCTTCATCGTCATAATACCAGACTCCAGCGCCCTCGAGCAGTCTGGGAACTTCTCTTTTAGCATCTCTACCCAGACCAATATTCATATCTTTGGCTATGCCCTGGACCATTATCATCCAACCGTCAAACGGCTCCAACTGTACGTCAAGATCCTCAAATACATAATAGATTTTGCCCTCAAACACAATCCTTTCAACTTCAAAAGCGTGTTCAGTACCATCGGACCATTTACCTTCATCGTCTTTGCCATATTCGTATTGCATTGCATTGTCGATTCCTATAATCTCGCCCTGATCATACTCGACCTCAAGAACGAGAAATCCTTTTATAACATCCCGGTATACATCCCAATTACCATCCCACCAGACCTCAAAGCATTTCATGCTCTTGGCGTAGATGAGGATTTCTCCCTGTGCCGGCATGCAAATTGCCAGTACAACCAACAACATTGCCAATTTCGTTACAGTTTTCATTTCACTACTCTTTTTCTTAATCATTCTGTTAACCGCTTTT
>CAZQXE010000206.1:2609-5772 GCA_964597115.1 uncultured Pirellulales bacterium | reverse complement strand
GCTAAAAAGCATACCGTGTCGGCGACTTCGCTGAGTTTGCCGCTTCTTCCCAAGGGGATGAAAATTTGTTTGTATTTTTCACGAAATTGTTCGACGGAGATTCCTCGCGTGTAAGCAACGGCACGTTCGTACTCGTCCGAGCGCAGGGCGGTCTCTTCGACAATCCCCGGAGCAATGCCGACGACGCGGATGTTATGTTGGCCGAGCTCTTTTGCCCATGAGCGTGTAAGAGAATAGATGGCGGCTTTAGTAGCTGCATAAACGCTCTGACCTTGTGAACCTTCGAGGCCGGATTCGGAAGTCATGTTGATAATAACGCCGCCCTTACCCGATTCAATCATAACGCGAGCGACCGCCTGGGCGCACAAAAAATATCCTTTTTGATTTATGGATATCATCTTGTCCCATATCTGCTCGGTTATTTCCTCTTTGCCAGCCGGATCAACAAGTAGTCGCGGAATAAGAATGCCCGCATTATTTATCAATATGTCGATCCTGCCGAAGGTGTCGAGTGCAGCTTTAACCATCGCGTCGATACTCGCTTTATTTGTCACGTCGGTGGCCGTGGCGATGTGATTGCCGCCGAATTTCTCTTTCAAATCTGCAGCGGCTTTTTCGGCGCCTTCTTTGTCTATATCGGCGATAATGTTTTGAACGCCAACTTCAGCTAATCCGCGAGAGACAGCTCTGCCGATGCCGCAGGCACCACCGGTTACGATTGCGACTTTTTCTTCCAAATTGAGCCAGCCCACTTGGTTCAATCTCCAAAACAATTCTGGTTTATGCGTAAATTTATATTCTAATCATGGCTTTTATTGCACCGTCACGATAACCGGCCACCAGCTCGAATGCATCCTTCGTTTGTTCGAGCGGGAAATGATGGGTTATCATGAAGTCGACGTCGACTTTACCGGAAGCTATCAAATCAACGGCTTTCTGGGTAAATTTATTTTGTCTTCTTATATTAACGATTGTGATTTCTTTTCTTCGTATTTTATCAACAGCCAAAGAGATTCTATCAAGGCGTGGGATACCGGTGAGTATAAGCTTGCCGCCGGGTTTAAGCAGCTCGATGCTCTGGTCGATGGTTTCCTGTTGACCTGCACATTCGAATGCGACGTCTAATCCTTCCGGCTTTTGGGAAAGAATTTCTTTGACGATATCTTGCTCATCGGGATTTCCGGCCCAGGTTGCGCCTGCTTTTTTCGCAGCTTCAGCGCGTTCCTTTATTTTGTCGGTCATATAGCATGTGTTTACGTTTTCAGCTTTTGAGCTAACGAAGGTGCATAAGCCGATAGGGCCTGAACCGAGGATTGCGATGTCGGCATTTTTCGGCATCTTTGCCTGACCGACTGAATATGCGCCAATAGCTAATGGTTCGCATATAACGGCTTGTTCAAAGGTCAAAGCTCCATGAGTCGCAAAGCAGCATTCCTCGGGCATAACAAGATACTCGCACAAACAGCCGCCGCCCTGACCGGGTGTTCCGAGAAAACGCAGGTTATAGCATGTATTCTCTCTTCCAATTTTGCATTGAGAGCATTTTTGGCAAGCTGCTGCCGGTTCCACGACTACAGCGTCGCCTGCTTTGACGTGGGTGACCGAGCTGCCGACGGCTTTTACCGTTGCGGCGCATTCATGGCCTACTATAAAGGGATACTCGACTATTTGTTCGCCGATTTTTCCGGTCTCGTAGTAGTGCACATCGGAGCCGCAGACGCCGACCATTTCAATTTTCAGCAGAACGTCGGTATCTTTTTCTATCTTCGGCTCCGGCACATCGCCGAGCTCCATTTGCCTCAAACCTGTCAGCAAAGCCGCTTTCATTAGGTTCCTTTGAAATCCTTAATTTATATAAGAATACGATTAAACTAACATTATAGCACAAAGTCGGAAATTCTTCCATAGTTAATCCGATAATATTCTTAAAGCGGATGTTTATTCAATTCAATTCGGTTGTTACCTAATGGTACGCGTTGATTTCGTCGATATTATATTGATTGCGGTAGACTGCTCTTATATTGACATGTTCAAGATAGGATGAGAGGAATTAGCTTTGGGTATAAGAATCCTCCGTCTGTTCATTTTTCTGTTTATCATTGTTGCCTCGATCTGGCTCGGTGGCACTTTAGGCCAGTTTGTTCACTTACCGAGCATAGGATTTGTAATAATTGTAAGCTTCGGATTGGCGCTTATGAAACGTGAGAGAACAGCTTTTACATTCAATGCAAGCGTCTTATTTTCAATCCTTGTAGTAATTCTTTCGCCGAACCTAATAAAAGCGACTATTACCCCTGTCGGCGATGTCAATCCGGCTTACCCGGGTGGTAATCCCGATCCCTGGAACGTAGGCGGGGATTTAACGATTGGGGATACCGGGGTGGGTAGCATAGATGTTAACGATGGCAGTGGGATTGTAAATGTATATGGTCGTATCGGAGATTATGTGGGCTCTAACGGTACCGTCACTATAACAGATCCATGTTCGTACTGGACAAATTCAAGTTACCTCTACGTTGGCTATGAGGGCGATGCAAATATGTTAGTCTCTAACGGCGGTCGCGTTACAAACACATACGGATATATCGCATATGAGCCGAACAGCATAGGAAGCGCCACTATCACAGGGCCAAATTCGCTCTGGGAAAATTCCAGTCGCCTCTACGTCAGCTATGAGGGTGATGCAAATATGTTGATCTCAAATGGTGGCCGTGTTACAAACACAAATGGTTATATCGGACGCTACTCAGGCTCCAGCGGCACCGCCACTATCACAGGATCAAATTCACTCTGGGATAATTCCGGCATTCTATATGTCAGCTATGATGGCTATGCTAATATGGTAGTCTCTAATAGTGGTCATGTTACAAATACAGAAGGTCGTATCGGTTACTACCCGAACAGCATGGGAAGTGTCACCATCACAGGTCCAAATTCGCTCTGGGAAAATTCCAGTAGCCTCTACGTTGGCTATGAAGGTGATGCAAATATGTTAGTCTCTAACGGCGGTCGCGTTACAAACACATCCGGATATATCGCATTCGAGCCGAACAGCACGGGAAGCGCCACTATCACAGGTCCAAATTCGCTCTGGGAAAATTCCAGTCGCCTCTACGTCAGCTATGAGGGTGATGCAAATATGTTAGTCTCTGACGGCGGTCGC
>CAZQXE010000206.1:0-2509 GCA_964597115.1 uncultured Pirellulales bacterium | reverse complement strand
CTAATATGTTGATCTCAAATGGTGGCCGTGTTACAAACACAAATGGTTATATCGGACGCTACTCAGGCTCCAGCGGCACCGCCACTGTAACAGGATCAAATTCACTCTGGGATAATTCAGGCATTTTATATGTCGGCTATGATGGCTATGCTAATATGGTAGTCTCTGATGGTGGCCAGGTTACAAATACAGAAGGTCGTATCGGTTACTACCCGAACGGCATGGGAAGCGCCACCGTAACAGGGACAAATTCGCTCTGGGAAAATTCCAGTCACCTCTACGTCAGCTATGAGGGTGATGCAAATATGTTAGTCTCTGACGGCGGTCGCGTTACAAACACATACGGATATATCGCATACGAGCCGAACAGCACGGGAACCGCCACTATCACAGGGCCAAATTCGCTCTGGGAAAATTCCCGTTACCTTCGGATCGGCTATCGCGGCGATGCTAATATGTTGATCTCAAATGGTGGCCGTGTTACAAACACAAATGGTTATATCGGGTGCTACTCAGACTCCAGCGGCACCGCCACTGTAACAGGAGCAAATTCACTCTGGGATAATTCCGGCATTCTATATGTCGGCTATGATGGCTATGCTAATATGGTAGTCTCAAATGGTGGCCAGGTTACAAACACAGAAGGTTATATCGCATACGAGCCGAACGGCATGGGAAGCGCCACCGTAACCGGGCCAAATTCGCTCTGGGAAAATTCCAGTAGCCTCTATGTTGGCTATGACGGCGATGCAAATATGTTAGTATCCGGTGGCGGCCATGTTACAAACACATATGGTGTGATCGGATATGAGCCGAACAGTATAGGAAGTGCCACAATCATCGGACTAAATTCTCTCTGGGAAAACTCAGGTGGTCTATATGTCGGCTATGACAGTAATGACGCTGACATGTTAATATCCAATGGTGGTAAAGTCACAGATGTTAACGGATACATCGGCTATCAAGCCGGTAGTGATGGCCTGGCCACAATCACCGGTTCAGATTCGCTCTGGGAAAATTCAGGCCAGCTCACTATAGGTTACTATAGCGATGCCAACATGCTAATCTCCAACGGCGGCCAGGTTACAAACACTTATGGTTTTATCGGATACGAGTCGGGTGGTTCGGGCAATGTTACTGTCACAGGTGAAGACTCGCTCTGGCAGAATTCTGATTACCTCATTGTCGGCTATGACGGAGATGGCAGTTTGACAATCTCCGATGGAGGCCATGTCACGAACGGCGATGCATATATTGGCTATGAACCAACCTCAACCGGCAGCATCAGCGTCACTGGATCGAACTCACTCTGGCAAAACACGGGAAATCTTTATATTGGCGGTTGGGATTTAGGTGCCGGTGGAACGGGCCTGCTCGATGTCAATGACGGCGGTGCAGTGGAGGCAGACGAAATTTACATCTGGGATACGGGAACTGTCAGCGGTGACGGCACTTTGACCGGCAGTGTTTGGAGCTTCGGTACGCTTGAACCGGGCAACTCTATCGGCACGCTGACTATCGGAGGCAACCTGACAATGGACCCGAACAGCACACTTGAAGTCGAGGTCGATAACAGCGGAAATAGCGACCTGCTCTCGGTGACCGGCGATGTGGATATTCTGGGAGGTACCGTTAAAGCCGTCTCCACCGAGACTATCACCGGCACGAAGCAGTATACGATTATCGAAGCAAATAGTGTTACGGGAACTTTCGATACATTGGATACTGCGCTGCTCGATACCGTTGTGTCGGAACCTAATGCAGCTCTCGGTTATGGATATGATTACGTTACGCTGCAAATCGCCGCAGCGGGATTTAGTGATTCGAATATTTTTTATACCGACAATCAAAGAGCGGTTGGCGGGGCGTTACAAAAAATAGCCGATGGAAGTGGAAACGATATAACGACAGCACTTCAGGGCCTTGAGACCGCTCGTCAGGTTCGAGGTGCATACGACCAGCTATGTGGCCAGACGAGACCGCAACTTGCACCTATCACCACTGCCGGCACTGACAGATTCATGGGCACAGTCTCAGATAGAATGCGCCGTGCAGGTCGGGGATTCTCTTATGGTCGTAGCAGTGGCCCATTATTCGCTATGGCGGGGCCGGACAGTACTATCGGTAATACAACCTACGATACAAGCCCGAACGGCACGAATTTCGCGCTTGGTAACGGCACGAACAGCTTCGGCGACCAGATGTGGGGATTCTGGGGCAAGGGATATGGTCTATTCGGTGACAGAGACAGCGAAAATGGTGTACCCGGATATCAATATACAGTCTACGGCACAAGCTTCGGACTTGATTATCAGTTCACCGACAATTCCCTCTTTGGTGTAACCGCAGGCTATTCGGAAAGCGATGTAGATTATACCTTGCCAGGAAATAAAGGTGATATTTCCGGCATTCATTTAGGAATCTACTCCAGCATGAACTCGAATAACTGGAATAACTGGTATTTAGATTCGATTCTAATGTTCAGTTTTCTTGAATATGAAACAGAACG
>CAZQXE010000205.1:0-5778 GCA_964597115.1 uncultured Pirellulales bacterium | reverse complement strand
TCTGCTCTTTCGGATATTGACCAGATCAGCATCTTCTTGTTCCAGAACCACCGCATCCGCAAGCCACCGAACTGTCTTCATAACCATTTCGCTGACTATTAACTGTTCGTTGCCCCGGTAACTGCATCTTCTGTTTTATCAAAGCCTCCAGTGCTGCCAGGTCATGCCGTACTAATGCAAATTCTTCGCTGAAATATTCTTCCAATAGATCTAAAATTTTGGTATCCATAATGTGTGCCCTCAATGGCAAAAGGTTATTGTTGGTTTCTACCTTATTTTGCCAAAAAGGAGGGCTTTTTTCTACCTACTTTCATGACATGCACCCTCCTATTCAGCCAATAACGATCTCCGGATACTTAATCCGTTACTGAAAAGAAATGATACCCACCTACTGTAAACCTTTAGCATCGATAGTACAAATTAAAGCTTTCAGCTATCAGATAAAATTTGTTCAATAAGCCTTGCTAATCCGCAAGAAAAAAAGTTGAGGGTTGTGTCCGACGTTAAAAAACCGCTTAATTGGTGTAATTAGATATCGGTATTAGTCGATGTTTTGGATTTTACCTTTTCATTCCTGTAAGGTTCGGCCAGCACACCAATATCTGTCTTGACGTGTTCAGGCAGTCTCGACCAAACCTGAATAAGTTCTAAAAGTTTTGGGAAAGGGGTTGACTCATTTAGACAAAGAGAGTGGTGCACGCATATGGCACACTTTTTGTGCAAAGAAGTGTTATTGTCTTGTTCAGAACTTGTACTGGTTCTGTTCAAATTGCCGGTTTTCTGATTTTTGCAAGTGTTTGATTTTGCAAGCTTTTGTGTTTGTTTTGAATGGGTCTTGTTCGTATTATGCAAAGAACCGTTGGAGACAATGGTAGGGGTTCGAATCTCCCCACCTCCATTCGACTCGCTCATGGCAGACCATTTGGTATAAACACGTTTATATATTCCTTAAGAGTTTCAGTATATCAAGCGAGTCGAATGCCTTGAGCTTGTCAAAGGGCAGGTCAATTGCCTCGGAGCTGCCGGAGGATATCCCAGTAAGCCCCGCGAGCACCTTTTTGAATTGCCTGCGTTAAAAGCTGGTTTTCGTTGTAATTATAGTCGGTAGCGTCACCGTCTTCGGATTCTTTCCGGTTGTTTTCGCTGGCCGGCTCGAAGAATCTTTTATCGCCACCGATCAAATCCCTTACCAATTCCGCCGGTTCCTTACCCAAAGCCTTCGATATGTAAAAAGTGGGTTTAAACAGATTTATGGGGCCACTGTATTTTCGACGGATATTGGCATTTTCTCCGCTTCTGAGCTCTTTGGTTACAATTTTTTCCATAGCGGTCCGGGGATAAATTCTCACACCTAGCGCTGCGCCTGCACAATCCGGATTAATCTTTTTTATAAAATCAATCGTTTCCCGGACTGTTTCCAGTGTTTCATTCGGTCCGCCCAACAAGAGATCTATCATAACGGCGATATTATTAAGCCGGCAAAGTTTAACTGTTTCGGCGAGATTCTCTTTGCTATGTTGTTGACGGTAAGTTTGAAGCATCGATTTACAACCCGAATCTCCTGTAAAGTTTATTCCTGCGCATCCTGCCTGAGCCATTGTCTTTGCCAGGTTTGCATCAAAAGGTACCGGTGACAGATATGCGTACCATCGAATCCTGCCGCCGAGTGAACGTTTAATCAATTCTTCGCATACGGATTGAGCGTGGTCCCGCGGAATATTGAATTCAGAATCGCAAAAGTGTAATACATTTATTCCCTGTGATAGTAACGATTGAACCTCATCGGCAACTTCAAGAGGATTTCGTAATCTGAGCATATTCCCTTTAGTCAACGGATCGGCACAGTATATGCAGTGACGATTGCAACCACGCTTGGTTTCCAGTCCACATTGTCCACCCTGTTCAAAATAGCGGCGATTATCAATGAAACTGCGAGCCGTGCCCAATGAAATCGGATTCGGCCAAGAGGGTGGATTGCTGCGGGTTCTGTCTTTGTCACGCCATAAGAGACCCGGGACATCTGCGAAACTTCGTGTTCCCTGTAGTTGACGGACAAGCGAGATTAATGCTGTTTCACCATCACCGCATATCCCGAAATCGATATCTGTATATTCAAAAATTGACCTGGCGAATATCGAAAATCCTACACCGCCGACGACAATCGGCGCATCGGTTATATTGCGGATAGTCTTAACAGTATCTCTCAAACCCGGAACGAACCAATCTGCACTAGGCCAAAAACAATCTTCAGCATTTCGAAAAGAAAGTCCCACTAAGTCGGCTTTTCCGGTTGTGAAGTGTTCTTTCATCATTTTAGCCGGATCTTCGACGAAGGCAAGATCAAGGATCTCAACATCGATGCCGGCCTTTTCGACTGAAGCAGCGATATAATCCAGACCGATTGGCCCGATGGCGGGGAGCATTTTGTTTGTATTGATAAGCGTTAGCATTTACATTTATCCAGATACTCCTGATTCGGCTTTGTCTTAGTTCAACAGTTGGATTCAGGGGCACATCGATTATTTCATTTTTTCTTAATATAGCCTGTTTAATTTGATTGGCAATAATTTTGTTTTGTACAAATACCCTGATAAAAATCAAGGCAGATATACTCGATAAAGATATATGTTTTTGAAGCTCAACGCAGTTTTGATATAAAGAGCTAATCGCTTAATTCGCGGGTAGCATTCGATCCGTATAGTTTTCAATTAAACAAGAAGGGCTGGCAAGGAAACCAGCCCTTTTGGAGATGTAGCATTACGACTTTTAAGTCTTTTTTAGAATTTGCAGGTTGCGCTTAAAGTAACCCATGTCTCGTCTTCATCTTCGTTTACCGAATCATCAAAAGTTCTCTGATGATGGACAGCGGGAGTCAGAACAAGGTTGTTATCCAGATCGATGTCTGTTGAGATACCAAATACCATATTCGTCCAGTCATGGTCAACGTTGGTACCTACAGGACTAACGCCGTCGTTGAAGACAAATTCCGAGTGTAGATTTATCTTTTGTTCCGGGTTATTAGGGATCAAATTCGCGATGGTAAAGCCGTAGTCCAGCATAAAAATATGCGCATAACCGGAAGCTGTTCCCACCATGGCGGGCGGAAACGCTAATGAAGACCTCGCCCCGGAATAGGAACCGCTTCTATGGGGCCACATCTTGACCAGAACATAGGTCGGAACAATGCCGACGGGGCAGATTTCAGGCCAGGACATAACAGCATGTAGTTCCTGCAGACTGGCATTTGGAGCCATCACGCTTCCTTTTGTCGGTTGGTCCGGATAGTTATATAAAACCCAGCCAAGCATGTAATTCATTGCATAGCATTCTCCATCGAATAGACGGTTACGATAATACAAGTTGTAATCCCAACGTTCTGTGTTTTCAAATTCACTGGAATTGGCCCTGCGTGCCGTGACTTTGATTCCAAAACCTGTGCCGTATAGATCGAGGTCGAGACTGGCATCTACGCCGCTTTTGTCGTCATAAATATCGAAACCGCGCCAGATGTATTTGCTTAGATAAGTCACACTAAATGAGCCGTGCAACGCCGGCTCCTGCGCCTGCATCTGAGCCTGAGCCATGCTTGTTGTAATTAACAGAATCGCAGCAATGATAAGCATTCCGTTCTTCATAATCATCTCCTTAAAATATTACTTTGTTTCTGCTTGCACAACACTTCTTCCTGCAATTGCCTTAAACAGAATTAAGGCAAAGAACCAACGATTACTGCTACCACTTCCCGCTTTTTCTCATCTCTGCTTTTGGCAAATTTTCAAGATCTTTTGTGTATTTTTTTAATTCTTCTTCCGGCAGTTCATAATCAGTGAGCTTTCCGGAAAGATATGCATCGTAGCCCATAAGGTCCATGAGGCCATGCCCGCTATAGTTAAAAAGTATCACCCTTTCTTTGCCTTCTTCCTTTGCTTTCTTGGCTTCCTCAATAACTGCAGCAAGCGCCTGACTGGTTTCCGGGGCTGGTATGAATCCTTCAGTACTGGCCCATGTTATTGCAGCCTCATAGGATTGCAACTGATGGTATGCTCTCGGCTCCAACAGACCTTCCACGATTGCCTGGCAAACCAGTGGCGCCATGCCGTGGTATCGCAGACCACCGGCGTGGATGGGAGGCGGAATGAAAGCATGTCCGAGTGTATGCATTGCCAGAAGTGGTGTTGTACATGCTGTATCTCCGAAGTCATAGGCAAACGGTGCACGTGTCATAGTTGGGCAGGCTGTCGGTTCAACCGGAACGATTTTGATATCGGCGCCGTTTATTTTATCAGCAACAAATGGGAATGACAAACCTGCAAAATTACTGCCGCCTCCGCAGCAGCCGATAACCATATCCGGCAGCTTTTCACCGACCATTTCCAGTTGTTTCTTGGCTTCAAGACCTATTATCGTTTGATGAAGCAGTACGTGATTCAGAACACTTCCGAGAGAATAACGTGTCTTACCGGTCTTATCAGTAACCGCCTGCTCAATGGCCTCGCTGATGGCAATCCCCAGGCTGCCCGGTGTATCGGGCATTTCTTCCAACACTTTTCTTCCAGCATTTGTTTCAGGACTCGGACTGGCAACGCAATTTGCTCCCCAGACTCCCATCATGTGTTTTCTGAAAGGCTTTTGGTCAAAGCTGATTCTGACCATGAAGACCTTACATTCGAGCCCAATTAATTTGCAGGCAAAGGCCAGGGCACTACCCCATTGACCGGCTCCGGTTTCAGTAGTTAGTTTTTCAATTCCGAATTGTTTATTATACCACGCCTGAGCGACTGCTGTATTTGGCTTATGACTTCCAGGCGGGCTGACACTTTCATCTTTATAATAGATTCGAGCCGGCGTATCCAAATACTTCTCGAGGTATACTGCCCTTCGCAACGGTGAGGGGCGCCAGCGATAGAGAATATTAAGTATTTCCTCGGGTATGTCTATCCACCGGTCGGTGGCGACCTCCTGCTCGATCAGATTCATTGGGAACACTGGAGCGAGCATTTCCGGGCCGATAGGTTTGCCATCAGGTCCGAGCGGTGGAAGTAGTGGCGTGGGAAGGTCTGCTGCTAAATTATACCATTGACGGGGAATATCATTTTCATTTAAAAATATTTTTATTGGGTTCATTAGTTTACTCCTTATCAAAGCCGAAAAAAGTCTACCCCATTGGCGGTTTTATTCTCTGATATTTAGTTAAAACATTCATGTTAATGCGTGTTTGTATAAAGGTCAAGAATAATTAATCAAATTTACGGATTTTTGATTTTTAAAATACTTAGTAAAAATGGCTCAATTTAGTCATAAGCGGAATATCCGTTGCGAAAAGAGGTATAGATCGTTTTTCCAAACAGTCCAGTCGTGTCCGCCGGAATCGACGTGCCAGATGTGGGGCACGTTCTTTTCCTTATAAAAAGCATGAACACCCTGGCCGATGTTTATCAGGCCGTCTTTATCTCCGCAGGAAATCCAGAGAAGTTTTAGATTCTTTTTGGCTTCGTTCGGATCGGGAACCAACTGCTCAGGCGTTTTAGTATTGGGCGCTGAGGAGAAACCACCGACCCATGCGAATGTGTCCAGATTGCCCAGGCCGAAGTTCAGCGACTGGCCGCCACCCATGGACAGTCCGGCCAGAGCACGGTTCTCGCCTCCAGTCTTGGCCGGATAGTTCGATTCGACGAAGGGGATAACATCTTTTAGCAAATCGTGTTCGAAGTTCTCGAAAGCTTTGACATGTTCGGGCGCGAAAATATTACCCTCAGCCCGGTCGTTCGGCTCGGCGCG
>CAZQXE010000204.1:0-5796 GCA_964597115.1 uncultured Pirellulales bacterium | reverse complement strand
TGAGTCCATGGCAGATAATCAAGAAACTATGCCCCAAGACAGATATGCCGCTTGACAGACTGCCACCGTTGACGTTAGACTGGTTTGGACCTGACTATGTGACCAGAGAAGAATTGCTCTTGAGGGGATATGATCTACCCTGTTATCCCTAAAATCAAAAAAATCAGACAGCGCGGCGGTGCCGCAGCCGGTCCAGCGCAACCGCTACAACAATAATCGCCCCGGTAATTATCTCCTGCCAGTAGTTCGCCAAGCCCATTTGTGTACAACCCGAAGCGATGACTGTCATAATCAACGCCCCGACAATTGTTCCCAGGATGGAACCTTCACCACCTGCCAAGCTGCCACCGCCTATAACCACCGCTGCGATTACATCGAGCTCCAGACCTACTGCTACGGTGGGATCACCCACAGTCAGCCTCGAAAACTGCATAAGCCCAGCCAAACCGGCAAAAGCCCCGGACAGCATAAAAACCATGAGCTTGACACGCCAAACCGACACTCCACAAAGACGAGCTGTTTGCTCATTGGAACCAACGGCGAAAATATGCCGACCCAGGCGGGTATAGCGCAGCAAAATCGCAACCACCACCGCCATTAAAATCAAGAGCCACACTCCCAACGGCAACAGCATCCAGCTTCGGTCTTTCGGGATTGAGGCCATCAACTCATCCAGCCATCTAAGCCGCTCGGTATCCACATCTATCTTCTGATTTTGCCCTATAAACTTGGCCGTGCCTCGAACTACAAGCATCATCCCCAAAGTAACGATAAACGGAACAACACGAAGAGACGTTATCAGCGTCCCGCTAACAAGACCACAGAACGCTCCTGCCACAACGCCGCCGGCAACGGCAACAATCGGCCCGGCACCGCTTTTCTGTAGCAAATGGGCAATCACCACTGTACTGAGCGCCACGATCGAGCCAACCGACAGATCAATCCCACCGGAAATAATCACCAATGTCATACCCAAAGCTGCCATTCCAACAATAGTGGTCTGCCGGGCAATTGTTTCGGCGTTCCGTGAACCTAAGAAACGCAGCGAGGCGTTGCAACCCTGCCGCCAAGGATTGATTAGTCTCGAATCACGTTGTCGTTCGTCCGCTGGAATGCCTTGCGCTTCGAGCTCAGCCAGGACCTCCTGATTCGAGTCTATGACCTTAACCGCTTCCTGAACACCGATCGCAACCACAAAAAACAAAAAAATCCCAAGCAAAGCCAAGACCAGCTTAATACTGGCCAGCCCGAACAAAGCCCGAAAAACCGACATAAAATCTCTTTTATCCTCTATGGCATTGTCACTTAACATTTTATCTCCTGTCCGGTTGCCTCTAACATAAGCTTGTGCTCGTCGACCTGGTCAATCGAATGAGTCGGACCCAATCTTCCACGGCACATCACAGCGATGCGGTCGCAAACACCCAACAATTCCGGCAAGTAACTGCTCACCATAAGTACGGCCTTTGGTTCCCGACCTTCGGCAGGTGAACCGCTGGCCAATTTATCGATCAACTTGTAAATAAGCGCTTTGGCTGCTACATCGATACCACGCGTCGGCTCATCCAGCAGAAACACATCAACATCGTGCTGTAGCAGCCTGGCTAATGCAACTCTCTGTTGATTTCCGCCCGATAGCGATAACACGGATTGTTTTGGGCCGCGACATCGGATACCCAACTCCTTTATCCAGCGTTTGGTAGCTTTGTCCTGTCGGCTCGGCAGCACCAAACCCAAAGGGCCGAATCCCTTGAGCTTGGAAAGCGTAACGTTGTCTGCTATGCTCAATGCAAGAGCCAATCCTTCTTCTTTGCGGTCCTCGCTCAAAATGCCGGCCCCCTGCATCCATCGTCGCACCGGTGAGGCAGGCCCGGTATAAACACCTAATTTGATTTGACCAGCCCGAACGGGATCTAATCCGAACAAGCTGCGCAGTAATTCCGTGCGTCCTGCTCCAATCAGTCCGGCAACACCAACCACCTCTCCTCTGTGCAACTGCAGAGACGCTGACTTTGGCTTCTCAAGGCCGGCTAAATCCTTAACCTCCAAAACAATCTCTCCGGCGTGCCGTGTCGATCTCGGATACAGATCTTCGACCTGCCTGCCCACCATCATTGCAATTATCTCGTCTGTGCTTATGGCTTCCACATCACTGCTGCCGACCATTTGTCCGTCACGCAGAACCGTCACTTCATCTGCAACGCGTTTGACCTCCTCGATAAAGTGCGAAATGTAAACGATGGCTTTACCCTGCTTTTTCAGTCGCCCAATAATCTCGAACAACTGCTCGACATCCTGTTGCGTCAGACTGCTGGTAGGTTCATCGAGAACCAATACCCTACATCCTATCGCCAAAGCACGAGCAATTTCTACCAATTGCTGTGAGCCGACTGACAATCCACCAACCCGGGCATCCGGAGTAAGTTCCGGATTGTCAAATTCTTTAATCGCCTCAACCGCTCGCCGGCGCACTTGTCTCCACCGAACCACGCCCAGCACTGTCGGCTCCATACCCAACATGATGTTTTCCTGGACGCTGAGGTGCGGAGTTAGAGAGAGTTCCTGGTAAATCATCGCCACGCCGGCCCGTCGAGCTTCGAGCGGATTGCCCGGCCGATATGAAACGCCATCTAGCCACATTCGGCCGGCATCAGGTTTGATCGCCCCCGAAAGCACCTTCATTAGCGTGCTTTTTCCTGCGCCGTTTTCACCAACCAGCGCGAGTACCTGCCCGGCAACAACCTGTATACCCACATCCTCCAGCGCCACCGTCGCCCCGAAGCGCTTAGATACCCCCTGCATCTTAAGCCGCACCTTTGATTGGCGCGAATCTACTCGTTCAGCCATTTTTTGAAGTCCGGCTCCAATAGATTCTTCATCTTCGGATCGTCCATATTTTCCGGAGTTGCCACCTCCGAGCCGGTGTCAATTCGCTTCTCCATATTCTGGCCTCGCAGGTGTGCCACTATGGTCTTGACCCCCAGGTAACCCATATTGATCGGATCCTGAAGCACCAGCCCGTGAATTTCACCTTCCCGCAGTCCCTTCACCAATCGCTCTGAGCTGTCAAAGCCGACATACTTGACTTTGCCTGCCAAGCCGCTGTCCTGCAGGGCCCGCAGCATTGCAAACACCGTCGACTCGTTCGGGCAAAATATACCGTCAATCGTCAGTCCTCCATCAGCTGTCCGCAGCGGCTGCAACAGGCTTTCGCTGGCCATGTAAGCGCTTTCCGTGGTTGCTCCACCGTACTGGTTCGAGCTTACTACTTCAATCTCCGGATATTTTTCCGCTAAGACATCGAGAAATCCCTGCTCGCGATTCATCGTGCTCGCCGAGCCTTCCTGGTATCTCAGCATGATTATCTTGCCTTTGCCGCCTAAGATTTGTGCCAGACGTTCGCCGCCTTTCCTACCACCGATATAGTTGTCCGTCGCCACAAAACTAACGTAATCCTCACTCTTGAGTCCGCTGTCGATTACTACCACAGGGATGCCATTGCTCACGGCGTCCCTGACCGGTATTCGCAGTGCCGCATCATCCAACGGCGCCAAGACAATGCCCGTTACGCCGCGCGTAATGAAATCCTCCACCACCCTGATTTGCGATTCCCTGTCGTCTTCTTTGAGCGGCCCTTTCCATATAACTTCCACGTCCAGACCCGATTCTTTTAACTCCTGCTCGGCTTTGATCGCACCGGCGTGGATCGACTTCCAGAAAACATGCGTTGTGCCCTTCGGAATCACGGCAATACGATACTTATCAGTACTTTGCCCTTTCTCCTTACAACCAACAGCAGAAAAGGCAACACCTACAGCGACAAATACAATTAATCCTAAAATCTTTTTCATAATTACAGCTCCCTGAATTTTCGTTTTAACGATAATAAAGAGTCAATACTCAATAGTCAATAATATATGCAGAGTGCGTCAAAAATTCCACAATACAGGAGTATTGCATAATAAAAAAATTTTCCGGCAAAGTCTGTTGACGAACCACTGTTTTTATATTAAGATAAGTATCCAGTTGGAATTTCACGGCCGCACAACCATCGCGGCAATTGAGTTTCCTGAATATGTACTGCTTATCCGGTAAAAAGACTTTTTTGACATAAAGGCTTGGTGAGTGTGAATATTTTAACTGTAATACCGGCCCGCTACGGTTCCACAAGATTCGCCGGTAAAGTTCTCGCCAAAGATAGCGGTAAATTCCTCATCCAGCATACATACGAGAGAGCCTGCTTAGCCAAGCTGCCTCAGAAGGTAATTATTGCCGCCGATGATGAGAGGGTCGTTGCCGCTGCATACACGTTTGGGGCCGAGTGCAAACTGACTTCGCCGGAACACGCAAGCGGAACGGACCGAATCGCCGAGGTGGCTGAGGAACTGGACGTTGACATTGTTGTAAATTTACAGGCCGATGAGCCGGAGATTGATCCTGACAATATCGATTATGTCGCCCGGCTGCTGGTAGACAATCCGGATTACCCGATGGCAACGTTAGCAGCTCCGCTCGAGAACACCAAACAAATCGCCGATCCCAATATCGTAAAGGTAATAACAGATTGTAATAATTGCGCGATTTATTTTTCACGCTCTGTAATACCTTACGACAGGCACGCTGGCGGGACCGGTTTTGTAAAACAGTACCTCCGTCACATCGGTATTTATGCCTATCGCAAAGATTTTTTGCTGAAGATTACCACCCTGCCGCAGACATCGCTGGAGAAAATCGAAAAGCTCGAACAGTTGCGAGCAATTGAAAACGGCTACAAAATTTTAATCGGTAAAGTCGAACACACCTGCGACGGCATCGACACCCCCGAACAATACGCAGAATTCGTAAAACGATATAAAAATAGCCAAAGAGAATTATAGTCATTTTATTTTTAGCCACAGAGGGCACAGAGAACACAGAGATAAAATAAAAAATGGAAAGTAGAAAGATAATAAACGGTAATTGCTGGATTGCGCATTTCGATATACTTGGTTTTAGTAATATGGTGGAAATCTTTCCTGTTGAGTTTGTCCAAGAAAAATGCAAAGAAGCCAAAGAGAAAGGTGAAAAATATAATGTGAATTGCAAATATAAATTTTTCTCTGATACTTTTATATTTTATACCGAAAATGATTCTCAGGATTCTTTCTGTGGTATATCAGCAGCCTCAGAATTATTTTTCCAAGCAATGTTCCTCAAAGAGATTCCGATGCGAGGATGTTTGAATGTTGGACAGTTATACGCCGATGAAGAAAATGGTATCTTTTTTGGACGTGCACTTATAGACGCTTATAAGTCATCTGAAGGTCAAAACTGGATCGGCTTTGTCCTTTGTGATAAAACCAGAAAAAAGTTAGAGGGTTTCGAGTCAGCGGATTTCAAGTCAAATAAAAACTTCCATTATTTAGAATATAAAGTTCCTTATAAGAAAAAACCCAAACGACGCAAACTGTTTGTTTATTATCCGAATACATGTCTTATCGAAACTTTTCCAGGACCAGCAAACGATCAAAAAACAAGGTTGTTGAGTGCTTTAGATGCTATGGAATATCAAGCACAATTAATATATATAAACAAAAATTTTGATATGGAAAAAGATCCAGATTACAAAAAAGTAATTTCCAAATATAAAAATACAAGGGAATTTTTTACGAATGCACATCACTTGCTGAGAGAGAGATTTGAATCAAAATATCCAATTCCTAATAAAACAAATGATGATGAAATATGATTTATATATTACCTCTGTGAACTCTGTGTTCTCTGTGGCTTAAAATAAAGAAGGAAAATTAATGACAA
>CAZQXE010000203.1:0-5840 GCA_964597115.1 uncultured Pirellulales bacterium | reverse complement strand
TTATCCGTAAATCTAACTGAAAAGCTTAACGACTTTGTTAGCATCGGCTTCAGAATCAAAAGCCAGATAAAAGACCGCTCGATTGCTGATAGAAGCGCCGGCAAAAGCTCGAAGATTGATACCCACATCGGCTATTTTCTGGGCCAGTTCGGCACTGAAGCCGGGCTTATTACCCGTAGCAATTCGTACTTCATGAAGCGACCTGGTCTTCTCGAAACCGACTTTTCTGGCGGCTTTAGCCTGTCTGGGGCCTTTTATATTCGTCACGTACACTACACCAGTTCCGGGCTTTTCACGCATACGGCGGGAACTTACGAATCTTAGGTCGATATCTGCCTGAGAAAGAGCGTCGAGTTTCGCAGCCAATTCCCCGGGTTTATCTTCGATACTGGCGGCCCATACATCAACACGACTGACATCCATTAACATAATTAATTCTCCACAATAAATTTATTATAAAACTGCAAAGAAGGTATGTTATAGACTGATAAACAGATTTTATGATTCTATCAGCCTTTGTCAATACTTTTAGTGATTTAATGCGAGAAAAAATGTACCGGCCACTTTTAATTCGTTTCGTCTTTATAAATACTCAGTATACAAAATCAGAAAATAGACCGAGTAAAAACATTTATTGCATAGTCGGCCTGATTCTTATAAACTGATTTTGGACTTTTTTAATAGTTCCTGGAATGAGTAATGCCTGCAAACAAAATTCTCCGGTCGCTATGACGTGTTGTTGAGGTATTATATGGACAAATACGTATGCATTCACGGTCATTTTTACCAGCCGCCACGCGAAAATCCCTGGCTTGAAGAAGTGGAAAGGCAGGACTCCGCATACCCTTACCACGATTGGAATGATAAAATAACGCAGGAGTGCTACCGCCAAAACGCCGCATCGCGAATACTTAGGCCCGATAGGAAAATCATTGATATTGTCAACAACTATTCAAAAATTAGTTTTGACTTCGGACCTACTCTGCTGTCGTGGCTGGAAAGACATGCCCGTGACATATACGAAAGTGTAATACAGGCAGACAAGGAAAGCCGAATCAATTTCTCCGGCCACGGCTCCGCTATGGCTCAGGCTTACAACCACATAATAATGCCTCTTGCCAATCACCGTGATAAAAACACGGAAGTTGTATGGGGAATTCTTGACTTCGAACACCGTTTTGGACGAAAGCCAGAAGGGATGTGGCTTCCTGAAACAGCGGCGGACATCCAAACGCTTGAGGTTCTGGTGGAGAACGGCATTAAATTCACTGTTCTCGCACCACACCAGGCCCGGCGATACAAAAGGATTGGCGAAAAAAACTGGAACGATTTTAATGAACACGGGCCCGACACTACCCAACCTTATCTTTGTCACCTTCCATCCGGCCGAACTATCATTTTATTTTTCTATCATGCTCCAACCGCAGAAAATGTAGCTAACGGGCGATTACTGGAAAATGGTGAAATATTCGCCCAGAAACTCTGTCAGATTTTTCATGAGGGAAGCGAATTCGGACAGCTTGCCCACATTGCAACAGACGGTGAAACGTACGGACATCACTATCGGCGTGCCGACATGGCACTGGCCTATTGCCTTCACTACATTGAGCATAATAAAATGGCAAGAACTACTGTATACGGTGAATACCTCGAAAAATTTCCTCCAAATTATGAAGTTGAGATTCGGGAAAATACTTCCTGGAGCTGCAGTCACGGTGTAGAAAGGTGGCGAAGTAACTGCGGCTGTCATTTCGGCAGGTATCCATCAGGAGCACAACAGTGGCGGGCAACGTTAAGAGAAGCGATGGACTGGCTGAGAGACCGGCTCGCACAGCTTTACGAAAGCAAAATGAAACAATACGTAACTGACCCATGGGACATCAGGAACAGATACATCTCCGTTTTACTTGACAGGGTTTCCACTGAAGATTTCCTTTCCAAAACGATTCCCGAAGGACTCTCGCACATCGAAAAAGTGAAAATCATGAAACTGCTTGAGATGCAAAGGCATTCTTTACTAATGTACACAAGCTGCGGGTGGTTCTTCGATGATATATCCGGGATAGAGACGGTTCAGATATTAGAGTACGCGTGCCGGGCTATGCAAATGGCAAACGAAGTTAATGGCGAAGACCTTGAGTCCGTCTTTAAGGATATCCTTGAGAAGGCACCGGCAAACGCCAGAGAATTTGCCAACGGCAAAGAAGTATACGAAATGCTTGCAAGGTCCAGCAGGGCCGACCTTAATCGAGTCGGTGCGCATTTTGCCCTCAGTTCCATTTTTGCCGAATATCCCAAGGAAGCAGACGTATTTTGCTACTCCGCCGACACAGAGCAATATGACCGCTTGGATGCAGGCATTCAGATACTGGCAATAGGTAGAACAGCCATTCAGTCTAAAATAGTTCTGGAAAAGCATCTCATAGATTTCGCAGTACTGCACTTTGGAGACCATAATCTTGTCGGCGGAGTAAATGCCAGAATGCACGACGATGCTTTTGCCTCTCTTTGTGAAAACCTTAAAAAAGCTTTCAATAAAGGAGATACCACTGAGATTATGCGTCTAATACACATATCCTTTGGCGGCAACAATTATACTCTCTGGCATCTTTTCAAGGACGAACAACAGCGGATTCTTTATGATCTGCTCGAGACGGTCTGGCAGGAAATCGAAGCTTCTTTCAGGCTTATATATGAACATAACTATGCCATCATGCAGGTGATGCGAAGCATAAATATGCCGCTGCCAAAAGCCCTTTCAACGCCGGCTGAGTTCATACTTAATCAGGATCTTTGTAAGACAATCCGTGATGACCAGGCCGGCCCAGACCAATTGAAAAGATTAGTTGAAGAGGCAACAAGATTGCCGCTGAAACTGGATGAATCGACTTTACAGTTTGAAATAAGCCGAAAAATCAATCGCCTGATGACAAAACTTCAGGACTCACCTGCAGACATTCAGTTGCTCGAATCTTTGGATGCGATCTTTAAAATCCTTTCCCCAGTGATTTCGAACCTTGATTTGCAAACGTCTCAAAACGTATTTTTCAGAATTACCAAAGCGACATATCAACAAATGGAGCAAAAGGCTGATTCGGGTGATACTATTGCAAAAAGATGGGTGGTGCTTTTTCAGGGCCTGGCAAATCATATAGGTGTGGCGGTATCGTGAGAATATCACTGTTCGGAAAAGCGGTATTGCAGTATTTTTCATTTCACCTTTGTTCTACTTCTTTGATGATATGTTTGTTGAAGATGTTATGGCCTCCTTGCAAATAAAAGTTCCAAACAACTCTATTATTGGACTCGTTAAATCTTTTTTATTTACTAACTTAAGTAATCTCTATTCATTATACACCTTTGGTTCTCCTTCCCATTCTACCTAAGTATCCCATTTCAAAATACGTAGTTACCACAATTGATATGTCGTCAAAAAACGTGATAAATGAGCATAATGTTTACCTGGTTCAAATGTGAATCTAGGTATAAACAAATCTGATTATCTATTTGAAAGGAGAATCAAAATGAGAACTCTATGTACAAATGTGAATTGAGGTACATACAAATCTAATTTCTGTTTGAAAGGAGAATTAAAATGAGAACTCTAATTGCAATGATAATATTGTCACTCACTATTGTATCCACATCATTTGGTGAAGACCTTGAGTCTAATATTACCATCTATGTTGACTCTGCTATCAGTGATACTAACGAAGACGGTACACAAGAACATCCCTTCGATATGATACAGGAAGGTATTGATGCGGCTAAGGACGGAGATACCGTCGTAGTCCTGAGCGGGACTTATTCGGAAACCATCGACTTTAAGGGTAAGAGTATTAAAGTCACAGGTTTGGAATCCAGTTTATCTGATGACCAAATACAACCATATCCGATCATTAATGGAAATAACCAGGGTCCGGTTGTAACGTTTAGCCAGGGCGAAGAAGCGAACACGGAACTCTCCTGTTTTACTATTACCGGGGGGCTAAACGATATGGGTAGTGCGATTCTTTGTGTTGGTAGTCATCCCATGATTTTAAATTGTGTAATTGTCGGAAACCGAACTGCTGATCCTAACTTTGGTGCCACAGTTTACTGCATGGACAGCAATAGCATCTTTGAAAACTGTACCATTGTCGACAATTATGGAGCAGAACTTGGCACAAGCATCTATTTAATTGATTGCGATATTCTCATCTCCAATAGCATCATCCGGGATAATGCCCCGGATCAGATTATAGTTGAATCCGGCAATGACCCGGTCGTTGTCTGCAGTAATGTCCAGGGTGCCTGGCCGGGAACCGGAAATACAGACACAGACCCCGTTTTCGCCAGCACAGGTTATTGGGCTGATTCGAAAGATCCTAACCTGTCTCCCGTCGAACCGGATAATGCCAATGCAATTTGGACCGGCGGAGATTATCACTTAATGTCAATGACAGGTCGATGGGACCCGATCGCTTTAAGTTGGACAAAAGACGAAAATATGAGTCCGTGTATTGATGCGGGTGATCCGGCTTGCCCATGCTCAAATGAGCCTGAACCAAACGGCAAACTAATCAATTCAGGCGCTTACGGCGGAACAATCCAGGCAAGCATGTCTTTGGACCTGGAACAATGTAGCCTGACTACATCGTCCGTCTATGGCGGTTCCGTAGCAACACCCGGCGAGGGAACATTCACCTACGACTCTAATACACCAGTTACGGTAGAAGCCGCAGCAAACGAGTACTTCTACTTCCGAAAATGGACAGGAACGGCTGTAGAGGCCGGCAAGGTTGGGAATCCAAATAGTGCGAGTACTACTGTGACTGTGGATGGAGACTATAGCTTGATGGCTAACTTTGCTTTCGTGAACTATACACTAACGGCTTCCTCAACATGCGGTGGCTCCGTAACCAATCCGGGTGAGGGACAATTCATTTACGGCGGCAACTTAGAGATAATGATAGAAGCCACGGCGGAAGACCATTACCATTTCGTGAAATGGACGGGAAGCGCTGTATCTGGCAAGCCGGTAAACATACACGATCCAAGCACAGATTTGGTCGTAGATGGAGATTATGATCTTGTGGCCAACTTTGAAATAGACACCCACACCCTAACGACTAATTCGACGTGTGGCGGCTGCGTTATCGTTCCCGGCGAGGAAACGAAAGAGTATCCTTATGGCGAGGTTGTCCATCTGGTAGCCATGCCCTATTGGGGCTACCATTTCGTATGCTGGATGGGCCCTGTGGACCATCCCTGGTGGTGGTGCACTAACGTCACGATTACCGAAGATACCGAGGTTAAAGCCGTCTTTGCCAGCAATTGGCCCTGGTAAAAATGGGATTTGCCTGCCCCATAGGGGTAATTTTTCTTCATGAATTGCGTTTGTGAAAGCGTATATGTTGATTCACCCCGTGAGATAAATTAAAAATCTCACGGGGTGAATATTTAGACCGGCGATCAAACGCTATTTAAATATGCTCTGTCCGGCATCCGAAAATCAACCTTCATCCTCTAATACTTTTTCCAAAGGTTCAATTGCAAGCTGGGTGAAATTGACCCCGTATTCACTTGACAGTGAGTATCTCCATTTGGTACACTACATATTAATCAGCTTAGAGGAAACATCCTGTCTGATCAATTTGATTCATTAAGTTCATAAGCCGGATATGCGGTGGTTCCGGCGCTTAAAAAGAACAGAGGAGGTCGAAACATGACTTCAGCGAGAGATTCACAAATTCTGCGAACTATTTCCTTAGCAATTCTAATCTTCTCTTTAAGCTTGCCTGCCCAGGCCAAATACAGCAGCGGGGCGGGAGAGCCGAACGATCCGTACCAAATCGCTA
>CAZQXE010000202.1:0-5935 GCA_964597115.1 uncultured Pirellulales bacterium | reverse complement strand
CTTTTAGCAACTAATCTGTTTGTTCAAGGCCGGCGTTTTATTTTCGTCGACGCAGGAACAATCCGCCAAGGCCTAATAGCAGCATCGTAGCCGGCTCAGGGATTATCTGCTGAATCTCGGCTGGTGATAGTGCATGGTTATAGATGCGAACATCGTCTATAAGGCCGTTGAAATAGGCATCATCTGCATATTTGAAAGCCCCTATATACCATAAACTATTACTAACGAATATATCTCCGGATTTACTTACAGAATTATCTTCCTCACCGTTTATATATATTCTCATAGTGTTTCCATCGTACGTGCATGCGATATGGTACCATTTGTCTGCTAAAAATTGAACGTCAGAAGCCACATGGGTTATAGTAGAAGCTGTGCCATCTGTCGAAATCCAAAATCTGAATTTATCATTTAGATCCCCCCTGGCGTCCAATAAAATAGACCTTTTATTTTGTAACCCATCATAATTCCATCGCCCGACAATACCCTGAACAGTCGCTGTTGAATTTGTTTTAATCCAGGCAGCTAATGTTGCCTGGGAGGTCAAATCCAGACTGTCACTATCAGGGATTATCACGAAGTCATTAAAACCATCAAAGCTAAGCGCACCGCCTATTATACCTTCTGTCCAGGAAGCTCCTTGAATTGTTCCATTGTATCCGTTGGCAGAATCGTAAGCGATTGTTCCGCCGCCTTTGTCAAACGCCCAGTGTGCCACCAGGGCGGCATTCGTGGCACTACAAGCCAAACCAACAATAATAATTGTAACAATTAACCTTTTCATTACTCTCTCCTTTCAAAGCGATATTTCACGATAAAACATGGTTTTTTGGGGGAAAACCTGAATTGGCTCCGCCGAATGTCCTCACCCGCCATCCTTGAAGCTTTACTCTTATATAACAAATTATAGGACGAATGTCAAGGGACATTAAGGGACATTTCGGATAATAATTTCAATATCTTCTGGAAGTGGTTTTGGCTGGTAAGGCGATAGTTGATGAAGAAATAGCGGAGGGCGTCGATGGGGTGTTCGTAGCTATCATCTTTTAGCAACTAATCTGTTTGTTCAAGGCCGGCGTTTTATTTTCGTCGACGCAGTAGCAGACCGCCTAAGCCGAGTAATAACAGCGAGGCCGGCTCGGGGATATAATAGAGTGAGATTTCGGCAATAACAGTTCCCAGTGGTAGCTCCTGCCCGTCAACTTGTGTATATCCGCTGGTGGTTAAGGTCAAAAGACAAGAGAATAGTTCTCCGCTTTGAGCCAGTGCATTATCCACAAGAACCGCAGGGCCTTGCACCGGTAGACTTAAAAACTGCGCAGCCCAAACACTAATATGCGCAGGACTTGAGTCATAAACTTCACCTGGAATCTCGAAAGGGGTTGGAAATGTAACAGCATCCGGGTCGATAAAAGTCACCTGGTTATTGGAAAGCTGAAAGGTCACATCGTAGTAACTGCAACTTGAACCGGCTGTTAATGCCATACCAAATGAAATTATCTCCCCCGTTGGAAAGCTAATTCCGGCCGGTGCAGAATCGCCGTCGGCGAGTAGGACCAAACCGCCATTTGCTGCTGAAGCCAAACCAAAAACCAAGACTATGACTAAAAATTTCTTCACACACTCCCCCTATTTTGCCTAAATATACCACTTTATCGGGTCATTGTCAAGAATTTTTAAACGTTTTTAAAGATTTTTTCAATACATTTTACAGGTTCCCTATAAATTTTTCTACTTTCCCGCATTTTTACGCTAATATTGGCGTTTTTCTTTCAATATCTCCTACTGGTAGTTCTGGCTGGTTGGGTGTAGTTGATGAAGAAGTAGCGGAGGGCGTCGATGGGATGGTCGTAAACGCCGTCTTTTAAGGGTAATTCGCTGTCAGTTGTGCCGGAATCGGGATAATGGTAGCACTGGAGTGCTTCTATCAGGCGGGGACACCCTGGCGAGATGATAATGGAACTTCGGCCATCGCCTGCGCGAATCGCCCTTCTGATGAGCTCGATGCCCTCTAAGATACCGCTCCTGCGATAGCGGACGTGAATATCAAACGAACGCAGCTCGCGAACGGTGCTTGTGCCGGTGACATCGTTTACACCGGCACCGGCTGGGTCGCAAAAAGTAGCTGCAACGGATTCTTCACTACAAGGTGTTCTCTTTTTCATTTCTTCTGCGTGGATATCAACCGTTGCTCTTGAGCGGACGTATTCATCTATTATGCGAACGACGCCTGCGCTATCGACCTGAATCAAAAGGCACACGAACGGATTTACAAAGCCGAAATCGAGCGAGCGATACAAGGGAAGATTCGGGTCGTAGTCGATCGGCGCAACGTGCAAGGCGGGGTCGAACTCGTCGAATACGATATTTTCGAGCGAAGGACGTTTGCAGAGCATCTCGGCCTCGAAGGCCGCCCTGCTTGCGCGGCGCATCTGCGTGATACAGTCGTCAATTTTAAGATAACCGGCTGCCCGTTTTGCCCTGCCCTGACAATCGCTCCATAAGGGACACTGCGAGCAGGTCCTGCCGGTGCATTTTTCAATCACCTCCCAAACGCACCACTTGAAGATTGGCGTGGCGAACTTCTTTGCATCGGAGACGATTTTCTGCATCAATCCGTACGGCCGGTGCATCGTGCTGATTGTCTCCATCGCGGCGATGATGCTGTCCGTGCTCTGCGTTGTGAACTTTGCAGCGGAAAAGACGTCCTCATCGAACAGCTCGACCTCGTCGCAGCGGAGCTTCTGGATGTGCTGGCCCCGAACGCTGGTCGCCGACTGCGTGAGGACCTCGATTGATGAGCCGTTGACGAATCTGCACTTTGTCTTTAGCGCGGGGCCATCGAGAAACTTATCGAAGCCGCTATTCAAAAAGCCGGTCATATATTCGTACATCCTTCCTGACTGCTCGCCTGAGCCGCCGAGGATTCTTACGTGACAATCGCGCTTGAAGATGCAGTCTAAAAGCGTGGCGACTGCAGCCAGCTCGGTCTTGCCGCCTGCACGATTGGCCCAGACGACACAATCGGCATTTTGTTTTTTTGCCACAAAGGCACCAAGACACGAAGCTTTTTCTATTTGATTTATTTGTGACTTTGTGTCTTCGTGGCCGAATTTTTTATCGGCGGTGAAGCTGTGCCAGAGATAGTCCATCGGCGTGTTATGCTCCGGACAGATTCTTACGTCCGGGACGTCGATGCCCAGAAAGACCCTGACGTAATTTTTCAAATCGGCCCTTGATGCCGGCGGGGTATATCTAAGCTGGCGATAGATTTCCTCCGCCCTGTCGATGCATACAGAATTTGGTTCAAATAATGCTGGATTTGCCATAGCTAATAACCTCCGAAAATAAGAGAAAAAAATTTTGTTTTTTTCCGTCATCGCCTGAAAAATAGCTTATACTTTATATAAAGGGGGCTGTGCTCAGCCGGCCGGTGCCGCTGTGGGTCGGGCTGGCGAGACAGTTCATCACAAAAGAGAGACGGGTCTGGCGGAAATTGAAAAAGAAAAATATAAAGCCCGGGCCATCGTCTCTCTTTTTTTTGTTCTCATTTCGATAGTTTTTCCGATCCATCGTGCTTGTTGAAACGACAATAACAGCTGTGATTTTTCAATGCAGAAATAGAAAAGTTATTTATTCAGTACCATCCAGCCAGTTTTCGATGATTATAGAAAGGTCTCTGAAATCCACTATACCGTCTCCGAAAGGCAGCGGTGATATATCAACCGGCGGAGCTTCGAGCAGCCAGCGTTGACCGAGCTTACAAAAATCCTCGAAGGTCACCTTGCCATCGTCGTTAAGGTCGCCGGTCTCGACCAACAAATACCACATAGTCTCATAGGCAGGTGATATTTGGACGACTGTCTCGTCGTTTACGATGGTCGTTGGTACGGTTGATTTTATCGTTCCGTCAGGAGCCAGTGCATAGCAGCGAAGCCCTCTAAGCGGTAACTTGATAGTTGCTGATACAGATTCGATTTGAACCGGAGCTGAACCCCAATTTGAGCCTACGGTTGTTCTGTCCGGAGAGAATATCATTCCGGTATTTTCGCATCGGCCGCAGGCGGTGATGAGAATCTTTTGTTTTTCCGGCAGCGGGACTTTTATGCGGTCCGGATTTAGCGAAGTAATTGTAATCGCGGCGTAATTCGGCTCGGTAACATTTATCTTGTTATCGCTTGCAGCTGCGAACTTGTCCTGATGGCCGACATAGACCCATGCAGATTTTCCCGTTGCCGAATATATTCCCCTGCCGTCACCGCCGGTCTGCCAATCCAATACCGTTTGGCTCGGCTCGTTCGGCGAAGTGGTACTTCCGGTCTCATCAATAGTGTTTGCGATGCGTTTGTCGAGAAAATCCTGCCGGGTAAATCCTGTGTTTTCCGCGAGGACGCCGAACATATCCCTGTCGTGCATCAGGTGCAAATCGGCAATAGGCGACAGGTTATCGTTCGAGTCGGTCAGGGCGGCGTAATAATATGTGTCGCCGACCGGCTTGATTCCGCTGTAGCGAAATATGGTTGTCGCCGCGGGAATGAAACCCCACTTGGCAGAATTATGAAGGATATCAAAGAAGCCGTTGAAATAATTATCGTTCCAGTCGTCGGAGTTGTGTGTGTATGAATAAATCCAAAGGCCGTCCCAGTCCTGAGCGGCGGCGAAGGAAGCGAGCATCGGTACACACGATACCTGGCTGTCCAGCGGAGCGGGATGGTTGTACTCGGTGACTGTAAATGGCTTGCCCGGAGAAGCAGAACCTTTTCCGAGCCGGCAGCCTGCAAGGCCGAACAAAGTAGCTTCGTTGATATAGTCGGTCATCGGCTTTTGTTCGACATACCAGTCGTCGGGGTCCCAGGGGTCGTTGGGAAAGCGCGGATGCTGCCAATAGGCGTGAGCATCGATGAAATCCATATCGCTTTGAGTGTAGAGTCCGAGCGGGCCGAAGACAATCGTGCCGGTAACCAGCGCATCGCAGCCGAGGTCGTTCTTTATGTAGCTGCGCATATCGTCGAAATATGCCTTCTCCGTCTCGGCAAGAAAGCGCAGCCGGTCGATTTGCCGCTCGCGGGCTTCGCGGTCGTTGAACAGCCGGACGGTGCCGGTCTCGATGAATTCGTCTTCCATCAATCCGACCTGTCCGCCTGTTTGCAAAACAGGATTGGCCATATAAAATGTCGTCGTATCTCCACCGCCGAAGCTGAAAGTTACCCGTCCGTTTGTGTCATCGGCATTTGCTACGAATCCGTAGCTGTAACTTTGCCAGCCGGTGCCTAACTCGACTGAGCTATACAGGCCGAGGTTGCTCCAGGGGTCGTGGCTCTGCATTACATTGCAGCTTATCGTACGCGGCGACTCGGCGACTGCATCGAAGCTCAGAGTGTAATACTGGCCTTGCACGATTTGCAGGTTGCTTTGCCTGAGCTGCAGATGCCAGTCGGTATCGTCCGTTATATTTATGGTAAAACTGGCGCAGGGCGTCGATAAATAATTGCCGAGCTCAAACGACGCCTGGCAGCCCTCATGCTGTTCCAGATACCATTTGTCGTCAGGATTGAGGCCCGGGTCGTTAAAGTGGTCCTCGAAGCTCGTCAGGACGTTATCGCCGGGCGGCTCAACGTTACTGCTCCAGTAATTTCTCAAATTGTTCGTATCGCCGTATTCGGCGCCCAGCCAATCGTTATACAATTGCTGCAGGATGTCCGCGTAGTATTCCGGCAGGCCTCGAAGGGTGTCCATTGAGCCCCACATAAAGAAGCTGTCCTCGTTTGTAATCTCTACGAACGCGACAGCCGGGTCATCAGCGTAACGCAGAGAACGGTATGGATTGATATGCTCGAGCATTTCCTGTGCGAAGTCCTTCTGGGCCTGAATTAAAGCCGGCGTGAAGATGCTGACAATTTTATCGTAACTTGTATTGGGCTGCGGCAGGGGCAGA
>CAZQXE010000201.1:0-5957 GCA_964597115.1 uncultured Pirellulales bacterium | reverse complement strand
GATTTGAGCCGGATTTGTGGAACGTGTACGTGACACCTCAATGCGGCGAAGCCGCCCAGTGCCACCTGGACGATACGCTCAATATTATTGTAGTACGCTAAATATCATCGATGACGAATAATCCTTTTTGCAGATAGCAATTTACAGAATTGATCCCGTTGCTGTCTATCGGAACAGGATCCAACACTAGTGGTCTTATATGGATAGCTTTTCTTTGTGAGGTTGCAGGAATACTACACTTAGATATGCTGCGGCACTTATTAGCATTATCACTAATGCGCGAATCAAAGTTATATATCCTATCTGCTCTGTGCTTGATGAGCTAAAGCAGCCGCAACTGATATTAAGGCCTCGATATAAAGCTGAGGCAAGAACAAAGGTGAACATTGCACCCATTCCAAGACTGACCAGCAGCGCACCGCTAACGAAGATGCCGCCGACCAGACATATACCAACGAATAGTTCAGCCCATGGAAGTGTCATTGCTACAAGAACACCGAGCTTAGGGCCGAGAAGCTCGTAGTTATAAACGTCGCCAAGAAAATCATAAGGCTGACGTATTTTATGTAAACTGCCGTATAAAAACATGCAACCGAGACCTAATCGCACAACAAGCATAAATCCTGATAGTAATCTCCCTCTTACTATTGACCTGAAACTCATGATTGCTCTCCTTTTTTCTTGCCGTTTTTGGCTGCCCATTTGGCCCAGCCACCTTTATATATGGAGATGTCGGTGAAGCCATCGTCAATCAGCCTAATCGCCACAATCTCAGCATACTTGCAGCCGGCACTTTGGCAATAGAGTACGACACGCGCATCTTTTGCGATATCAGCCGTAGCTTTTTTAAGCTCAATGTCATTTGAATCTATCGGCACGCTGATCGCTCCATCTAAATGTCCCGCTTTATAATCACGTGCCAATCTTGCGTCGATAAAAACAGTCTTACTATCAAGTAATTTGTGAACTTTCCTATCGCTTATTTTTGGGATAAAATTGCCGGCATGGGCTTTTTGAATCGAAGTTGTGGCGTTTGCATTAGCTAATAAACCTTCATCATTAGCGAAATGATAAAACATCCCACAGAGTAATGCAGCGATTGCAAATCCCGCTGCCTGTGCCATGGATATGCCGAACAATTTACTACGTGAGTTAAGAAGGGTTTGCGGCAGCCATCGTCTTGAAAAGTGAATTACAAAAATAACAGCAATTGCAACAGCCGAATAAGAAATAAATCTTTTTCGGGCAGAAGCAAATAAAGCATGAGTATCGATCGGCTCAGCCGAAACAATCAAGCCATTACCATCCCACAGCGGAGCCAGTTCATTAAATGAAACCAATCTGATTGGATTAGGCGGATCGAACAAAATTGCCTTACCGTCTTTTGTTCCTAAGAATAACTCATAGTGATCATATGTTGTAGCAGTGTAATGTGACTTAGTGTGAATAATAACAGGATATTTGCAATTGAGTAGTACTTCGGCAGTTAGATTCCCCACAGGTACGGCAAATAGTTTGAAATCAGTAGCTGCCTGTTGTAATTCCTTCAAGGAGCTACCCTCTCTTGAACCAATATATTCGGGCTTTACAAGTTCAGAAAAATTAACATCATAGTTGAATAATTTCATTGTGGAATAAAGGCAATAGACTCCGCAATAGGAGCCGGTTGATATGCGTTTAGATACGGAAGTAGTTTCGGAAGAATTTTCAATGTTCTTAACCTCCGCAATTGTTCCACTTCCAAGTATGATTATTAATAGGAAAACAAATAGAGGCAAATAAAAATGCATTGTTCGTTGACCAGAATTACTAAAGCTTTCCATAGCTAACTTTTCCTTCCTTTAATTATATATATCTTCCAGGAAATAATTCCGATAATGAGCAGGCCAATTGGAATCAACAGTAGCGTGTAAAAAGGACGAGTCTCCGATATAACTTCTCCTCGACCTTTTGCAGTATCTACCTGTATTTCTGGCTGTGTCTCTTTAGTAATAGCTGGTTCATTAGTAGTAATCTCGGTTTTTCGAGTAGTTTCCAGACTGTTTGAAGCTCGGTCTTCAGCCAAGATTTCCTCGGTCATTTTATCTATCTGCTCGATAACCTCTTCATCTATATTTGCCACAATCTTGCCATCTTGCCAGTGAAACTTGACACCAGTTTTATTAAGACCATTGGCAAAGTATGCCACACGCGTACCGTTCGGGACGTTATCTAGCTTGAATGCGCTCTCCTTCTCAAAATCCGGATTCCATACAATGTTAAATATCTTCTCATGGGTTGTAGCTCCAGTTGTACTTCCATCAGCATATTCACCGAAAACACTGCGTTTTGCTTCGGTCACCATAGGTACTCCATCAATAGATTCGATCTTCGCGCCAGTAACCTCAAGCCCATATTTAACTAACTCAGGCCCATTCTGAATTTCCTCTGGTTCCTCAAAATTACGGCCCTCTCCGATTATTTTTCTATGCAAATAACCATTATTGGGATCTATCCACACTGTATAGTGATAGTCATGAGTGTTACCTTCCAGAACATAGCATTCATATCCATCTACTTGCTCCATCTCTGGTCGCAGGCGTAATGTCTTAGATTCTAACATAGGTTTTGCGAAATGATCATCACCCGTTGTAACACCAAGACCGAATGCCCACATACCCCACTCAATCGTACGCGGTTTATCTCTAAGTATGACTAAAAAATCGGCAGGAACTCGAAAACCTGACTCCGTGTAATATTCCATCCTGCGTGCACGTGAGGTGTATCTTGAACCGTCCCAGATGCCTCTATTTTCATAAGATTTAGTCCATTTCCCATCTTCTAACTTCCATGTCTCCCGGGTTGTATCGTACTGTTCATTATTTACATAAATCCTGGATATGAATTTTTCCTCCGATATTCCACCTTCATTATTCCACTTGCCGATAACTTCTCCGTCAGCCATCATCGGAGGTTTGCTTGATATGGTTTCCAGATTTTTCTGAAGGATATCTCTTGCAGTGATATTCTCTAAATCACCCTTTGCGACATTCCAAAAAACTAATATGTGGAGGGCCAGAATTATCTCAAAAAATTTATATGCTATACATTTCAAATTCTGCTTCTTCGTAAACATCATAGCAAACCTCATTCAAATATAGGCTTAGGCGGAATTGGTCACGATCATGTAACCAATCCCGCCAAGTTTCGATATTTAATTTACAATATTTATTTGATTGGTCATCAACTTTTGCAAACTATTTTCTTTATCAGTAAAATTTTTTTCATGGTGTACAACCCGCGCAAGAATTGCCCCCACATTTTTTACCGGTCTTTTTGTACGTGCCACATGCTTTTTCGTCAACCGTCTGCCAACAACCTTTAGTAGAAGAAGCAGTTTTAGAGCACGTTGAATCGTTCTTTGCAGTACATGTGGGCGGGCAGCTATCATCTTCACATTCTTTGCCGCCTGTACAACAAGCACCTCTCGCGAGCAACTCATTGCCCTTCAGTATATGTGGGCTCCAATCGGCCGATACAACTACAATTAGGACTATAGCTATGCTCAGCCAAAATAATTTAGCAAAATATGATATTTTCATAGTTGAATTCCCTTTCTAAAAATAATTATCCCATAAAAGTAGATAAGACAAAGATGTTTTAGGACGATTTTTTAAATCCCCTTTATCTGCCCATTGGTATCACCTCTCTTTCATATAACAGCGAATGTGTTAATTGGTTTGTTGATGCGAAAAATTGAGATTTTTCCAGTTTTTTTGCCATTTTTTCGAGGATATTATCTAAATCAGGGGCGTTTTCTTCCCATGCGGATTTGAGCCGGATTTGTGGAAAGTGTACGTGATACCAGAATGCGGCGAAGCCGCCCAGTGCAACCTAAACGATGCACTGAATATCATGGAATAACGAATAATTTTTGTTGAATTGAATTGGCAATGACAGTAGCCAAATAAAGAAGAAAGTTCGTGATTAATTAACTACTCTCTAACGAACATACTAACCGGCAGTTTTATTGGATTTAGTTCAGATACTCCTTCTGGAACAATAACAAGTTCACTCTTATGCATTCCCGATGAGAGATTTTGTAGTTTTTCTTTTACCGGTGAAATGCATATCATAAAAGACTTTTCGGATTCTTTTCTTGTAGTGACTTTATAAGGTACAGAGCTATCAGAGCGAACTGTTATGTTTTTAGGAACTGCTTCAGTTAAAAAATCAAGCTTGACTTTCTTTTGTATCAACGAGCCATTTGATTTTGATGGCATCAAAAAGACTTTTTCCGGGATTAGCTTAAATTTTTCAGTACCGACTTTAGCAGTTAGCTCTAAAGGTATATGCCTTTGTCCCTTGCCCGTATCCAATATGAAATCGACACCACCATTGATATTTTCAACTCTCGAAGGCTCTCCAGCGTTAAAGAGTAAAGGGATTTCAAAAGTAAAAGTGGTGGCTCCTTCTTTAGTGGAATTTCCTGACTTTACCGGGCCGCATTTAAGGTTGGCAATACTGCTCTCCATACGATCAAATTTTACAATATCATCTGAACCGGTATAATAATTGATTTTAACCGGATATTCAATCAAACCACCATCCGGAGCTTCGATATGGGCTATATATGGCCATATTTGAAAAGTATCTGTACCATAGGCTTTTACAGCATATCGTTTTATGACTCCTCCCGGCTCTAGCAAAACAATAGCGTGAGCTTGTTGCCATGCGGGGCTATCAACATGAAGTTCCATCGTTAAAGTATGTCGGCCTTCTATATCTTTACCAAGCTTTGCTTTAAGACAGGTGCAGTTCTTCTGTACAATCTTTACTTTGGAATCTTTTCCTTTATCATTAGATATTGTAAATGTATGCTCAACAATCGAACCGCTTTCTACCTGACCAAAGTCCTTTATCTGATCGTATTTTGCAGTTTTTATTTTTTTGGGTAATTGCTTAATATCATCGGGTTCTTTTCTCAACAGTTTCATTCCTTTGCCTGTAGTAATTATCAAAGCATATCCATTCCAATAATCGGTTAAATCAGAGATTAATAGCGCTTGTGAATTCAAGTTCTTCGTGTTAACTACTATGACATAATCTTTTATGATTCGTTTTATCAGGATGAAATGGAGAGGATCTTCGGCAGTTCCTGTTGCGCTGCCTATGGGAAGTATAGCGTAGCCGTCGTTTTTGGCGAGTCTGTCGATTGTTAGTTTGTAGCCCTTTGCCGAAAAGCCCAATTGTTCAGCAGCATCATGAAGGTCTTTCATGTTAGTGATGCTGAAGGGCTCTTTGCCGATAAGTTTATAAATATTTTTAATTCCATAATCGGATTTCCCCTCCTTTGTAATCTGCATCAACGCCCATAAACATCTTGGCCCGCATGCTTTATCAGGCCTGATTTCCTGTACGGAGATGATGTTTTCAAACTGAGCGAAGGTATATGATGAATAAATTAATAAAAATATGTGTACGACTATACCGCAGGTTCTTTTTGAAATGTGAAGTTTAAGCATTTATGAATCCCTTCTATGTTTTTGCTGAATGCCTGTACCAAAATAGAAGCCCAGTTATGGTAATAATAACCACTCCAAGGATTGAAAGGTTCTTTACGCCGATAATTTTATTATTTTCTGTTAAAGGCTCAATAGGAATTTGTTCATCCTCTTTATTTTTTTCGTTATCTGTTATTTCTTCAGAGTCATCACTTTTTTCTTCCGAATCAAATTTCGTAGAATCCGTTGTTGTCTCAACATCATCATTCGCTTTTTTCATTTCCTCGATAGGTTCAACAATATACACTGGTGATACTTCATTATCGAGACCAACCCCAGCTACAACATAGGATAATCCCAAGACTCTATCGTAAACCTCTGTCCCAGGTAGAAAGTCAAATCGAAAAGTGTTCTCGTCAACTTCGATATTCGGTATAAATTCCGTTACTATTAGCTCATTCTTTGATGTTCCCA
>CAZQXE010000200.1:0-5962 GCA_964597115.1 uncultured Pirellulales bacterium | reverse complement strand
ACGAGTGTTGTTGCGATGCCTTTTGGCTCAACGCCTATAACCGCTCCTTTGAGGGTTGTGCCGAAGTGTCTTATATAAGAATAGTCATTTTCGGTTAAGGCCTGGTTTGTTAATTCTTTGTCGGCGATTTCAATCAGCCTTGTCAATATGGCTTCAAAATTGACGAGCCGTTCTTTCGCATGGGGCGATAGTGCATTGAGATCTCTCAGACCTTCTCTGGTCATTTGGGTCAGCGCCAGCAGTCGACCATAGAATTCGGGCACAGGCTCGACGTAGCCGGTCACCTGGGGAGGAATGCTGATCTCCCGCGGCGTGTAGCTCTGTTTGGCGTAAAGGATGGTGTCGTGACGAAGCTCGGCCCAGAATGCCAGCGCAGCGTTAAGCTCTTTCTTGTCCCAGGCCTGCGTTCGCATAAAGTTGGGATATCCTTCGCCGAATCCCTCTATCAACGCACGGAGCGAATACAGCCAGCCCCAGTACAGATTGCGGTTCCAGTCGTGAACTTTTAGCGAATCGAACTCGGCTTTGAGCTTGTCGAACTGCTCCTGATAGTTGATATAGTCCGTATCGCCCTGCTCGATCAGGATGGTCATGGCTTGCTGCGAGCCTAGAAGAGACATAACGTCCAGGCCAAGTGGATAACCGCGTGAGCCACGGCCATAAGAAAACGGCAGATGATCCATATCGCCCGTATAGTCGAGTACTTCGGGATAGACGAGATGCTGGAACATGTACGAATCCGGAATGAAACGCTGGCCCATGAACCGCATGCCCTTTGTCTTATCGAGCACTTCGTCGAGACTTTCGGGCGTGACGGGAGGTGTCACCATGACGTTGCCTGTACCGCCGTATATTTCGGGCGACCGCAGCAGGGCCAGCTCGGTCTTCAGCGCAAAGAAATTGTCGTCATCGAGCAGGTCGGTCGGCTCGAAGGTTTTGCCGAAGAGGTCGTTTATTACTTCGAGATATTCATACGGCGTAAGGTCATCGGCCAATCCGACGTAGAAGGCTGTAATTGCGTACATCCGGTCCCAGATTTCGCGTCCGCTCCGATGGTCAACCTGGACAAGGTCGATCGAGGTTGCCAACAGCACCGCCTGAAGGGTCTGGATTTTCGCATCGTATACGCTGATAAGGGCATCACCCATCGGTCCCCAGGAATCGGCCCCTTTAAGCAGGAACGCCATTCGGCCATACCACATAAGCGTCCTGAAGTAGCGTTTGAGCTGTTCGCTGCGGGTATAATGGCCCCTCGGGATGTATTGAGAGTAGTCTTCCTCGTATATGAAGATGTCACTGTTGGCAAAACCAGCATGAGCGTCGATTTTGGCCAGCTCGCCTGCGACGACATCAGCAACCACTTCCGGAACCTGGGCATTCGGGTCGATTAGTTTTTGTGCCACGGCTAAATACGCCACGTTTCGTTTGGCTGCTTCTTTCAAATCACCGGCATATCCTTCATACTGGGTGAGCGACTCATCTAAAAGCGCTGCTGTTAGAGCGCCTATATCTCCGTAAAACTCGTTCTCCTCTATCTCCATTAATGTTTCGTCGAACTGGATATGATAAAGGTGTAGCAACGTATCGGCAGTAACAAATAAAGGTACATCCATTCTTCGCAGTGATTCATACGGCGCTATAATGTCGTTATAATCAGGTGAATTTCGTTCTATGACTGCAAAACAATTCTGTTCGAGCAGATGCGCGAAGTTATTTATTCCGAACCTGGAATCAATGGCATCGTAGTTTCCGACGTCATTCAGATCAAGCGGAAGAGTATATCCCGGCGCGTTCGGCTCAACAGGTTTATCGTAAGGGATATAATATTTGCTGAGAGTGAGCTTTTCGCCGTTGCCTTTTGGTGTAGTGTCAGGTGCTTCGCTGCACGGGCACTCTTCCATAAACAAAGTTTCCAGTGCTGTTATCGTGGGTGTTGTTACCGGAAGCGGATTTGCAAATGCCTGTATGGAAATTGCCGCGATGATGAATAAGATAGTAGATGTCTTTTCCATCTTAAATATCCTCTATGAGAAATACCAATATTTGAATTCATTTTATCAAATAGTTCATTCGGATTCAAAGTAAAGGGCATAATTATTTATCGTTTTTTCTTTCATCGGGCTTAAATTCATACCGGTTAATCAGCATTAATACTCTTGGATATTAACAATTGAGTCATGCGTTGCGAAAAACTCAATTTCCAGTATAGAAAATGCCGATATCGATAAGAGGAGCGGTGTGTCGGAGATTGGATGAACGTCCAACCTTTCAAACCGCCCTATCGTTTTGTTCAATAAGATATATGAAAAAAGGCAAATGCCATCGACGCAAACACAATCTATTGGCGAGAGACTGCTTTCCCTACCCATAGGACAGGACGTTAAAAGCTTTCTTGATTATCTTACTATTGAAGCGGGTCTTTCCAATAACACAGTTTTAGCTTATGGTCGCGACCTGATAAGCTTTCTGAGATACTGTAAATCCGAACAAATCAGACAGTTGCAGCAAATACAGCCACCGATTATCCAAAACTTTATACGAATCCTTTCACGGAACCAGATGAGCGAAGGTTCCGTCAAACGCTGCTTAGTTGCTATAAGGATGTTCCTGCGTTTCGCCAAGCTTACCGGCCTTGTTGAAGATGACTTTACTTCGATTCTTGAAAGCCCCAAGATTTGGCAGAAACTTCCTTGTGTTTGCAGTAAAAAACAGGTTCTCGACCTGCTCAATGCTCCAAGTCCTGATGAATCTTTTTATCTTCGTGATAAGATGATACTTGAGTTGCTCTATGCTGCCGGATTACGTGCCAGTGAGCTGGCAGGCCTGAAGGTATCAGATTTGAACCTTGATATCGGATACCTGCGATGCCTCGGTAAAGGTAACAGAGAACGCGTGATACCGATCGGAAAGGTGGCTATCGCAGCGATAATTGAGTACCTGGAAAAGCTCCGACCTGATTTAGCTAAGCCCTTTAGCAGCAATTTTTTACTGATTTCGCGAACAGGACGACCAATGGGTCGTATTGAAATATGGAGATTGGTGAAAAAATACGCTCTTCAGGCGGGTATGCCAAGAAATTTGTCCGCGCATACTCTCAGGCATTGCTTCGCAACGCATCTTTTGGCTGGAGGAGCGGATTTGCGAAGCGTTCAGGAAATGCTCGGCCATGTTGACATAGCCACTACACAGATTTATACGCATGTTGATCAGGAAAGGTTGAGACAGATACACAGAGAGTTTCATCCAAGACCATAATGTTGTAAATGATTAAATAATAAGTTATTAAGAGATCTTTTGTAATTGTCTGTTTTGGGAACTAACATCTTGGAAATTGTTTGACTAAGTTAAATTTCGTTATTAACATAATTCCACTTTTTTGGGCGGGGAGCCCGAGGAGCGGGTGCCTCGCAGTTTCATAGAGGTCATTTGAATGAGCAGGAAGCGGTTATTAATTGTTATATTATTGTCGTTAATGTGGTGCCAGCAAGGCATTATCGGCGCAGAGGAAAACGACATTTTAGCTGATGAAAATGGAGCAGCCGCAGAGGCCAAGCCGGACGACCAATTGCAAATCAATAAAAATGCACTTCTTCAGGATCCAAACGAACAAATTCGCATAATAGCAGCTATGGTAATGCTTTATAGCGATAATCCAATCGCCAGAGAAATTCTGATTGATGCGCTAAAGGAGAATCATAATAACGCTGCACGGATGGCAGTATGTAAAGCGTTAATACAGACCATACCTTCTAATGGAGCTGTTAAAAATAAAGGAGATTTTATACAACCTGTGCTTGATTTACTTGATACAGAAATTGCTGAAGAGGCTCGTTTAGCTGCAGAGACGACGCTTGTATTCAATTATGAGATTATAGGTGGTTTGCTTGAAGAGATAGCGACAGATGCAACAGAGCCGGTAATTACAAGGCTAAATACAATCAATGCCTTAAAGCTTAGGTCCGATATGAGTGCCGTTATCAAGCTTATTGAACTTGTCGATGATCCTGAAAAACAGGTTGCAGCAGAAGCTGAAAAAGCTATTCGATCGATTGGAATACCGGTAGGAAAAGATTCTGAAACTCGTAAAAGAGATATTGAGGAAATTAAACAGCAAGGCCAAGTAGTATTTCTTAGAAATAAGTTGATTCGCCAGGACACGCAGATACGTGATATGAGAAATGAGTTAAATTTATGGCAAAAACGATATATATCGGTATTAGACAGATTATTTGATGCTATACACGAAGAAAAAGCAAAAGGTGATTTCTTGTCTGAACATTTGAATAGTCCGGATGCTGAAGTAAAAAAGTGGGCATTAGAGGAAATAATAAAATGGAGACAGGGAACAAATCCCAATTTGCCTGATGAACTTGGACTTATATTGATAAATTTGGTTTCAGACCAAAACAAGGATATTCGTCTAAAAACAGCAGATTTATTGTCATTGTGGGTGAAATTAAACTCTGCAGAACCTCTGCTTGCACAGCTCGGAGTAGAACAGGATGGCCAGGTCAAAACGGCGTTATTAGTTGCTCTGGGTGAAGCTTGTTACTATGCCCTGCCTAATCCACCTGAAAAAATCTCCCCGGAGATTATGAAGATTCGTAAGCAAACGCTGGAATGGGCTACACAATTCCTTGCTGAGGAGGATGTTAAAAAAGCACAGACCGGCGCACAGGTTATGAAAAAGCTACTCAAAAGAGACGGCTTAAATCCTGAGGAACTTGACAGATATCTTGCTTTGCTTGCTGATAGATACGATAAACAAAGGAGTGAACCGAGCGGGACTTTACGAGGAGAATTAATCAGTGCAATGGCCGGCTTATGTGCACAGGACAGCATATGTAAAATAAAAGCAGGCGAGATTTATGGGCCTATATTCAATGAAGCTTTGCGTGATGAAACAGATTTTGTTCGCGAAACAGCCGTAGATGGACTTGTTTATATTGACAAGACAAATGCGTTAGAGATGTTAAGAGACGTAGTAAATGACCCCAGCGTCACATTGAGAAAGAAATTGATTGCTCTCGCTGATGAAGTTGGTAGCAAAGAAGACTTGGATTGGCTGGTTGAAAAAATAGGCGTAAACTCTGAAAGTGAGCCTGCGTGGCAGGCTATGCGCAATATTTTCAAGGTATCTGATGCTATTGTTTTTGATGAATGGGTGGATAAACTTACCTCGCAAAGCAGTAAAATTAAATTAACAGATGAGCAGAAAATCAATTTTCTTAAGATAGCGGAGTCAAAAATAGCTAATGGCAGTAAACAAAAAGTAAGGAAAAGATTGGCTACATTTTATTATCAAACCGGACAATTCGAACAAGCAGCAGAATATCTTCGTCAGTTATACGAATCAACACAACTAACAGAAGAGAAAGATGAGATGTTACCGGACCTGCTTATTGCTTATTTAAGTTTATCTAAAGACGGACCTGCAACGGAGTTATTGGCGTATTATCTCACAGAAAGAGATTTAGATCCTAATAATGCTATTATAAGCTCATTAGATCGATTTTTTTACAATCCCCCTGATGAGGAGTATGACTTAAATGCAACGCTTGAAGTATTATCAACTATTAAGCCTCCACTACCAAGGCCGATGTGGAATCAATGGCTACAGGAATGGGCTAATAGGCTTAGTTCAAAAGAGACAGAAAATGAGTTGTCAGCACAGAAGGTCAATTAAATTTAGTTAACAAACTATTTTACCCAAACCTAAAAAAGCCTCATAATAATTTTTTAATTTTATTAAATAAAAAAAGCCGGCTAAATCTCATCCGTTCATAAAACAATTCATACATACAATACAAAAGTTTAAACACATCCTATATTTTATAAGATTAAAAACGTCATAAAAAGAAGTATTGATTGCTTTGTTGAAAACGACTGAACAAGTCATTGCGAGGCCAAAGGAGACGTAGCAACCTATCGTGCGTCTTGTAGAAAAGCTATTGTTACCTAA
>CAZQXE010000199.1:0-6030 GCA_964597115.1 uncultured Pirellulales bacterium | reverse complement strand
TAATTTTCTTCTGGGGCACTGATTTCTGCTTTGCGTCTCAGGCCCTGGCAGCTTTCGCAATTGCATACCCCAACCTGCCTCAGATTAGATGTACCGGCAAGCTTCTTTGTCTCGATCAACTTTGCTCCTTTGGTCTCCATCTTGCGAAGTGCCAGATTCGCCTCTCTTTTATTATGCGAACCCACCGCATCAATTACGATTGTCACTTTTTTACCCCGCTGGAGCATTCCCAGTGCCGTAACCTTCACGGCACCTTCGAGACAGGAGCCAACAACAATAAATTCATTGGCTCGCACCTCGCTAAGCAGCCTGTCAATCCGAGGCTCCTCAAACGGATCAGCACAACGCTTGTGAAGTATAACCTGCTTGTACAGTCGCAGCATATCCCTCGGCAAATCAGTGTTGCCGTCAGCCGGAAAACTCAACCTGTTATTGAGCAGTGTGTAAGGTATTTTCTTCTGACCATCTGTGCCGTCAATGCAGTAGCCGTTATGGTTTTCTCCGTTGTTATTGGGGTAAACCTCCGCGGTCGAGATTATCGGGATATGTCTATGCCTTGCCCAGGCCATTACCCTGCGAATATGCGCCAAAACTCTCCTGTGGTTCCTGATACATGCCTTACCGTCAGCCAATAGGAAATCTTTTTGAGTGTCAACATCTATCAGAATTTGTTTTCGTCGAGCTCTGACTAATTGCAGAATCATTTTCAGACATCCTTTCCTGGCTTCTGCGATCCAGTCCTATTAATGAATACGCATCAGCCGATAGTCTGGTTCACAGTCTTTTTATCGAATCGTCACTGGACAGACTTTAATCGTGACAAAGTTGTGACGTCGTTTCAGCCCTCGCTTAAACAGCCGTTGTTTTGTATAATAATTTGCGGAGTACCTATAATAATATTAACACGCGTTTTTTGGACGATATCGAACCGATGGCTCGAACATTAAAGGACTACCCCGGAGTCTCACTAAGAACGGAAAATTTGGACGGTCAAATCGATTTCGCCAAACTTATCGGACGTCCAGGTGGCGTTCACATAGAAATCGGCGCCGGTAAGGGAACCTTCATTCTTAATCAGGCTAAAGCTCAACCTGACGCTAATTTCCTCGGCATAGAATGGGCCCGCAAATACTATCGCTACGCCGTGGATCGCATCGGCCGATGGGACCTGAAGAATGTCCGAATAATTCGCACCGATGCCGCCGTTTTTTTAGCCGATTTTATCCCCGACAACACCGTGGATTTTTTCCACATTTATTTCCCCGATCCCTGGCCGAAAAATCGCCACCACAAAAGACGTTTTTTCTGCCCTGCTAATTTGGAGCACCTGATCCGCTGCTTAAAGACCGGCGGCCAAATACGAATCGCTACCGACCACGCCGACTATTTCGAACAGATAAAGGAGGTTTTAGCCGCAAGAAATGATAAATTGCAGGAAATCGAATTTCTCCCCGCCGCCGGAGCCGAGGTCGGCGAATGGGTCGGCACAAACTTCGAGAGAAAATACCTCAAAGATCAAAGACCAATCCTCACAATCGCCGTAAGGAAAATATAAGACTCCACTCTAAAAAATTCTACTATCCGATCAAAAACACTCCCCAGTATCTTTCAACATTCGCTTGAACAACCTATCACCAATCATAAGCCGCATAACTTCAAGATTGACTTTCTTTTCATTGAATTCCGGATGACGATACCTGACTCCTGCTTCAACAGCATACCGAAGATTATCACTCATCTCAAACGCCAATTTTATACGTACCTCCGGTCCGAGCTTTCGTAAAATTTCAAGCTGCTTCCTCGCAGCCTCAATTGTAGTGTCTAACGATATCGCATTCATTTTCATATCAGAGATCGATTATTTCAGAAGCTTATCCGTCAATCAAGAATAATAAACTTGCCCGAAAAATTCTTTATGTTACCTATGCCTTCATGCCATAAGAATTGTCACTATAACTCCTATGAGACTGATTATTACACCAAGAACTACCCAGAACCATAAATACTCGGTAAACAAAACACCTATAGTGCCAATTTTTGAACTATACTTTCTGCCAAGAAATATCGCTTCCTGAGTCAATTCAACTTCTATCTGACCGGTATCTCGCACCTTATGGTAATTCTTGATAAGACCATACTTTCGCAAAGATCTGATTACATTCATAACATATTTTTCATCGATTTGGTTTGTCTGGTCCTTTGGTCTGTTTACGTAATGCATCCTCAAGCTCAATTTGGTCTATTTGGCATATACCACCATAACCTATTTGCGAATAGTAGTAGCTCAATAATCTTCTTTCATCTTTTTGCAGCCACATAATTTTCAGCCCTCAAGGCCAGATTCTTTATTCCACTCAGGATCACACCGTTCGGTGTTATCTTGCTAACTGGACGTTTTCTTCGCCGAGCAGTTGCTTCATTTTTCGGCAGAATTCCAGGTCGGGATTGACGCTCAGTTCCCTGTCGGCGGCAGCGTAGACCTTGCCTTTGTCGGTTCGCACCGCGATATAAACAGGACTCCGGCCTTTGTGGTGCTGGCAGATGCTTTTTATCATCGTCACTTTTTCTTTAGTAACATCTTTCGCATCCAGCCCTATCCTGACCTTGGCAGCCAGTTTTTCTCTGACGCCTTCCAGAGGTATCAGATCCTCGGCTAAGATATTGGGAGTTTCTCTTCTGTAATCGGCCTTACCCCTGACGAAAACCACCGCATCGGCTACAAGAATGTCACTGTATCTGTTCAGCACATTCGGGAACATCACCACTTCGATCTGGCCCTGCAGGTCCTCCAGTGTGAAGACTGCCATTTTCGAGCCTGCTTTTCGCCCTGTCTTTGTCAGATTAAATCTTATTCTCGTTATCATTCCGCCGACAACGACTTGTTTTTCGCCGTTGGCAACGGTTAATTCCGAACTGTTGTGCGTAGAAAAGATATTTATCTCCTCGGCGTGATGGCTGAGCGGATTGCTGGTGACATAAAAACCGAGCACCTGCTTTTCGTAAGCCAGCATCTGCGGCTCCGGCCATGGGTCTGCATGAGGCAATCGTTTATGGTCCTGCGAATAATCGCTGTCACCCGTCATCTGGCCGAAAAAACTCATCTGGCCGTTGTGCCTGTCAACCTGTAAGCTTGCACCGTTTTCCATCGCCCTTTCGAGCCCGGCCATCATCTGTGCACGGTTTCCGCCAAGCTCATCGAAAGCGCCGGCCTTTATCAGGGATTCGAGCACCTGTTTATTGGCGGCCCTTAAGTCCACGTTTTCACAGAAATGAAAAAGACTCTCGAACTTTCCAACTTCCTTACGAGCAGCGATAATTTGCTCGACCGCCTTTTCGCCGACGCCTTTGACGGCGGCAAGACCGAAACGTACAACGCCCTTTTTATTTTGCCCATCCTCGGCCTGTTCGTAGAGTGGTGTAAAATCGACGCCGCTTTCGTTTATATCCGGCGCCATAACTTCAATACCCATCTGGCCGCACTCGGCGATATAATCGACAATCTTGTCGGTGTTGTCCATTTCGTAAGTTAAAAGGGCCGCCATGAACTCGACGGGCCAATGCGCCTTCATATAAGCGGTTTGATACGCGATGAAGGCGTAGCGGGTAGAATGGCTCTTGTTGAAACCGTAGCCGGCGAACCGCTCGATAAGCTCGAAAATCTGCTCGGCCTGCTGAGAAGTCAGGCCCTTATCGACACAGCCAGCTACGAATCTCTCCCGCTCCTTGGCAATGGTCCTGGCCTTCTTTTTACTTATCGCCTTAATGAGAGTGTAAGCCTCGCGCAGCGGAATGTCACCGAGGTGATTGCAAATCCGCATCACCTGTTCCTGATATATCATGATGCCGTAAGTTTCGTCGAGTATCTCGGTCATAATCGGGTGCGGCAGGGACCATTTAGCGCCATGCTTGCGGTCGATGTAATCCGGAATCAGTATCATCGGCCCCGGGCGATAGAGAGCGTTGGCGGCTATCAAATCTTCAACGCGGTCGGGCTTCATCTTCATCAGCAGGTTTTGCATACCGCCGGACTCAAACTGGAAGACTCCTTTGGTTTTGCCGGCTGAAAACAACTCGAAAACCTTGCGGTCGGTAATGTCGAGCTTTTCCAGGTCGATGTCCACGCCGTGGATTTCTTTGACCAATTCGCACGCCCGCTCCAATACGCTGAGGGTCTTGAGTCCCAGAAAATCCATCTTCAGCAAACCGACTTTCTCGACCATCGGCCCTTCGAATTGTGTCACTATGTCATCGGAACCAGACGCCTTATACAAGGGTACAAAATTGGTCAACGGCTCATCGGCAATCACAACACCGGCAGCGTGTACCGAGGCGTGGCGTGCGAGACCTTCGAGCTTTTTGCCGATATCAATTACCTTTCTGGTCAATTCGTTTTGGTCGTAAGCTCTTTTCAATTCAGGCTCGGTCTTCAGCGCCTTATCGAGTGTCATATCAAGCGAGAACGGCACCAGCTTGGCTAATCTGTCGGCTTCGCCCAACGGCACGCCGAGAACCCTGCAAACGTCACGGATAACCGCACGGGCCTTCATTGTCCCGAAGGTTATTATCTGCGCGACGTGACCGTATTTATGGCGGACATAGTCGATGATTTTCGCCCGGTGGGCCTGACAGATATCGATATCGATATCCGGCATCTCGTTGCGGTGCGGATCCATGAATCGCTCGAACAGCAGGTCATATCGAATGGGGTCGACATCGCACAATCCGAGGCAGTACCCGACCAGTGTCCCCACACCGCTGCCCCTGGCACCGATGGGGATATTATTTTCGTGTGCGTACCTGCAAAAGTCCCAGACGATAAGAAAATAGCTGGCGAAGCCTTTCGATTCGATAACGTCCAGCTCCCTGTCGAGCCTGGCTTTTATCTCGTCTGTAATTTCGCCGTAACGCTTCTCCGCTCCTTCGTGGCATAATTTCGTAAGAAAATGTTCGGGCGTTGAGCCATCAGAAGGTTCGAAACGCGGCGCGTGACGTTTCTTTAAATTAAGCTCGACATTGCAGCGCTCGGCAATCACCATCGTATTGTCGCAGGCTTCGGCTGCCTCGGGAAAAAGCCGGCGCATCTCGTCGGCACTCTTTAAATAGACGTCCGACGGGTAAATCATTCTGTCGGGGTCATTCGACCTTTTGCCGGTGCTTATCGCACAGAGGCAATTGTGGGCCTCGTGGTCATCCTCGGTTAAAAAGTGCACATCGTTTGTCGCCACAAGACCAAGTCCCATCTTCTTCGCAAGGTCAATCAGGCCCGACCGGATAGCCGGCGTATCGCCTTCGTGATTTTGTATTTCGATAAAGAATCTTTCAGGACCGAAAATCTTCAGATAACTTTCCGCCGCCAGGCGAGCTCCCTTTTCGTCGGCGTGGGCGATTCCTGCCGTAACCTCACCTTTCAGACAGGCTGTGGTGCAAATAAGACCTTCGTTGAATTCAGCTAAGATTTCCTTATCAATCCTCGGGCGATAGTAAAAACCTTCGGTGAAACCGGCACTCGCGAGCTTGAGCAGATTTTGATAGCCGACATTGTTCTCAGCCAAGAGAACAAGATGATATGCAGCATCGGAAATGCTGGTCTTTGTCCGGTCGAACCTGCTGCCGGGAGCGATGTAAGCCTCGATACCGATTATCGGTTTCGTATGTACAGCGATTGCTTTGGTATAGAACTCAACAGCTCCGAACATATTACCGTGGTCGGTAACTGCTACGGCGTCCATCTCGAGCTTCTTGCATCGCTTGAGCAGCTTATCGAACGATATAGCACCATCCAGCAATGAATAATGACTGTGCAAATGAAGATGTGTAAATCCTTTACCTGACATAAGTTGCGCCGTCCTTCTTAAAAACAAAACTTACATCGACATGATAGACTCATACGTTACCGTTGTCAATTGAAATACACACACAACTTTATCATAAGTTAATTATGCCATGCGTCATTGCGAGCGAAGCGAAGCAATCTCAATGGTTTGCAAGTTGGAGATTGCCACGGCCACATTCTGTGGCCTCGCAATGACA
>CAZQXE010000198.1:0-6039 GCA_964597115.1 uncultured Pirellulales bacterium | reverse complement strand
TAACGGCTCCATCAGCCAGGTTAGGCTCAGAAAATACGGCGTAGGTTATGTTGGCACAAGAGGTGAGTACTACAGCCACATCCCAACTGAAGATCAGTTAAGGCCGATATATGGCTTTTAACTGCCACCCCGGGTACCTGCGTGTTCGGACTATTTAGATCCTTAAGAAGGCACCTTATATCGTTTCTGCTGTCGAAAACTTGGCTATTGAAGAATTTATGTTTTTCAGATAAAATTGCAGTGACCAACGGTTAAGTTGGTGCCTTTTAAAGATAGGGCCAGGGTTTCACGGGATAGTTATTGCAGCATAGTGAGGCCGGGTTTAGGGAAGTTCAATGAACAAGTGGGTGCGAAAGAATTTGAAGGCTTTGTTGGATCCGGACCTCGAACGCCGTCGCAGGGTGATGGAGCGTTTTGTGCGAGCCACGTTTGAGCCCTTTACCAGGTATCTGTACCGCTATTTGGGCAATGAGGCCGAATGTGAGGATGTGCTGGAAGATGTTTACGCGGATATATGGGAAAATCCGAAGCACCTCAGTAACGTTACCAATGAGAGAGAGCTGCTGAGAACGGTATATCTGTATTATATGCGGAAACGTCTAAGAGAAGTGTACAGGAGAATGAATCGACATTTATATTTACCGCAGGAAGCCTTGACGAATCTTGTCGCTCCGGACTTAGGCGTTCTTGAGACGATGTCCGACAAGGAGCTGAAGGATACTCTTGGCCGGATGATAGGTAAGCTCAAGGTACGGGAACGAAAATGTATAGAATTATGGATGGATGGTATGTCGAACAGGGCAATCGCCAATGAGCTAAAGACGACAGTTAGCGCGGTAAAAATGCTCAAATACCGAACCATTCTAAAGCTTAAGAAGTTGATGAGAGATAGTTACGATAAAGATTAAATTATTCATTATAAAAAGGAGTAGGAAGCAATGTCTGACATAAACCGTACAATTGAAGAATTAGTGGATGATTATGCTGCTGCCTTGCGCGATGGCTGTATTCCTACGTTCCTGAAATCACTTACACGCGAGGAAGGACGGATGATAGCCTCTTCCGGCGAGTTCTGGAATGCTACGGAAGTTGTAAGGATTCTTAACGGAGTTGGATTCGCGGATAAAGCCGAGACTTCAAACGTGGGCTTGTTCATTTCCCGTGTCGATGCCAAGATTGGTCCACGATTGAAGAAAATCAAGGCAGCCTCTCAGGAAAAAAGCGCAGGCAAAGGTCAGAATAGGATTGGGAAATCAGCGTGATTCTCGACTGCTATCAATGTTCATCCTGTTATTTTGAGGACAAGGAACCGTCTACGCGGATAGATACCTCTACAATCTCTCCCTGGCAGCCTAAAATGGTTTTTACAGATGCACTGGTCGTATTTGTTTGCATCGAACAGCACGATGGCATGGAGGAAATAGAGCAGGCCGTCAAGGAATTTGCCGCTCTGTCGCATCTTATAGGCAAGAGGCAAATCGTATTGTGCCCGAATGTTCATTTGTCGATTGACAAGGCTCCGGAATTCCAGGCCACGAGGTTGATTGAGCAGCTTTCAACCAAATTAACTGAGTGTGACTATAAGGTGCACCGTTTGTCTTTTGGCTATCATAAAAAATATGGTATGGAGTGTAATGGTAATGTGGGCAGCGTCGTCGGCAGAAGATTCTACGGCTCCGAGGAGAAACAATTCCTGAGATTCCTGACTCGACTTGGCATTTGTCCTCCTGAATCTTTGCCGGATAACATGCCATCCTGGGCTAAAACTCTTCTTGAGCGCCGACTTAAGGTGCTGGCAAATCGAAGAGAAACCTACAGCGTGGCCAAGAAAATGCTTCAGGATGAGCTTGACGCAACAGGACCCAGTGAGCTTTGGACGTGCATGTTATTTGAGGGTGAAAGGCAGCCTATGGAGGATTATCTCAGTTCTCTATATGAAATAATTGAAGATTATCCCGATATTAAAATACACCGTGCCATGAATCTGAGTGTGCCTGTTTTTGCTAATGCCGCAAGATTTCTTTTCCATAAGTATCCTGAGGCAATCGAATCGGGTAGACTCCAGATTTACAGCAGTCAGGTCTCTGACATTGAGTTTTTGTTAACGAGGACTGCGGTTCTTCTTGCTTTTCCAAAAAAACCGAGCAAAGCTGGATTACATGCCGGTGAAATTTCTTTCGGAATCTATTGTAAAGATGAAGACTTCTCGAAGAACCTGATTCAGTGGTACCGTTCTTTTCTTGTTGATACACGATTCGAACAGATTCGAACGGAGTCCGAACTAAACAAGATCATTGAGGAGACGTTTCAGGACAGTCATGAATAAAGCCTGAAGAATGACTGTCCAAGCCGGCTTTAACGTTAAGAGCTTAAAACTATCAAATAGGATTAAAAACTGTGGATACGGTCTTGTCTGTGGCTGTTGTTGCAGCCTATGTGGTGCTGCTTACATTTGTTGCCGTACGGGCACGGGCCGCTCGTGAATTCGAGGAATTTTCGTTAGCAAGGCGGGCACTTCCACTGGCATTGGTATTCGGCAGCCTTGCCGCCACATACGTGGGGCCTGGTTTCTCAATTGGCTTTGTTGGAAGAGGTTTCAAAAGCGGCTTCCTTTTTCTTGCCATAGGGCTGGCATATTCGGTCCAGAACATCTTTGTAGGACTGTTCGTAGCTCCCCGGCTCAGAGCTTTGAAAAACTGCCATACACTCGGTGACGCTATCGGTCAGAAGTATGACAGAAAATGCCATATTCTCGCCGGCGTTATTTCTGTGGGCTTGTGTACGGGATTTGCTGCGGTTATGGCAAGTGCCGGCGGAGTTGTCTTGAGCGACATATTCGGTTTGCCGATCTGGTCATCTGTCACCATAGTTGTCGGCGTGACGGCGTTATACACCACGTTCGGAGGATTGCGAGCAAGCGTGATAACAGACGCCTTTCAATTCACAACGTTTGCCATATTGCTGCCTATCATGCTGTTAATAGTGCTGGGCTTCCATCTCCAGGATGGGGCGACGGTTTTTGCGAAGCAGGCCTCGGTTGCAACCTCAGAGGGATTTAGTTCCACATCACCAATTGAGATAGTCGGCCTTTTGGTGGCTTTTCTGCTTGGAGAAACACTCATACCTCCCTACGCAAATCGGGCGTTGGCATCCCGAACGACACAAATCTCACGAAACGGCTTTATTTTGGCAGGTGTCTTTTGCGTGATTTGGTTCGTGGTTATGATAGCACTTGGGATAACGGCTCGAAGTATCATTCCGAATGATACGGGTGAAGACTTCGTTTTGTTGAGCTTAGTCAAATCAGTTATGCCCACTGGGGGTTACCTACTTTTGTTGGTAGTATTAGTATCAGTAGTAATGTCCAGTCTCGACTCACTGTTAAATGCCGGCGCTGTAGTTTTCACCCAGGACATTGTCAAGCCATTTGTAATGCTGACGGATAATGTCGCCCTGAATATTGGTCGAGCTGCGACTATCGTTATTGCAGCAGTTGCCGCGGTAGGTGCGGTTTTTGTTCCCAGTATCATAGATGGTCTTCTTATATGTTATACAATTTGGGCACCGGCGATTCTTCCTGCTCTGATAATTGGCCTGTGGATTAAAAAACCACGCCCGCTTGCCGGCATCTTATCGATGGGTGTCGGTACTATTGTTGCTGTAACGTTCAAGTTTATTTTCCCTGATCTAATTGGAATACCTGCTATTATCCCGGCCCTTGGCTCGGCGCTTTTGGCGTATGTCCTGGGACATTGGATAGAAAGCATTAAATCCGGAGCGTAAAAAGATGAAAATACTTCTGTTAGTTCTTGTGGCAATTGCAGCTTTATTCGCCGTTGCCAGCGGCGTTTGGGTAGCGATTGCCTTAATAAGTGCAATTTCTTCGCGTCGAGCTTAAGTTTGCCCCTATGCGCCAGAGAGGGTAATTCTGCGAGCCGGCCTTTTTTACACACGATGATAAAAGCTAACACAGGTTTAAATATAGAAAAGATTCTGACCCCGGGCGGACCTGTTTCGGATTCATTGGCCGACTTTGAGCTTCGTCCTCAACAAGTCCGGATGGCCAGTGCGGTACAGCAAGCGCTTGTCGATGGTAGCCACTTGGCCGTTGAAGCCGGTACCGGGGTCGGCAAGAGCTTTGCGTACCTTATCCCGATTATTGACATGGTCTGTCGCCAGACCGGCAAGGCGCTAATCAGCACTTATACAATTACATTGCAGGAGCAGTTAATTAATAAAGACATTCCGTTTCTGTACGATTGTATGCCACAGGAATTCACGGCTATTCTGGCAAAAGGCAGAGGTAATTATCTTTGTAAACGCCGACTTGAATTCGCGGTCCGGAAGCAAGCGCAGCTATTTGACGAATTCAGTTCCGAGCTTGATATGATTATGAAGTGGGCCGGCAAAACAAAAGACGGTTCTCTGAGTGACATTTCATTTTTACCGAAGAACCGTGTTTGGGATAAAGTTAAGAGTGAGCACGGCAATTGTCGGGGACGCAAGTGCCCGCATTTCAGCGATTGTTTTTACTGGCGCGCCAGAAGATCTTTAGAGAGCGCAGATATTATCGTAGCTAACCACGCGCTGTTGTTTAGTGACCTTGTGCTCAGAGAACATGGAGTGTCGATCCTGCCGGATTATAAGCACGCGATAATTGATGAGGCACATAATATCGAGCATGTAGCCGAAGAACATTTCGGGATAAATATCAGTAATCACAAAATCCGTTTTATGCTTGATGGACTCTACAATCCGCGAACGCACAAAGGTCTTTTGACCTACATGAATTCCGATGCAGCAATTGATATGGTCAGCCGAACATTCAAAGAGGTTGGAGTATTTTTTAAGCGTGTTCGGGATTGGTATGAAGGCATAAAGGAAGAGACCAACGGCAGATGTTATAGGAATTTTATAGATGATACAATATCCGGACACTTGAAAAAACTCAGAACAGAATTAGCCAGGCTGGCGAAGAAGGCGGAAAGTGTTGATGAAAAATTTGAGATTTTGAGATTCAATGACCGTTGCCAGGCGTTGATTCAGGATTTGGACGACTTTTTAATGCAGACTCGAGCGGATTATGTTTACTGGGTCGAAGCAGGCAGTAACACAAGAGCAACCGTTCGTTTAAGAAGTGCGGCTGTGAATGTTGGGCCGGACGTGAAAAAATGCCTGTTCGATAAATACGACTCGGTGGTACTTACGAGTGCCACCTTGAGCACAGGCGCAGCGGGTGAAAAAAGTGGTTTTGATTTTTTCGCCGGCCGAATCGGACTGGATGATTTCGTTGCTGTCAAACTCGGATCGCCCTTCGATTACGAGAAACAAGTCACAGTTTATATCGAGAGAGATATGCCGAATCCGAATGAGTCGATATTTATCGGTGCTGCTGCTGAGGTATTAAAGAAATATTTACTCCAAACATCAGGAAGAGCGTTCGTGCTTTTTACAAGCTACGCAATGCTTGAAGAAATTGCGGCTTGTCTTTCCGATTGGCTTTCCGATAATAATATCGAGCTGCTCCAGCAGGGATCAGATGTTGACAGGACCGCACTTTTGAAGCGGTTTAGGACCGACGGCAGCAGAGTACTGTTTGGGACGGACAGTTTCTGGCAGGGCGTTGATGTGCCGGGTGAGGCCCTTTCCAATGTGATTATTGTCAGGTTGCCATTCGCGGTTCCCGATCAGCCGTTGCTTGCCGGCCGCCTTGAACAGATTAAAGAGCAGGGAAATAATCCTTTTTTTGACTATCAATTGCCGTCGGCGATTATCAAGTTCAAACAGGGCTTCGGGCGATTGATTCGCAGAAAAACAGATACAGGCATAGTGGTTATTTTAGACAGCAGAATAGTCAGCAAATCTTATGGTGCGAAATTCCTTGCAGCTATACCCAAATGTAAAGTGGAGATAATAGAAGCAGTTTAGCCCCCAGCTTTGCGCTGGGGGTAATTGGCTTTGATTGGCTTTGTTTTTTTCCGCCACCAAATCGGAAAAATCATCATATTCTTTTATTTTCAAAGAGCTTACGTCAATTTA
>CAZQXE010000197.1:0-6077 GCA_964597115.1 uncultured Pirellulales bacterium | reverse complement strand
GTTATGGGTGATGCTAATCAGTATCAGCGTATTTTTGCCAGCCGCAACGCACAGGGAGCCAGACGGGCGGTTATTGTCCTGATCTTCGCGGCCCTTATAATCGAACTGTTAATCATTGGCTCGGCATGGATTGCCGGCAGTATGACACCGGATCCGGCAGACGGCAAATATATCCTGATCTATGCGGCACGTCATCATATGCCTTTTGCCCTTGGACTTCTGTTTATGATAACTGTTGTCGGCGTTATTATCTCAACCGCGGATTCGTTTCTTCTTGTGCCTGCGACTACTTTTATAAACGACGTCTATTCGGCCTATATTAATCCTAAGGCCAATCAGAAAAGGGTGGTATTTATCAGCAGAATCCTTGTACTTGGCTTCGGCGTAATTGCATATTTAGTGACTCATGCCTTTGCCGAAACCACCGGTTTTTTCAAGAAAGCGCTCTATGCGTATACGATCTATGGCTCAGCCGTTACTCCTGTACTGGTGGCTGCTTTGTTCTGGAAAAAGGCAACAAAAACCGGAGCTGTTTGTTCAATCGCCACTGGTACTGTAGTGACTCTATTGTGGTCGGAAGTCGATTTTATTCGAAACAGCCTGCCGGGAGATATGGCGGATCTCGATGCGGTACTTCCTGCAATAACACTCTCGGTCATCTGCCTGGTGGTCGTCAGCCTTTTCACCCAAAAGCAACAGCCAACCGGAGGTAATTGATATATGTTCTCCGCGGATGTATATGTCGAAAGAAGAAAACGTCTGCGAACCGACCTCGGCGCCGGCGTGATTCTTTTCCTGGGCAACGAAGAGAGCCCGATGAACTATCCGGGAAATCAATATCCATTCCGGCAGGATAGTACTTTTCTTTATTTTTTTGGGCTTGATTGTCCCGGCCTGGCTGCTGTTATCGATATAGATAAGGACAATGAATGTATCTTTGGCGATGATTTGACCGTTGACGATATCATCTGGACCGGCCCCCAACCTCTGTTGAATGAAAAATGTCAGATGGTTGGAATTTCTGAGACTGCCGGACTTGATAAGTTGCCGGCCATATTAAAGAAAGCTGTAGAGCAAGGCCGAAAAATTCACTTCCTTCCCCAATATCGATCGGAAAATGTTCTGAAATTACAGCAGTTGCTGGGAATACATCCGTCAGTAATCCATGAGCACATCTCAGAGCCATTAATAAGAGCGGTCGTTGCCCAAAGATCAAAAAAGATGAAAGATGAAATTACGCAAATCGAAACAGCATTGAGTATTTCCTACGAAATGCAGACGCTTGCGATGAAAATGTCAAAGCCCGGCATTTATGAAAGGCAAGTCGCCGGCGCGATGGAAGCTATAGCATTGTCACACGGCTCCTGCCTTGCTTTTCCAACCATCTTCTCAGTTCACGGCGAAACGCTCCATAACCACTATTACGGAAACATAATGAGAGAAGGCAATATCGCTGTCAATGATTCCGGAGCAGAATCTCCACTTCGCTATGCGAGTGACGTTACCAGAACTATACCTGTGAGCGGCAGGTTCTCTCAGAGACAAAAGGAAATCTATACTATTGTTTTGAATGCACAGGAAAAAGCGATTGAAGCGATTAAGCCGGGCGTTGAGTTCAGGCAGGTTCATCTTCTCGCGTGCAGGAGCCTTGCAACCGGCTTAAAAGAATTCGGCTTAATGAGAGGGGACATTGAAGAAGCTGTTAATGCAGGCGCACATACGCTGTTCTTTCAATGCGGATTGGGACACATGATGGGTCTCGACGTTCACGATATGGAAGGTCTTGGCGAAGATTATGTCGGTTATACGGATACAATTCGACGAAATCCTGAGTTTGGTTTCAGTTCTTTGAGACTTGGCAAGGCTCTTGAGCCGGGTTTTGTAATAACGGTGGAACCGGGAGTTTATTTCATTCCCGAATTGATAGACCGGTGGAAAGCTGATAAGAAAAACTCACAATACATAAACTATGATTTGGTTGAGAAATACAAAGATTTTGGTGGTATCAGGATAGAGGACGATGTTTTAGTGACAGAAAACGACCATCGTGTGCTGGGTAAAAAGATACCGAAGACGATAAATGAAGTTGAAGATATATCATCTCGTTAATCGGGACGTAAATTTGTAAACAATTCTAAATCTCTTGAGCCTATTGGTTCGTGGCTGATGAAAGGCTCGCCGTATTTGCTGCCGATACATTGTCCAAAATATCGACACACGACTTCGATCCTCTCGGGCAGAGAGGCGGAATTTGCAGAGGATGTGTTCCTGATTTGACTTTCGTAAGCCCAGACCGCCTTGATTTTTTTGTCCCACTGGTCTGTTATATCCACAATAAACGATGGTTTATTGTGCTCCGGTTTATGCGTGGAATAGTAACTGTACTGTCTGGGCGTCCAGTGAGGATTTCCTTTCATGTCTGTTTTATGAAATTTCGCCTCGAAGCGAGCTGCATTGAGCAATTTTGCAGCCTCAATATGATCGGGGTGATAGTCCGGGACCACAGGGCCGAATATCAAGTCCGGTTGATTCAATCTGATTAACTCTGCCAGCTTTCTTCTGTTTTCAAGGTTTGCCTGCAGGTAACGGTTTGGCATCTCAAGGCATATTCGCTTTTCCACACCCAGAATGCGGCTTGCTTTTTCCTTTTCTTTTTGTCGAATTTCCTTTGAACCGAAAGGCGTGGGTTCGCCGTCTGTTAAATCTACGATAACAACTTCCCATCCGGATTCTACCATTTTCACTATTGTGCCACCCATAGCGAATTCGGCGTCATCGGGATGCGGCGAGACAATCAAAACCTTTTTCATAAGCATCATTATATATACAGGAGATAAAAGTCAGTATACAGAAAGGAGAAATATTTTTTCGTCTTACCTATGTCCTCTGTCATTCTAATCCATCAGAACTGTGCCTTTTGTAGCTTTGAGGACCTCTTCGTAAGTAGTGATTCCCTGTCTAACCTTCTCCATACCTGCAATGAAAAGCGAGGTCATACCTTCAGTGCGAGCTCGAGCGTCGATTTCGTTGGCGTGCCTTCTGTTTATTGTCATTTCCCGGATACTGTCTGAGAGCAGAAGCAGTTCGGCAATAGCGGTGCGGCCCTGAAAGCCTGTAAAGCGGCATTTGATGCAGCCACGACCACGCTGGACTTCAGGCGGATTATCCAGTCGCGACAGAGACTTTATCGCAGTTATCACTTCGGGTTCCGGCTCAAATGGCTCCTTACAATTTGGGCATATAATCCGTACGAGCCTCTGGGCGAGAATGGCTTCGATAGAAGAAGCTGCCAGGTACGGCTCTATTCCCATATCCAGCAGACGTGTTATGGCGCTGGCGGCATCGTTCGTGTGGAGTGTGCTGAATACCAAATGACCGGTGAGGGCGGTTCTGATGGCGGTTTCGGCTGTCTCCAGATCGCGTATTTCACCAACGAGCATAATGTCAGGATCGTGCCTGAGCATTGAGCGCAAGGCACGTGCGAAAGTAAAGCCGATTTCGGGCTGGACCTGCATCTGAACAATGCCGGGCATGTCATATTCAACGGGGTCCTCAATAGTTAATATTTTACTGTCAGTGTCCTTAAGCAAATTCATGCAGGTATAGAGTGTGGTTGTCTTGCCGCTGCCGGTTGGCCCGGTCACCAATATGATTCCGTGCGGCTGGACAATGAGTTTTTTTAGAGTGTTGACCTGTTTTTCGGCCAGACCGAGGGATGGCAAGTCCGATATTAATATCCCTTGAGGGAGAATGCGGATGTTTATTGCTTCCCCGTATCGGGTAGGCAGAATGGAAATTCGCAGGTCAAACCTGTTGTTCAACAAATCCACCTGTGCTCTGCCGTCCTGAGGTAAGCGTTTTTCAGCTATGTCCAGGCCCGATATTATCTTTATTCGGCTTGTGATACCTTCTTTGAAAAACCTCACAGTTCCCGGGACGCCTGCGTCGTGCAATACGCCGTCAACTCTATATCTGACTCTGAGATCGTCTTCGTATGGTTCGATGTGGATGTCTGTAGCTCCGGCACTAATGGCATCTGCAAGAACCTGATTTACCAGTTTAATAATGGAAGCTTCTCGTGCCTTGCTTTCGTCCAATAAGTCCTTCTTATGGATTGTAGTATCATCTATTTCTTCAGCAGTGACCATTTGCTCCACTGTGGCAGCACCAACGCCGTAGGCTTTGCGAATGGCCTTCCTTATTGATTCGGACGTAGCTAAAACGAACTCTACAATATGTGAATTGTCCAAAACCAGTTCAATTTCACTTTTTAGGTCATGGTTGAATGGATCACTGGTTGCTACATGGAGGGTGTTATCGATGATTTTAAGTGGGATTATATTATAATGGGATGCTACATTGGCAGTGATAGCTTTTAGGGCGTTGCTATCAATATCAGCGGCGGAAACATTCAAAAACCGGACTCCGATTTTCTCGGCTGCTGCTGCTAAAAGTCTTGTCTCATCTACGAGCCCGAGCTTCAGGATGCTTTCGCACAATGATATTTTCTGTTTATCGGCTTCGGCACGGGCCACCTGTAACTGCTCTTCAGTAAGACCTGCCAGGCCCGTTTCAATCCGAAATCTACGATGATTAGTATTACAATTGTTCATGCTTGTTCAAAGATACCCTTTATATTGACAAAAACAAGAATTTATACTGTTAAGATAGCGAGTTTAATACATGATATGTTGATAAAAAATATTTTTTGTATTTTTTATACTTTTTTTGTCAACATATCATATCTCAAATTCGCTGCAAGCAATAAGAAAGGATAGTATTGTTTGCGAGTGCGAACTTCAAATTGAGAAGTTTAGTAAAGGGAGTTTGATTTATTTAAGAAAGGAGTGCAGAAACATGCGGAGTACAATTTTAACCTTACTAATTGCGGTGTTTTTCAGCGGGGCAGTTTTCGCGGACAGACCTCTGGAGAAGGAAGAGATCGTCCAAATCTTCGAGGCTCTGACCAGCCAGCCCAAAGAAACCTGGATTCCTTCGGGAACAATCTGCGCTGAACACGAAGAATACAGAGCACCGGCGGAGAAAGTAGAGCCGGAAGAAATAACCGCAAGAATTAGTCAAAAAGTTAATGTTTATCTGGCAAAACCGAACAAAATACATCCCGAGCAAAAGCACCAGCAGATGAAGCTCGAAGCAATTCCTTATAATGTTCGTTATCAGTTCTCAAATGAATACACGATGAGTTCGAATGTAATCGTAAAGTTCGATGGAAGCAGGTTTTATTGGGAAATAAATGTTAATTCACGAGTGGATTCCATGCAGCCCCCTGCGGATTTGGCGGATAATTACTTTGCTGAGAAGTTTGACCTCGACTGGAATCAGAAACGTGTATTTGCATGGGACGGTCAGAAGTACACTAATTACTTCAGGCCGGGCAACCAGGCAATCATTACTGCCACTCCCAGTGGTGTAAATGGGCCGTTGACAGCCGGAATTATTCCCTGGGGACATGGGCGTTATAGTTATGAAAACCTGTGTAAGGCCCAATCTTCTGCAATTGAAGTAGAATCCAACGGCCATTTAGAGATACACTTGACAGTTGTTGACGACAACAGACGTGAAACATTCGTGCTCGATCCTCAAAAGGAATACGCTATAAAATCATCTTCATTGGTTGTTGAAAACACCTTGATGACGGTACGAAATTACACTGATTATCAATTAGTCGGTAAAAGTTGGTGCCCCGGCAATATCATGATAGAGAAATATGACACGATCACACGACCCCCCAGACTAATCGCTCAAGATATCTGGGATTTCACTTCAATAAGTAACGGAACGTTAGAGTCTGAGAGCTTCGATGTGGATTATGAATATGATGCTTTGATAGAAGACTACACTCATGACAGCAATCCGTTGCAGTTTCGCTATAAACCTCCGCAGGAGCCGTCAGTCAGAGACATCAATATAGATGAGCTTATGCGGGACAGGCTGGAGATAGCGTATTCTACTGAATTACAGGGCCAGAATTGTGCGACGTTGTCTCTAAAATACGTCTGTGAGAAATTAGGTGTTAATCTTCCATGGCAGGATCTGGCTCGACTTGTCAATGGCCG
>CAZQXE010000196.1:4413-6145 GCA_964597115.1 uncultured Pirellulales bacterium | reverse complement strand
GCTTACAAAGATAATCCAAAAACAACCGAAAATCAACTCGAAAACCTACCCGATGATTTAGCTCAAATCGTATCTGTATGGCCGGAAGTGCCGGAGCATATCAAAGCGGCTATTAAAGCATTAATACAATCACATGGAGTACAAGAATGACAGTATCAGGAAAACAATTACAAGCGAATAAAAAGAACGCCACAAAAGGCGGTGCCAAAACCCCCAAAGGTAAAGCGATTGTCAAATACAACGCCCTTAAGCACGGGTTACTTGCCAAAGAGGTAGTTATTACTGTTGGTGAAGGCGCAGAGAACCAGAAAGAATCTAATGCTCTTTTGGAAGACCTGAAAACGCAGCTTGCTCCGGCAGGAACTTTGGAAGAAATGCTCGTGGAAAAAATAGCTGTTGCTTACTGGAGGCTCAGACGAGCTTACAGATATGAGGTCGGCCTTATCAGACAAGAATTAGATACCGCTACAAACGATTTCTACAACGAAACAGACTGGCAAAACAAAAAGAAAAATAAGACAGATGAAGAAATTGACCAGCAAATAGAGCAAGAAGAGGAAGGAATTGAGTACTGGAAGAAAGACAAAAGGAACCTGACCAAGATGCACAAGGCTGGTAAGGTTCTTGAGGAGATCTATGATTGGGATGTCAATTGGGAATGGCTCTATGATGAGGTCGATGATCTTTTGCCTAATGATGACAGCGTTGACATATCCGGTCCGAAGGAAATCAGGGAATTTCTTAACAGCAACGCAGGCTGGAGCGATGACCGTATATGGGAGAAGCTCATAAAGATCTGCGATGATAGGGTTGAATACTATCAGGGGGAAATCGCCGAGTTACGGAAACAAAAGCATGGGAATGCGCTGAAACTCCAAGTAATCAAGAAGCTGGGTAACATACCATCGAAAAATGAATTGGACAGACTCTTAAGGTATGAAGGGGCTATTGAAAGACAGCTTTACAAGGCCCTGAATCAGTTGGAGAGACTGCAAAGAATAAGGGCTGGAGATAACGTTCCTCCGCCTGTAGAAGTCGATGTGGACGTCAACACGGGGCAAAACGCATGAGAAATGGGTTTGTTTCGCAGTTTGTTATGCTTTTGGGATACCGAAAACCTTTACATGGTTTACCCCCACGGTACGACTCACTATATCTACCAGGGCTTAATATCAAAATGCATAGCTATAATGTAGTCAAAATGTGTGCAGAATCCTTAATGATTTCGGCAAAAAAGAAAAACTAAAATGGGACGGTATTATTTCGACGCAAAGAAAACGGTTGAGCAAAGCACCGAACTTTCTATATTCTGGCTGAACGGTGAGGGATTGTTAAATGGGTATTGCATTACGACTATAACGTGGACACGAAAACTAAGCGGTAGTAAAAGCTCCGCTGGTCTTGAAATTGATATATCCGGTGAACATCCATACATGCGGATGACTTACACGATTACACGATATAGAGACGGCAGCACCGAAGATTATGATTACCGGATACAACTTGTAAAAACCCGTTGTAACTTAGGCGGTGTCCGGTACTGGTTTTTATGTCCGCGCTGTGGGCGCAGAGTGGGTAAACTATATCGCAGACCGTTGGGGGAAATGTACCTTTGCCGAACTTGGCGTGGTAGGCCGACAAGGAAAATGCAGCGAATTGCAAAACTTGAACAAAAAGATCGTACTATCACAAACTACCCAAAATGGTTTAAGCAACATCCAGAACGTTGCCC
>CAZQXE010000196.1:0-4313 GCA_964597115.1 uncultured Pirellulales bacterium | reverse complement strand
ATCGTACTATCACAAACTACCCAAAATGGTTTAAGCAACATCCAGAACGTTGCCCCTTCTGATATTAAAGACACTTTGATTTTTAGGCGCTTTATCGTGTGTACGCGCGAGGAAAAAACTGAAAAATCGGCATGGGTAGGAAAGTCGAAAATTGAAGGCCACCCCTTATAGACAGGCCGAGGGCGGGATTTTGGAATAGAGTCAGACTTAGGCTACCAAGGTGAATATGAATTAGATGCAAAATTACCATTAGAGATCACAAAAGGACACATTTACAGAAAGATTCCTCACCGGAAATATTGCCCTCAACGCCCCGGCGGCTTAGCAGATAGCCTCTTAAATAGGGCCGGATCATACTCCTCCAGTCCAGTTATACTGTAGAGGTGGTTCGCGGAAATCCACGGCAGCCAGAACCGGTGCCCTCCGACGCCGCGCCCGGAGCCGCCCGGCCCCATGCGCCAGCCCTCTTGCTGCCACCCAATGCCCTTTAGGTCGTATTGGCGCCCCGGCAGAGCAACCATGGATTTGGTGGTGTGCAACAGAACCCGCGCCACGTCCAGGTAATGCGAATCTTTGGTGAGGTTGTACAGCTTCGCGTACGAGGGCGTGGACCAATCCAGGTACTCGTCCACGCTGCCGGCATGAAGGGCCGTGATGCCCTGAAATCCGAGGGCCGGCACCCCCTTTTTCCAGTGGAGTTGCGCGTCATTCGCATCCACAGGCATGGGCACGTTCCAGATCCAGATCCAGCTCTCGGTGAAGTCTGCGGCTGTCTTGGCCCGTTCGAGCCACTTGGATTCCTGGGTCGCGTCATAGAGACTCAAAAAGGCCTCCAGACTTAGCATCCCGGCCTCCTTATCCGTAATGTTCGGATTGTCACTCGCGCCGCCGACAAAAAACCCCCGACTGCCCCAGTTCGTCCATACGTACTCGGCCGCACGCAGGGCCGCTTGTTGATACTTCGCGTCACCCGTCTCTTTTGTCATCATAACCAGCAGAGGCACGGGGCAGTAGCTCGTGGTTCCCGTAGACTCCTCCACCTCGCTGCTTCCGGGTTTCCAACACCGTGGGAACGATCCATCGGCCCGCTGTTGCTCGATCAGCCAGTCCACGTAGGTCTTCATCCAGTTGAACCATTCCGAGTGCAAACGTCCAAGATCGCGTTCGCGCCGGTATGCGCGCATCAATACGGCCATGTCTTCGGTGGCATTGCGCAACCAGGGCGCGACCCACTCCTGGCGATCACCCGTCCATGGTTTTCCCGTGGCAAGGTCGTAACCGGTCCCTTCAAGCGGAATTGCAGACAGGGCCTTAATCAGGGATGATATGATATCCAAACCAATCTGCCGCATTTTCTGCCCACGCTCGGTGCGGTCGCGATCGCCTTCGCGGAGCAACTGATCCGCACACTCAATGTTTTTTCCCACAAAACCCATGGCCACCATAGTATAATTCCATTGACGCACATCCGTGATGGGATTCACGACAAAGGGAATGGCGGTGCGGCCGTCGATGGTGGCGGCCTGGGCGGCCAAGTGGTCTATCAGAACACGGCGCATCTGCTCGACGTCGATGGGGGTGACTTCGGGATCGAGCGTGTCCCACGTCCATCGCCACGCGTTACGCATGACATCCCGGAACGTTTCGTCCTTGCCGAAGCGAAAGCTCACCTGGTAGCGGTGGTCCACGCCTTGAGTGATCGGGTGATAACGACGAATCCATCTCGGTCTTGCTGCTGCGCCTCGACCGCGTCCGTAATCGCTCACTGTGCCGGGCAACCGGAAACCGAACTCGATGGGGTTGTCGTCGGTCTGCCATGCCCCCAGCGCGCCGAACTGAAACCTCGCGTCGGTCATCATCAGGCTGGTCAGTCTGGATTCCTCCATGGTCGTATCACCACGCGGCGCAGGATTCAGCATGGCCACTGATGCGCCGTTGCCAAAAGAAATCGCAAACAGAGGGGCCGAAACGACATCCTCACGCATCACGAAGCAACGGGCCGCATTGTTCAGTGTGCCGCCGGGCGACCAGGCGCCATCATAGGTAGGATCGCCATACAACGCACCCGGCGCCATATACTTAACATCGGGCCAATCCACAGATGGATCGAGGACCAGCACGATAGACGAATAAAAGCCGCCCTGCGCATTGCCCACCACGTCCACCGTCCTGCTGACCGAGACCACCGGTCCGCTGAGGCTCCAGCGGTCCTGCACACGAAAAACAGCATTCTCGCCGTATGCGATTTCAGCCCGTGCATCGATTGCGTCCGGTGATTGTTGAATGCTTTTGTATCCGGCGGTAAGCTGACGGATGTCCTCTTCCGTGTGGTAAACCTCCAACCTCGCCGGTTTCGACTGTAAGATACGAGGCGCCTGCCCCCCTGCAATCTCAATGCCCCATTCGCCTCCCTCGCCACGGACAAACGAGACCGTAGCCCCTGTTTGTAGGTGTCCAAGATCCACTCGATCGCCCTGTTGTGCGAACAGGGCCGATGCACTCAGCGACAATCCAAGCAGTACGTACTTACCGAACATCAGTCCGTGTCTCCTTTCGCGGCAATCAGCCCTTGTGAAACGTCCTACAAGAGGATTTCCAGCGATTCTCTTGCTGAAAACACTTAACGAAACACTATATGCCCGTTCGGGACCGAATTCAAATACTATTTCCAACCCAGCACAAAACCGAATTGAAAAATACTATTGCATGTTTCTCAGCAAATCATAACAAACATGATAACTGCAAACCTGGTGACGGTATGAACTATTTGGATTTGTATATCTATAGGCTTGAAAACTATCCTATTTTGAATTAAAGATGGCTCAAATAATCCATCAGTTCATTTCTTCAAAAACCATCTTGTCAAGGTTAAGGTAATCACCGTCAACAACCAGTTTCAGCGTATGCTGACCGGCATCAAGTAGTACTGTCTTTTGTACAACTTTCCAGTTTTGAAATCCCGCAGTATTGGGGATTGAAATGATTCCCGTTTTATCTGCGCCATCGCATTCGAGATGCAGCTTTGGACTGTCGTAAGCTGAGGCAACGTGAAATGATATCTGGTAGGTTGCGGATTTCCTGACAGTCACGGTATAGGCCATCCATTCTCCGGTACGTGTCCAACCAACATTGTAACCACCTTCAGTACATTTTTCAATATCCACACCTTCGTTGAGACGATATTGCCCACCTTCATTAATTTCGTCTCTGTCATAGAAAGCATCGCCCGGGCATCCGGTATCGAAGTCTTCGGCTTCAATGGTTCCCGGAATTGTATTCGGTTTGAACGCTTCCTGTTTCAACTCGCAGATTTCCATGAGTTTCCATTTAAAAAATGAACCTGTTCCTGAATTTGTTATTCCCGCCTTATTCCCTTCAGTAATGGCAGTATTTACGGATAATATGATATTGGGAAATTGTTTATTAGAAATTTTGAATAATCCGTTGTATACATCTTCAATTTTCCAAAATTGATTGTCTTGACCGTTATAATTTGAGATAGTAAGATTATGATTTGAAGTACTGCACTCGAATACCTTTTCACTGTTTTCACGATTAAGAATTTTATAAATGCCTTTACCTGCTTGCTCCAACTTCCATTGGTTTGCACTTTTTTTTCTTTTGCCAGTCAGTGTCAAATCTGAACATAGAACCAAACTGCCTGTGTTATCGCCCGGCACGAGGTTATAATGTGGAGTGCAATTGAGGTCTGCATATTTGTCGAGTGTCGGAATGTTGCCATCGAAGTTGAGTTTTAAAACGTATGCCAGTTCTTCGAAAGAGCGTTCGGGCAAACGAACGATTAATCCTTCTGCGTTTTGCTTGAAAGTTAATGGAAGGTATTTTCCGGCTTCGCCATTGATCAGTTCAACAGATTTCAGGTTTTTTAAGTCGATTCTGTCAGAAGACAATGATTTGAGTGTTACTTCTTTCTGTCCTTGTTCCCAACCGAGCAAAATTGCGTAAAGTGTCGTGTTATCTTTCGATCTGGTATAGCGAACGTCTTTGGCTGTTCCTTCACTCGGAGCTCCCATTACGCCATGAGCCGCTCCCATTTTCGTCGGACCTTCTCCATACTTTTCCCATGCACGGGTGGCATAAACTGCTTCACCATATTTTTTAAGCCATGCACCCATGGTGAGCAGTATGTCTTTTTGTTCTTGGGGTATTGTGCCATCTGCTTTGGGTGAGATATTCAACAACAGGTTGCCGTTTTTGCTTACTCTGTCGAGGAATCCGTGAAGGATCTGTTTTTTGGAATAATATCCAAGGCCCTCGGTATAGCACCAGCTTGAAGAACTGATTGCATCATC
>CAZQXE010000195.1:3270-6264 GCA_964597115.1 uncultured Pirellulales bacterium | reverse complement strand
CCGTGCACACCGGTCAGCCGGACAGCAAACCCTGGGCCGAACAGGATTGAGACAGTCCCCATATAGCTCCGAGTAATGTGCTGACAAGGATTGCCAGGTAATTACGACCGACAGCGGGCCATACATAATACTCCATGATCAAAGAATAGAGAAAAGACTGCAGGCCCGCGATATAGTAGGCAATAGGAAAAAGCGTAAGTAATCCAAGAATCGATGAATCTGTCTCGGCAATCGCTCCCGGAAGTAAATACAAGAACAAAGCGATAGGGCAGGGGAGTAAAAGACCTGTGAGCAATCTTAAGACGCGCTGTGACATGATATCATTTGACATAATTACTCGCCATATTTAACAGTTTCTGTCAAAGAATTCATAAGCTCTTGTGCTCTTATATTACTTTGCTCAAATTTAACCAAAAAACCTCTTTCCATCAAAACTAAAATGTGTGCTGAGTAAACTCTAACTGCTACTCACAATGTTTTGTGCTCTTCGATGATTCCTTTTTGAGATTATATAACCTGCGATAGCAATGATTGGGCTCCATAGAATAAAAATGAAACCGCATATTATCCAACCAAGGTAAATAAAAAATACAATTGCCGGACCATCTGGAAAGTAACACTTTATTCCTTGTTCACGGAGATATGATGCTATAAACAAATAAAGAATGCGCAGGAGCCACCCCAAAAAAACCGATTCAAAGCATGTAACGATTATTGAAATCCTCCACCTCAACTTCAACTTATAATTCAGGTAGAAGAAAATCGGTGGACCGAACCATAATACAAATACAGTGAAAATATCAAGCAACTTAACGATAAATGAAATCGACTGCGTCATTTATCTCCTCGCTTACTATTTATTTTCTTATTTATTTTCTATCTTCTGCATAGCATTACTAATCCTGTAGGGCAAATCCAAGATGTCTCGCCTGCTCGCTTATCTATGGGTAGTTTACACAATGAGAATGGGGTTTTCAAGAAAAAAAGTGAACGGAGAATTGGTGTATTAATGAATTAGACACGCTTCGAGAATTAACTAATATCAACTCGGTATTCAGCGCATGGATTTACGCTGCACGTTATGCCCTTATGCAGCGGATGTGTTTTTATCTTTGCCGACTATCCCTTGATAGCTCTTTGTCTGGAGCGTCTTTTGCGGATCAGGCACAAGCCGCCGAGACCTAACAGGCAAACAGTGGCCGGCTCAGGAACCGGTTCATAAGGAATAGCACCATTGAGCTGTGTGTACACTGTGTTTTTACCGATCTTGTTGGTTGAATCGTGCACGTATGGAATAATTAAGCTGCCGAAGCCGTTATCGTCAAACAGGCTGCCGTCAATCCTGAACTCGTATGTAACTTCGTAGCGCCAGCCCGGGAACGTTGGTTTCTCGCTAATCAAATAACTTTCTTCGAGAGTGGGTGAATTCTTTGTGAGCACATAACCCAGCTCGTTGAAGTTGTAATCGAGACTCGTCGCCCATTCCAGCAGACTGTCTGCCGAACCCTCGTGTACTTTGCCATCCCGGCCGTTAACACCCAGTGATGAGTATTTGCTTGGTGACTTCCTGTCGCGGCTGAAGTAATCCATAGTAAAGTCGAACACGACGTTTTGGTCACCATCGAAAATGGCAAACCGTGCATCGTCGGAATTGATCAGGTGTGAGAACTTGTGTTTTTTATTGCTTGGTGCAACCTTCCTGCCCCAGCCGATGGCAGTTTTTCCATAGCTATTGTCCACAAGGCTGACCGGCTGAGTGAAATTAACGTAAAGGTCACCGGTTACAGCGTCCTGATGCATCCACAGTTCTGCATTGTCGGGAAGAACAGTACCCCTTTTACCCCCTCCAACGTTGAGCTCGACCCAATAACCTTCGTCGTAATCTTCGGTTGAGCTTAATCGGCCATCAACAACCGGCGTGGCATTAACGGGACCTGCCAAAACGCCAAGGACGACTGCAGCACAGATTACTGTTGCCTTTTTCAAGATTCTCATTTTCTTTCCCCCCGAAAAGATTCCTTCAAGATTATTTTTTTTGCAACCGGATTACATACAAAGTCAACGCTTATTAAAAAGTTAGCCGCCTGAATCTAAATTATCAGGCTGCAATAAATATGGTTTGTGTCAAAGGTAATGCAAATCCGGAAACACCCCCCAATTATATTTTTAACCACCCCATTTATTAACATAATAATATCATATCAGCTATCGAATGTCAAGAGTTTTCACCGGCAATGGAGAGAATGGCCGGTGTTTTTGTGACATATCGTCCTTTCATCTCGGGAACAAGATGATTTCAGGACCTAAACGTAGTCTGCAATGCCAATCGTGCCTGATTTTTAGAAAATATTCGGGTACCACAAAGGCATCGCTGCGAATACCGAACGCATCAGGCTTTTCTTGACAGTTCGGGCCGGTAAGCACTATATTGTCGTTTATGGCGAAGACACTTTACATAATAGACGGCCATGCACACATTTACGCTGCGTTTTATGCCCCGATGCGGAGACAGTTGACCAGCCCGTCCGGCGAGCCGACAAAAGCTACATATATCTTCACGATGGCTTTATTGAGTCTTATTGAGCGAAAAAAACCTGATATGTTAGTAGTGGCTTTGGACAGCAAGGCCCCGACTTTCAGGAGCGATATTTACTCCGAATACAAGGCTAACCGCCCGCCAATACCCGTCGATATGCCAGCCCAGATTGACCAGATAGAGCGGATTTTAGAGGCAATGAATATCCCTATGCTTCGGCTCGATGGTTTCGAAGCGGATGATATAATCGGCACCCTGGCTAAAAAAGTAGGCGCTGATGATATCGACACATACATTTGTGCAAACGATAAAGATATGTTGCAGCTTCTTGATGATCATACCAGTGTTTATGATATCAAGACCGATACTATTACGGATGTCAGGGCGATGGTTGAGAAGATGGGCATAACGCCGGAGCAGTTTATCGATTGCCTCGCTCTGCAGGGTGACACGTCTGA
>CAZQXE010000195.1:0-3170 GCA_964597115.1 uncultured Pirellulales bacterium | reverse complement strand
TGCTCATACAGTTGGGCCTGCACGATGCCGGAGAGGCGATTCCCGAATCTCGTCGAGCATCCGGCATCCGGAGTCCGGCATCAACGGAAACACTCGGTCACGATTACCAGCTAATAGACACTCAAAAGAAATTCGATGCTTTTTTAGCTGAACTAAGAAAGCATAAATTATTCGCAATAGACACCGAAACCACATCTGTCTTTGCTATGCGGGCGAGCCTGGTCGGCATGAGTTTTTCCTGGCAGCCGAATCGGAGCTTCTATCTACCTGTTAAAGCTCCGCTCGGTGCAAAGTATCTTGACATAGAAACAATCCGTCCGGCACTGGAACCGATACTTACAGACCCGAACGTAAAGAAAATCGGCCAGAACATCAAATACGACCTGCTTGTCCTGCAAAATGCACAGATGCCGGTAAAAGGAATTTACTTCGACACGATGGTCGCTTCTTATTGTCTGAATCCGGCACGCAGTCATTCGATGAATAATATGGCCGCTGATTATCTCAATTACGATTGCATTCCAATTTCATCGCTTATCGGCAAAGGCAAGAACCAGCTTACCTTCGACATGGTCGATACAGCCGCTGCCAGTGAATACGCCGCCGAGGATGCCGACATAACCTTTCAACTTTATATTTATTTGAAAGACCGTCTCGAAAAAGAGCCTTTGCTCAAAAAGTTATTCGAAGAGGTTGAGATGCCGCTGGTCTCGGTCCTTGCGGAGATGGAATACAACGGCGTTTCGCTCGATACGAAACTGCTGCGAAATATGTCCGGCCAAATTACCGAGACGCTCAAAACCGTCACCGAGCAGATTTACGAACACGTTGAGACTGTTTTTAACATCGATTCTCCGAAGCAGCTCGCCGAGGTGCTTTTCGACAGACTCAACCTGACGCCGGTTCGCATCGGTAAAGCAGGGCGGAGCACGGATGCAGCCGTGCTCGAACAACTCTCCGGCCAGCATCCTGTTATCGAGTTGGTTCTTCAATACCGCACTTTGAGCAAGCTGAAAAATACTTATGTCGACAAGCTCGGCTTACTGATACACCCGCGAACCAAACGAGTGCACGCATCTTTCAACCAGACGATTACCGCCACAGGACGGCTTAGCTCCAGCGGGCCGAATCTGCAGAACATACCCATACGTACCGAGCTTGGCAGCAAGGTCCGCTCAGCCTTTGTGCCTGAGAAAAAAAGCGATTGCATTTTAAGCGCCGACTATTCTCAAATCGAACTTCGCCTGTTGGCACATTTTTCAAAAGACCAGGCCCTGATGGCGGCCTTTGCTGCCGACCAGGACATTCATCGCTTCGTTGCTTCACAGATTTTCAATGTTTCCATCGAGGAGGTGACAAGCGATATGCGCTCGCGCTGTAAGGCCGTCAATTTCGGCATCATTTATGGCCAGGGCGCGTTCGGTCTGTCACGGACGATAGGCATAACTCAAACAGAGGCGAAAAAGTTCATCGAAGATTATTATGCTCGCTACAGCTCGATTCGCAAATTTATGGACGATTGCATCGACCTTGCCAAACAAACCGGCTATGCTGAAACCATTCTGCACCGGCGACGGGAAATTGTGAATCTGAACAGCAAGAACAGCAACAAACGCTCGCAGGCCGAGCGGCTGGCAGTCAACACTGTTATCCAGGGCTCGGCTGCGGATTTGATTAAAATTGCGATGATAAACATTCAGAGAAAAATCGAATCGGAAAATTTGCCGGTAAAGATGATTTTACAGGTTCACGACGAGCTGGTGTTTGAACTACCAGCGACCGAAGCCGAAAAGCACGCAAAATGGATACGCAAAGAAATGATTGACGCTATCAAACTCGATGTCCCGCTAAAAGTCGATATCACCCACGGTCCTACATGGCTTAAATAACAATTGTAACGCCTGAGATTCTTCGGCTGCGGCTCAGAATGACGCAGTGGCGAGAATCTCACCCTATATGACTTTCCACATCGATTTTATTTATGGTACGGGTTGAATCTGTTCCCAATGGAGATTGGAGCCGATCTCTCTGTCATATGGATAGTGGAAAGCCCGCTGACCTGCAAGATACAACAATACTCGCCGCGCCTTGTCCCGTTCATCAACCGGTGGCTTCCAACTGATTCTATCAGTAGGGGTTAAAATGCCTGCCAAACGAGTGGCCAGTTCCCGTCCCTTTAGTTCGACCTTCTCACTCTTACTCATATTTGAGATCCTTCATTCGCCCTACATGCCGTTCAACGGCAATGGGTATTTGCGCGTCCGCTGGAACACATGGTTAGGTGTTTCTGTGTCAATCCTATGCTAACCCTATTTCAGAGTTAGAAAGTACTGTCTAACTTTTGCCGCAATCTGAGGATCAGTCATTTTGTCAACTGTTTCAATGCCGACTATACGTCCACCGAGCCTTTCTCGCTTAAGATGTTTTTTGAGTTCTCCTTTTGACTCACCAGGACCAAATATCAGAATAGATTCTGAATCACGAATACACGAAATTACCTCATTGTAGTAAGTGTTGATGTGTCCCGTAAACTCTCGCTGTTGGCGATCGTCTGATGGAACTGCCTGTGATTCAAATGGACCACCTGAACGTGAAACAGCAGAACGTCGTATCTGTTTTTCCACATTCGATTTTATTACTTTTATTTCTTCCTCTTGGCCTGCAAGAAACACGATGACAGCCTTCCTATGATCAATCCACAAACCCACTTTTCTTTTCATATATTTTCCTTTTTTTTATCATGTCCGCCTAATATTAAAGCTCGGCGAGAGCGATAATCGCCTATTCAAACGATTGGTTATAATTATAATCTGCTCTTTTCATATTCTATCAGCCACTCCAATTGTTTGCAAATTTAATCAAATCCCACAAAAATCAAGTGTACCTGTTGCCCCAGTAATCCTTTAAGTCCGCGTATGCCTTACCGTTTAGCCTTAAATTGCTCCTGTATGAGAGATTGCCTACCAAGCTGATCAGCGGCTGGCGGCGATGCCACAAGTTGCCCAAGGCCCTGTGCAAAATGCGCGGCATGGAATAGAAGTTACGGTCACACGAGGTCATTTCTTCGATGACGCTGTCCAGAGACAAATGCTTATACCGAGCTACCGGAAAGGTTAGTGTGTAGTATTTCCAGTCTTGTGGGAACGTATCGAGGGCGATGCGGTCCTGTG
>CAZQXE010000194.1:1496-6276 GCA_964597115.1 uncultured Pirellulales bacterium | reverse complement strand
TAGAAAAGGCATATCTTCAAACCTCTACTGTTCATATTGTTTTTCCTCTATATCAATTAGGGGCTGAATATTGCTCAGCCTCAATGTTATCATCAACAAAACTACTGACAACATTGCTACTTATAATACTATTATTTTCACGATATGGTGAGCATAATCTTCTAATAGACTATATCAGCAAATCTTATAATGCAATAGTAACTGCTAATACTATATCCTAAATTAGCTGAAACCAAAAGCGATACAATTAGAGTTTATTCAGACACCCAGTTACAACGATATGTATGGAACATGGCTTGTTTTGTTAAGCCGCCCTTTACTTCCTAATGGAACAACCTGTCTGCTACTTCACGAAGAGCATCTCCGCATAAGTCGGAATTGGCCATAAATCCGCATTAACCACAGTTTCCAACTCATCTGAAGTCTTTCGCAAAGCCTGCATTGCCGGTATCACCTCATCTCTGTAGAGTCTGGCTTGTTTTGTTGAGTCGGCAACCTTCTTAGCTTTATCCACCATCTTTTCAAGCTTCGATATATTTTCTTTCATCATCGCAATAAGACCACAAACGTTTTCCAGCATCTCTCTTTGTGGTCCCGCTTCAACACCGGCAGAACTTATCGAACCAACTGCATTAGCCAACACCGACGAATACTCTACACATGCAGGGAGAATCTGACGCTTGCTCATATTAAGCATAGTCATCGCCTCGATATTGATAGACATGCTGTATGTCTCAAGCAGAATCTCGGTTCGTGCGTGCAGTTCAGCTTCCGTTAAAACACCGTGTTTCTTGAAAACAGCGACGTTTTCCTTCTCCATAATGGTCTCAAGGGAAGCAACTGTCGAAACGATATTGGGCAGCTTGCGTTTCTGAGCCTCCTCAATCCACTCATCGGTATAATTGTCACCATTGTAAATAATCCCTCGATTTTTGGTCGCGATTTGCTTGAGAATGTTCTGCGCTGCCGTTTTTACATTCTTGGCTTTCTCTAATTCGTCTGCAATCTCGTTCAACACATCAGCTACAATCGTATTAAGCACGAACATAGGCCCGGATGTCGACTGTGTCGAACCGACCATTCTGAATTCGAACTTATTGCCGGTAAAAGCAAAAGGCGACGTCCTGTTACGGTCTGTACAATCCTTTGGCAGTGGCGGAAGTGTTGATACACCAAGTTTAAGTTCTCCGCCCGTTTTTGACGATTTGGCCCCGTCAGCAGCCAACTGATCGAAAATATCACTAAGCTGATCGCCAAGGAATACCGACACAATAGCCGGCGGCGCTTCATTAGCACCCAGACGGTGTTCATTGCCGGTATTGGCAACGCTTGCACGCAACAGCCCGGAATATTTATCAACCGCTTTTACAACCGCGCAGAGCATTACAAGAAAAACCATGTTCTCATGCGGAGTTTGTCCCGGATCCAAAAGGTTTATACCATCGTCGGTTACTATACTCCAGTTGTTGTGCTTGCCGGAGCCGTTCACGCCAGCAAATGGTTTCTCGTGCAGCAGACATACAAATTTATGCCTCAAAGCTATTTTTCTTAGCGTTTCCATTACAAGCTGATTATGGTCTGTTGCAACGTTGACCGTCGCAAATACCGGCGCCAATTCATACTGTGCCGGCGAAACTTCATTATGCTGGGTCTTGGCCGATACACCTAACCTCCACAACTCTATATTCAGCTCGTGCATAAACGATGCAACTCTCTCATGCAGCGCGCCAAAGTAATGATCGTCCATTTCCTGTCCCCTGGGGGGAGGGGCGCCAAACAAAGTTCTGCCCGTCAGGATCAAATCGAGCCTTTTCTCATAGTAAGACCTGTCAACAAGAAAGTATTCCTGTTCGGGCCCAAGCGTTGCCGTTACACGACTGGATGTTTTATTTCCCAATGCCCGAAGGACACGCATCGCCTGTTTATTTAGGGCATCCATAGAGCGAAGCAGGGGTGTTTTCTTATCCAGAGCATGCCCGATATACGAACAGAAGGCACTCGGTATATACAATGTAGTATTGTTTCCGTCTTCTTTAACAAAGACGGGTGACGTACAATCCCAGGCCGTATATCCACGGGCCTCAAAAGTCGCCCTCAACCCTCCTGAAGGAAACGAAGATGCATCAGGTTCGCCCTGGCAAAGCTCCTTGCCGCTGAACTCCATAATAGTACCGCCCTGCGGCGTTGGCGATATGAACGAATCGTGCTTTTCCGCGGTAGACCCCGTCATCGGCTGGAACCAATGACAAAAATGCGCTGCCCCCTTCTCAACAGCCCAGTCCTTCATCGCGTTGGCAATAACATCGGCACTGGCAGGATTCAGCGGCTCATTACCTTCAATCGTTCTTTTCAGGGAATGATAAACATCCTTCGGAAGACGCTCTCGCATCACCGTATCGTTAAATACGTTCGAACCAAATACATCGGTTACTGATTCACTCGACTTATTCATCTTGCATCTCCTGTACAATTTAAGAACAGCACTATTTGCATGTTTTACATTTTTCTTATGTTTTGTCAATTCTTATCCAATTGCCTTCTTACCTTTTTCGCCGGTCCGAATGCGAATACACTCGTTCAAATCCAAAATAAATATTTTGCCGTCGCCTATCTTCCCCGTTCTCGCACCTTCAACAATTGCTTTAATTGTCTTGTCCATAAAATCCTCGTTCACAGCAATTTCAAGCCTGACCTTCTTGAGCAGATTTACCTCGAACTTGATGCCTCGGTAGCTCTCTTCGTACCCATGCTGTTCGCCGCATCCCAGGGCATTTGTTACTGACATCTTATGAACTTCCGCCTTATACAGTGCTTTTTTCACATCCCGAAGCTTATGCGGCTGAATATATGCTATTACAAGTTTCATTTAATCACCTTTGAACTTCTTTGAGATTGCAACCTTATATGGTACTGAATATCTGGAAACCTCCGTACGCTTCCATGCCATGCTCTCCAATATCCAGCCCTCGCAATTCTTCTTCCCTGCTAATCCTCAGGCCCACGGTCAGATCGATCAGCCTGAACACTATGCTCATACTGATAACTATAAAGGCTACCGTACTGGCGCTTCCGACTATTTGGATACCCAACTGCATCGGATTTCCACCGTAGATAAATCCGTTATTTGCCAGTCCCAAAGCCTGTTTGCCAAAGATACCCACGCAAAGCGTGCCCCATATTCCACAGATACCGTGAACAGGAAACGCCCCGACGGGATCATCAATTCGTAACTTATCAAGCAGCTCAACGCCTCTTACGACTGCGTAGCCGGCAATTATACCTATAACTAAAGCTGCCCAGGGCTCGACGTATGCACAGGGTGCTGTTATTGCCACAAGCCCTGCCAAAGCGCCATTCATCGCCATAGACAGATCCGGTTTTCCGAACCTCTTCCAGACCGTTACCATAGCGGCAATTCCACCTAATGCCGCCGCCAAATTTGTATTTATTGCAACTCTTGCTATACTCGAACCATCAGTTACCCCAAGTGTGGAGCCTGCATTGAAACCGAACCAGCCGAACCAGAGAATAAACACTCCCAAAGATGCCAGTGGAATATTGTGGCCGGCGAGAACATTTGGCTTTCCATCAATTGCATATTTACCTTCTCTCGGTTTCAGGATAGAAGTCCCTACAAGTGCAGCACAGCCACCAACAGTATGTACCACTGTAGAGCCTGCGAAATCTGCAAAACCCATTTCACTGAGCCAGCCACCTCCCCATATCCAATGCCCCACAATAGGATATATAAAAGCTGAGATAATAAACGAGTAAATCAAATAAGCAGGGAATTTCATGCGTTCGGCCATTCCACCGGCCACGATTGTCGCTGCTGCTCCACAGAATGCCGCTTGGAACAACCAAAAAGCATAAAGCGGCAAACCACTTGTTGTCTGTTCAAGACCGTACAAACACCAACCTTTTAAGCCCATGAAGCCGTTACCGTCGCCAAACATTAAGCCATAACCGATAAGGAAAAAGCCCAATGAAGCCATACAAAAATCTAAAAAGTTTTTCGTTAGGATATTGCAGGTATTCTTGGCTCTGATAAACCCGGATTCGACCATGCCGAAACCCGCCTGCATAAAGAACACCAGGAACGCTCCAAGTAAAACCCAGACTGTATCCAGACCTTGACTGATTTGTTCAATGCTCACACTCTGTTCGTTGGCGGTTGCTTCACTGCTAAACATCATCGACAACAGAATGCCTGCGATACACAACACCCATAAGCTCATTTTTGAACTTCTTCTTTTCGCCATCACTTCTACGTCCTTAATTAGCCTTTTATACTCTTCTGGTTAATTCCTTTAATAAACCGTATTGCTGTAAATATCATAAATTTACACAACATTACTCTTCTGCAATTGCTGTACCAAACTATCAAAATAATTTCTATTCCTCCGTATGTCATTGTTTACAAAGATGTTATATGATTTCACAAAAGAATATGAATTAACACATGCATCTACAATATGGTAGTTTTTAACAAAATAAACTACATATTTGTAGATGCGATAAAAATAAGAAGCCATCTGCTTTACTGAGTTTCTCTTGCGGAAAGCATCGACTCAGGCTGTCACCCCTGCGAAAGCAGGGGTCCATAGCGAAAAAAAGTAGATTCCCGCTTTCGCGAGAATGACAACTCGCGTTACACTATTGTCATTAAATGACTTACTGTCCTACCCGACACAAAATCGATCAGCTTGAGAAGAAAAAATAGGCTTGTCGTTACTGGCCAACTGTTGTAAATTAAATTCAAAGCAACGTGGAAGAAGAC
>CAZQXE010000194.1:0-1396 GCA_964597115.1 uncultured Pirellulales bacterium | reverse complement strand
TAACACAATCAGGAGTTAACGAGAAAGCAAAGAATATTATGTTATATGCGAGCCTAAATGATGGGCAGAGGATATGCATAACATGCCGGAAACATGTGTAATATGCGATATGGATCTTAACCGCGATCCTGATTTTCGCAATACACCATCAGGATCGTGTGTATATCACTTCGATTGTAAGCGATGTGGCAAATTCGAAATCCTATCAGACCTGCGATATTATCTCTTGAGACAGTTCTCCCATGATCAACAAGCTTTGGCAAAAGCACGTGCAAGATTAAGCCATTGGGTACGCAAGGAATTTGATAGTACTCAAGGTGATCTCCCAAGAGGGCATTGGAGGCCAGTGCAATTGATCGATAGGCAACTAATCGAAAAAATTGTATCTAAACCGCTTCCAAATCTTAAAGAGCAGGCAAACAACTATATTTATTGGATCGGTAGCAAGAGCAACTATGGTAATGATCAAGTCCCAGTGAACAAAGATTTGATTCTGTCTATCATCGGATCACACAATTATGAGGAATTTGAATTAGTCACATCATATTTGCGAAACGATAAAGGATTCATAATACATAAAACCGCTGTAAACGGAGGAGATGAGATTCTGCGCTATGTAAGCCTGACTGTTTCTGGATGGGAACATTATGAAGAATTAAAAAGCAGGAAAGCTGGTCATGCTGATGTAGATAAAATTAAAACAAAGACTACAGGCGGGCATGGCAATACTTCTAATGAGACGCTGCTCATTGATATCACAAAACATGAGTTTGATGTTGCACTATCTTTTCCTGGTGAGATACGAGACTTTGTAGAGTCTATAGCAAAAGAATTAGAAATACAAATTGGCCCGCACACTTACTTTTATGACAATAATTATAGGTCTCAGTTGGCCAGACCATCTCTAGATATACTTTTACAAGACATCTACAGAAATCGGTCAAAACTGATTGTTGTGTTCTTGTGCGAAATGTATCAACAGAAGGAATGGTGCGGAATTGAATTTAGGGCGATACGTGAAATAATCATGGAAAAACAACATGATAAGATCATGTATGTGCGAATGGATGACGGAGAAGTGGAGGGTGTTTTTAAGACTGACGGCTATATAGATGGTCGAGTTCATGCACCTAAAGCTGTCGCTGGTCTTATCAAAGAACGTATGTTGCTTCTCAAGCAAAAGTGAATATAACAGAGGGCTACAAGTCACGCTGTTGCGCAGCGGCCATGAGCCCTGTCGTTGGCATTGCAGGAGGAGCGTAGTGTCCCTCAAAAACTTAAGAACTAGGGACATCCACCGATTAATGGCTAAAGAAAGTTCACAGAAAACGGTGACTGTCGCAATCCTGTTCGGCACAAGGATTGCGGTGTGCTTTATGGGGGGAGAATTGCCCAA
>CAZQXE010000193.1:3923-6289 GCA_964597115.1 uncultured Pirellulales bacterium | reverse complement strand
AATACCTGCGATTCTTGCGATATTTACCACTTGATAAGTACTTAATTCAGCTATATTTATGAAAGAACAAAAATTTAAACTGGTTTTAGGAAACCGACGCTCTATCCTACTGAGCTACGAGCGCTTCAGTTTTTTAAGCTGTTAGAATATAGCAGTTTATTAGCCATACTGTCAAATCCCTTTTTAACCACAAGGCAAAGCCAACGATATTCAAATTTATCGAACGCTTTTATAGTGCATTATCTCCTCACAATCTGGAAAAACTCATAGACAGAGTGGTTGTAAGACAGTAAGTTATCAGCAACCTTATGTGCCGAGTCGAAAATCCAATACATAAGGATTAAGTCTATGAAAGACAAATCAGAGAACAACAGTAAATCGGCAATTAAAAAACCTCCCGTCGGCCTTGCTGCGTTTGCTCTTGTAGGACCTTCGATGGTTTGGGCAGCCGAGTACATCGGCTCCGGTGAAGTTATTATCGCTACACGAACCGGCGCGATTTTAGGCACCACTGTTCTTTGGGCTCTTATATTTGGAGTATTTCTAAAATTCTGGATCGGCATGAGCGGCGCTCGCTATACCGTCTGCACGGGTGAAGGTATGATTGATATGTTCGACCGGGTACCCGGCCCATCTCACTGGGCGGTCTGGATTGTGTTGGTGGCACAATTCGCGGCTGGGGCCTTTTCAATAGGTGCTCTTGCTACAGCAGCCAGCGTGTTTATAAACAGCATCATACCAATTGGTGCAAGTCTATCCGGTTGGCTCGTTACATTCGTCGCTGTTGGTATAGTCTGGTCGGGTATATTTGATGTCCTGAAAATAGTCATGAGCTTTTTTGTGCTCATCATTGTTGTTGGTGTTTTATGTGTTGCCGCCTATGCATTTCCGGGCTTTACCGAGTTATTAAAAAGCTTAAGCCTCAGCATTCCACAGGTTCCGGAATGGGCCGTTAAGCTTGAAAGTGTAAGCGATAATCCATGGAATGAAATACTCCCGCTACTCGGCTGGAGTGCAGGCGGATTTGCCAGTCAGGTCTGGTATACCTATTGGGTGCTCGGTGCCGGTTATGGTGCTACCGCCGGAAGAGGCTACGGCAAACCTGCTGATGTCACGATGCTTAATAATATGACCCACAAGACCGCTAAGAAAATTAAAGGCTGGTGTCATGTTCTCTACGTCGATTCAACTATAGCGATGGTACTGGGAATTATAATAACAAGCGCGTTTCTTATCGCCGGTGCGGGCATCTTACGGTCCGCTCAAATAGCTCCGGAAGGTCCGCAAGTAGGCATAAAACTATCGAATCTTTTCTCCTCGAGATGGGATCCTGCAGGCGGATTTCTTTTTTTGTTATCAGGGACAGCGGCGTTGATTTCCACACAAATCGGGTAATTAGCCGGCTGGCCACGACTACTGGCCGATTCATTTAGGATTTGTATACCCGGTTTTGGTAAAAAGTTTCCATGGAAGACACAGTTCAGGATGTTTCTACTTTTCTTTGTTTGCACGAATATGATTATTGTTTTCTGTTTTAAGGAAAAGCCGGTATTCCTTGTGCAGACCGCGGCGATACTCGACGGCTTATTGTTGACACCGCTTCAGGCTATCTGGGTTGCGATAGGACTGTTTGTCGTTATGCCAAAATTACTTTCCAAAGAGGCATTCGCGATCCTCAAACCAAATCGCATATTCGCCGTTATATTGATTATTGCCTTTTTAGTTTTTGGGTATTTCTGTATCTTCCAGATGCCTTCTGTCTTGTTTGGAAGTTAAGGCAGTCATATAAGTTCGCTGAAGAGTGTCAGCGGGCTGGTCCGTGTTATTTTTACTTTCACGAACCGGCCGGCCAGCGATATTGGCCCATTGAAAACGACTATGTAATCCGTTGCAGTCCTGCCAATAAGTTGAGGATTGTCTCCACTATCAACCATATTTAAATGCGGTTTTTTGCTTAATCCTTCGACTAAAACTTTCACTTCTTTATCGAAAAAGTCTCCGCTTAACTCATCGCTTATTTCTTCCTGCACAGCAAGCAGCTCGACGTTTCGTCTTTGCTTTACTTCAGAAGGAACTGTATCCTGCAATCTTTTATCGGCAGTGGTGCCGGGTCGAGGAGAGTATTTGAAAATGAAAGCGTTTTTGTATCTTGCCTTTTTTACAAGTTCCATTGTTGCATTAAAATCTTCTTCGGTCTCACCCGGAAAGCCAACGATGAAATCGCCCGCGATTGCAATATTCGGCACAATCGTTCTGGCTCTGTTAAGAAGCTCCAGATACCAGGCAGCATTATAGTGACGGTTCATCGCCTGCAGAATTTTATCCGAGCCGCTCTGGGCGGGTATATGCAGATAATTACAGATCTT
>CAZQXE010000193.1:1289-3823 GCA_964597115.1 uncultured Pirellulales bacterium | reverse complement strand
GGCACGATACAATACGAGCAAAAGTTATTACAGCCTCGCATCACCCGAACAAAGGCCTGAGAAGACATTTGTTTACTCTCGATACCGTAAGCAGATTCGAACTCATCGAGCGCATCGCTTTGATGCTGTGAAACCGATTTACGGATCTTTTGCGTAATCGCCGAAGATTTTTCTTTATGATACAGGGCTTTTGTTACCATCTGTGTTATTTGAGGTATTTCTGCCGGCCCGCAAACGATATTGACGGCCTCGTGTGCGAGTAATTCATCTCCGAGACGTTGTGCCATGCAGCCCATGACTCCAACGACAAGATTAGGCCGAGATTTTTTTATATGCTTTAGATGTCCGAGATGCGAAAGCACTCGCTGCTCCGCATGCTCGCGGACCGAACAGGTATTTATCAAAACCACATCGGCCTCTTTAATGCTTTCAGTCAGACTAAAACCAGCTTTTTGAAGTGACGAACTCACAAGGATGGTATCTAACTTGTTCATTTGGCACCCGAAGCATTTGATATGTACTTTTCGGTTATTCATAAGTAAACAAATATACGGAACTTATGATAAAAAGTCAAATTGTACTATCTTTGTAATGAGTGATTGAGTTTTCGTTGTAGGTCTTTTAGGCGGTTTGACTCGTCGAAGCCCAGAAGGATAATCGGAAAGGCGGTCTTATTGTGCATCAGCGGCTCGTCAATATCTACCCACTTACGGCAATACTCCCCATCGGGTGTTCCGGGAATTGGGGAAAAGTCAGCTAACATACCGCGAATACCCAGGCTGCTGACATAAAGCATCGAGGCTTCGAGTTCCTGAATGTCACCGTAAGGATGGCCGAGGATCTGATAAGCTGTAATATTTGCAGGCTCAGCACCGGCGGAAAGAAAATGCTCAACAGCCTTTGCCAGCTCATCGGAAAAAACTTTTGAGCCGGTACGTTTCTGCCACTGTGAAGATGAACTTTCAAATCCTAAATAGAAAGTCTTGAAGCCGGCCCGTACCATAAGCTCAGCCAAATCTCCGGTTACAAACCGGGCATTGAGGGCATTTGGGCTGTGAAAATTCACTTTCATATTACGTTTCAATACTTCATTCAAAAATGGAATCAGGATCTCATCAGCCTCGCACAATAAGGCGTCATCATAAAAAGCGATATTCTCCACACCAAGCCGGCATAATAGCTCCAATTCAGCTAAGGAATGTTCCAAATCCCGCGGTTTGAATTTACCATAGACTTTTGGCACCGAGCAGTAAGTGCAGCTAAAGGGACAGCCATCGCTTAACTTCAGCACACCAACATTCAACTTATTATAAGCTTCCCATAAAGCCGGCTGTTTCAAGTCCGGATTGATTCCCAGGTATTTCCAGAGCGGCTCGAGATTTGCGCCCTGCACTAAAAAATCAGCTCCCAACCTTCGTGCGTGATCGCTACAAAGCGTGACATAGTTACCGCCCAATATAATTTTTGCCTGCGGCTGAATCCCGCGAACATCTTCAATAACTTCCATAAGGCCAGTGTACCAATAGGTCATCATCGTTTGAATCATAACGAAATCAAATGGGCCTCCTTTTTCCATAAAATCTCTAAACACATTTCGCGGCAAACCAAATCGTCGAAAGTATCGCGGAATATTTTTCAGGCACGATGGTCCCGGAACATGCTCGCAGTAAAACCGTCCTCTACCCCATTCATCAGATTCAAACGTCTTTTGCCCGGTCGCATAGGAAGCTAATCTATCGAGGTAATCAAAAAGCCTGAAATCAGCCTCATCACGCAAATAACCCGCAATGCTAAGCAAACCGTAAGGTTTAAGCCAAAAATCATACGCGGCGAAATCATAGATCGGCGGATTTACGAGCAGGATTCTCGGTATCATATTTGCCGTAAGGACCTTTCATCGGATTGTGAATTATCATAAAGCCATCGCACAGGCTCAGCAATGAAGATACAGTGCCTCGTACTGCAAATCAAGCATGAACTTTTCCGAAGACCTCTTTGAATTTTCACTGCTCTGGGCAACTCACACGAAAAACGGACGGTGTCTTGACACCCTCTATAATTCGACTGTGAAAAAGCATTGACTTTACTGCTATTGATATGCTAAAATAAGCTAAACTCACAGGTTATAAGAATTACATCATAGTTGATGTTTCAGAACATCCGTGAGGAAGGGAGCAGAAAATGCTTAAGTTTGCAAGAGTCTCGTTACTTGCTTTAGCAATAACCGTATCTTTTTCAGGTGCTGTAAAAGCACAAATATCCCTCGTCATCAATGAGTTCATGGCATCGAACAGCAGTATCGAACCGGACCCACAGGGTGAATATGACGACTGGATTGAAATCTATAACTACGGACCTAATGATATCGACATTGGCGGAATGTATCTGACGGATAATTTATCTGTTCCAACAAAGTGGCTTATCCCCTTTGATAATCCGGTAGAAACTAATATTCCCGCAGGTGATTATATTTTGATATGGGCGGATGAAGATACCACAGATGCTGGTCTGCATGCAAATTTCAAACTAAGTGC
>CAZQXE010000193.1:0-1189 GCA_964597115.1 uncultured Pirellulales bacterium | reverse complement strand
ACTTACATCTTCGTCAGTGATGTTACAAGGCAGCCACAATATACACCAGGCCCGGACTGGCCCAGTGGCAGTGTTGGCGGTCAGGTAATCGATTACGGCATGGATCCTGAGGTCGTAAATGATCCTCAGTACGCCGGCCTTATGGAAGATACGCTACTGGCGATTCCTACTATCTCACTCGTAACAGATCTACGTAATTTATTCCACTCTAACTACGGTATTTATGTCAACGCACGTCAGGAAGGCAGAGATTGGGAGCGGCCTACCTCGGTGGAGTTGATCAATCCCGATGGCAGTGAAGGTTTTCAAATCGATGCCGGCATCCGAATCCGCGGTGGATATAGCCGCACCGGCAGTAATCCCAAGCATGCGTTCCGTCTGTTCTTCCGAAGCGAATATGGTGACGCAAAGCTGAGGTTCCCATTGTTTGAAGACGAAGGGACTGATGAGTACGAGAATGTCGACCTGAGGACCAGCCAGAACTACTCCTGGGGCTTCGAGGGCAGCAGCCAGAATACAATGGTTCGCGAGGTGTTCTCACGCGATCTTCAGGGTGACATGGGGCAACCCTATACTCGAAGTCGATATTATCATCTTTATATCAATGGCCATTATTGGGGCCTATTCCAGACGCAGGAGCGTTCCGAGGCATCATACGCCGAGTCGTATTTCGGCGGTGAAAAAGAAGACTACGATTTGGTCAAGACCGAACACTATACTATGACAGCTTCTGACGGTAACATGGAGGCATATCGTCGACTTTATGATGCAACTTTAACAGGTTTCCGCGACAATGCCGCATACTACAGAGTTCAGGGTATGAATCCCGACGGCACACAAAATCCTGATTACGAAAAGCTGCTCGATGTTAACAATCTTATTGATTTTATGATTATCGAATACTATACGAGCGACAGTGACGGACCTGGCTCACGTTTCGTTGCCACAAACAACACATTTTGCATTTATAACAGACAAAATCCAGATGGCTGGAAGTGGTTCCAGCACGATTCTGAGCACTCTCTTGGTGTTGGCTTAGCAGAAAATATGGTCACTCCTTTAACCACAGAAGGTCGACAATGGCGTTACTTTAATCCGCATTGGTTGCACGAACAGCTCATTACATACAACGATAAATATCGCCAACTTTTCGGCGACCGAATCCAGAAACATCTATTCAACGACGGCG
>CAZQXE010000192.1:0-6319 GCA_964597115.1 uncultured Pirellulales bacterium | reverse complement strand
ATAGTAAAGAACCACCAGTTAAAACTGGTGGCATTGCGGTATTCAGGCTTTGCCTATCCGCCTTTGGCGGATATTTCCATCCACCAGTCTTACTGGTGGTATTGAAATCGGAAGAATAAATTTTGATATAACTATTGTACGGCCCGATCCAACAACGGAACGTTTAGAGTTTGAGGATACGGGCGTTTTTCATGGCCGATGTTTTCTGGAGTGCCATAACAGGAGGCATTCACCAGAAGAGTACTAATATGGAAAGATTATTGATCTATTCACCCGGCAAACGGTTGTGAGAAGCTATTTTTTTTGTTATCAGACACAATTTTGGGGAAATGATTAAGAATGTTGATAAAATAAGGAACATATTTATGAAAACAAAAACGATTGTGAAGACTTTAGTAAGCATACTTATTATTGGTGGCGGTTTAGGGTACTTTTTGTATCAGGCCATGCAATCCTCGTGGGCATATTACTATTCAGTAGATGAGTTTTCGGAAAATAGTGCAGCAGTTAAGAATCATTCCCTTCGAATTGCCGGTAGAGTCAAGCTGGGAAGCATAGCCCGTGATTTGCAAAAAATGAATTTGACTTTTACGCTGGCTGGTTCAAAGACCGAGATACCGGTTCACTACGAAGGTACGGTTCCGGATAATTTTGCCGAGGACAGGGAAGTAGTAGTTGAGGGCCGATTGGACACAACCGGAGTTTTCCACGCCGACCTTCTCATGACTCGTTGTGAATCGAAGTATAAGGCGAAAGTGAAATAGGTTATGGTGGAATTAGGACAATTCGCTCTGCAGCTTGGGCTCTTCTTAAGCGGTTATGCGATTTTAGCCGACCTTTTGGGGACTTGGCGGACAAAAACTGAACTGATTGAAAGTGGACGTAATGCTACTATTGCCTGTTTTGCTTGCCTTTCCGTTGCTATGATAGCCCTTTGGATTTCATTAGTGAGAGGTGATTTTAGTGTTATCTATGTTGCAGAACATACCTCAAAAGCCTTGCCACTTACATATAAAGTGAGCGCGCTATGGGCAGGAGCCGCCGGGTCACTCTTGTTATGGCTTTGGCTTCAAGTCAGCTTTGTTGTGCTTGTGTTTCGCAAGTACCAGGTAAATCAAAAGGCATTTTCTGCTTATGCCAGGGCGGCCGCTAATATGGTCAGCGTTTTCTTTCTCCTTGTCTTGATATTTGACAAGAATCCGTTTGCTTTGTCTGTTGTTTCTCCCATTGATGGTGCCGGGCTCAATCCACTTTTACAACATCCGGCGATGGCAATACATCCGCCGACTCTATTTATAGGCTACGCAGCTCTTGCGATTCCTTTTGCCTGGGCTTTAGCCTCACTAAAGTGGGATACCGCACAAGGACCTGCTCCATTTTTCAAACAGGTTCAACGCTGGATATTATCGGCTTGGTTGTTCCTGACTATCGGGATCGTTCTCGGCGCCTGGTGGGCGTATGAAGAGCTTGGTTGGGGAGGGTATTGGGCCTGGGACCCAGTTGAGAACTCTTCACTTATGCCCTGGTTAACAGCTACTGCGCTGTTGCACTGCTCCAGAACATACAGACGAAATACCTCAATTGCTACCTGGCTAACAATACTTAGTATAGTTACTTTTAGTTTATGTATCTTCGGGACATTCCTTACACGGTACAGCTTGGTTTCAAGTGTCCATGCGTTCCCGGAACCTGGGCTTGGAATTTTGTTCCTGGTTTTATTAATTCATATATGGGTTATCGCTGCGATATTCCTTTGGAGTAAACATAGACGGCAAAAAAATGATTCTCATATAGTCATTGGGACGGGCCAGAAGTTTGTAGCTCTAAGTAATTGGCTGATGATACTATTGACATTTCTGATATTTGTCGGAACTCTATTCCCATTTTTTAGTGGTCTTTTCAGTGAGCAGAAAATAAGCCTCAAGGCCGACTATTTTACAAAAATTACAGCTCCAGGTGGTTTGGCACTTCTGCTTTTATTGGGTATTTGCCCTCATCTTCTGCGACATGGAATCAACAAAAGCTGGCGGACAATCGGCGCAGTGCTTGCAGCAATAACGGCTTTGGCGGTCTGGCTGATCACCAAGAAAATCGCTCCAGCGTGTCTTATTTTCTGTGGCTTTGCTGCGCTTAACCTTGTGGCTGACTTGCTCGGCAGATATAATAAAAACAGAGCTAGAAGTGGCGAACAGTCCACAGCTCGGCCGAACCTGCGGTGGTACGGTGCGAGAATTGTCCATATTGGAGTAGTCCTGGCCTTTATAGGTATCGCAGGTTCTGGTGGGTATGGTATTGAAAAGCGAGCAGCACTAAAACCAAACGATAAAATTAATATAGCAGGTTTTGATATAACATTTGATGGACTAAAAGCCGATCATGGCTCTACTTTCGTCGCTGTAAAAGCGGATATATCAGTGCATAAGGGTGAAAAACTAATCGCCAGTCTAAATCCCTCTCAGGCGTATTACTCCAGGCCCAACGAACGCACAAGCGAGGTTGATATTAAAAGAACATTAACTTACGATTTGTATATAGCTCTTACAGAGGTTGATCGAACAGCCGGGCTGATAAATCTTACGGTTCTCATCAAGCCACTGATAAATTGGATTTGGATTGGTAGCATTGTTTCGGTATTTGGCGTTGTGCTTGTTTTAATTTCTTCTTACAGACAAAAAACTGTTGTGTAATAGGGTCAAGAGAGAGTACACAATGACAAATCTAAAATGGATTCTATTAGGTGTATGTGTATTATTTGTCGTCTGGCCGCTGCTTTCAAAGCGGTCCGACAAGACAGAATAAGCGAGGTAATTTTGAAATACTTTCTCATAGCAGTGATATTGTTCAGTGGACTTTTAAGGGCATGTTTTGCTAATGAAGCAGTAGTGCCCACGTCACAGGCAATGCTAACGGTAGAAGTAATCAATGGCACAGCAAATGGTACGGCTGTAACGGATGATGAAGTTATCGTTCAAATATACGAACATAAACAACTGCTTAAAGTCCTTAATGGCAAGGTTGTAGACGGTAAAGCTGTTTTCGAGAACATCCCCACAGGTGAGCACATCGTTGCCGTTACCCGGGCAAAGCATAAGGATATGATGTTCAATGGGCAGCCTGTTATACTAAACGAAGAAGAAAAGGAATTTCTTGCCAATGTTCAGGTTTTTGATGTCTCTTATGATAAATCGAAGCTGTCAATTCAAACACATCATCTCATTATAAAACTTCAGCCGATGTTTCTGGAAATAACTGAGTTTATGCAACTTAGAAATTCTTCGGATATGACTGTGAGCTCAAAAGAAAGAGACGGCCAAAACAGGACAATCGTTCTGGAAATAACGCTTCCAAAAGGATTCAAAAACCTAAACCCCTCCAGCTATTTTGAGGCCGATGCTCTGGTTATTACAGAAAACGGTTTTTATGATATAATGGCTGTGCCGCCGGGTGAGTACCAGATCGCTTTTTCGTACACACTTGATATTACTTCTGCTGCTGTTGATATTTTTAAAAAGATTACTCTACCAACTTCCAGCTTCATGATTTTCGCAGAATTAGGTCAGGCGAAACTCCAGGGTCTTGACCAGGCGGAAAAACAAATCATGAGCAGAAATGAAACTTCAATGGAATATTATAAGCTCAGTGGCCTGGCTCCGAATGATGAATTGGCTTTCCAAGTCACGGGATTTAATGTCAACGCATCCAGTATTCAAACGTGGGTGATTTTGTCCTTAGTGTTCGGTGTTCTTGTCATCCTGGCCTTTTTGAAAATTCGTTCCCAAAAGGGCTGATCTTAATGACTTTACCCGCTTCCAAATTTCGAGGATTATGAGCGAAAAAAAACAAAAACATTGTTCAAACAACACTGCAATAAACATAAGCTCGATCAGTAAAGCTTTCGAGACGAGATCAGTATTGAACAACATAAACCTTGATGTTTATCAGAGCCAATCCGTCTGTGTATGCGGTGCAAACGGCGTCGGTAAAAGTACGCTGCTTCGGATAATCGCCGGCCTTCTCGAACCGGACCGGGGCTCAGTTGAGCTTTGTGGATACAGCGTAAAAGAACACATAGGGAAAGCCAGGACACAGCTTGGCGTAGTATTACACAAAAGTATGGTCTATCCCGAATTGACAGTTCGTGAGAATCTCTTGTTTTTCGCGAGTCTTTATGGCGTAAAAGGCAGCACATCTCGTGTAGAGGAGCTACTTGAAGACATCGGGCTTGCCCCCTACAGATATGACAGAGCAGGTATCCTTTCCAGAGGATTGCTTCAGCGTCTGGCTATAGCCCGAGCTCTGGTGCATCGGCCGGTCGTATTGCTTATAGATGAACCGTTTACCGGTCTGGACGCAGAAGCCAGCCAACATCTAATCGATGTCTTAGCTAACTTCACCGATAATGGCGGTACAATCATTATGACAACACATGATATAAAGACCGGCATACGTTGTTGTGATCGTGTGGTCGTTTTAGATAAGAGACAACTGATTTTTGATACAATGATATGCGATATTGACACTGCCGGTTTCGCACAGGATTACCTGGCGTATGCAAGGAGTAAGAATTGAAGTATTTCTGGCTGAGCTTCAAGGCTATCTTTGTTAAGGATATTGTCACCGAACTGCGGGCAAAGCAAGTCCTGCCCACTATGATTGTGCTCGGAATGCTGATAGTGTGGATTTTTCGGATAGTTTCCGAAACTGCTATGATTAGCTCAGAAATAATGGGTCCTACGTCACTTTGGATAGCATTGCTGTTCTGCGGACTTCTTGCTCAAGAGAGATCTTTTGCGACGGAACAACAACAGGACTGCATTTATGGTTTACTACTTGCCCCGGTTGATGCCGGGACAATTTACCTCTCAAAGTTGTTTGTAAACATCGTAATGCTTTGTATTTTCGAAATCATTCTCGTTCCTGTCGTATTTTTATTTTTCCGTCTTAACATACAGAGCGAGTGGCTGGCGTTGATAGCTATTCTTATGCTGGGCAATCTTGGAATATCCAGTGTGGGGACACTGTTTTCTGCTATAGTCCAAATAACTCGGACTCGTGGCTCACTTTTGAGTATTATTGTCCTTGTTATACTTATGCCGATGATGATACCTGCCACCTTTGCTCTGCTGATCCTGTTTGGTAATATTCCTGAAGAGCTTGTCGGTACCGGTGCCCTGGCTTTTGTCGGCAGCTTCAGTGATGCGATTGGATATATGATCGCGTTTGACGCAATATTTGTTGTGGCTTGTTGGTTGTTATTTGGTTTCATAATAAAGGAGTAGAAAGAAATGAGACAAATTCTGCTGTTATTAGCCTTTATTCTTTTGTTGGGTTCTATGTGCATGGCATTGACCATGGGCCAAATTAGTGGCCCCGCTGCCAACCCCGATTCGCCTGTTCGCAACATTCTTTATGCACATGTGCCCAGCTCTATTTGTGCCTTACTCTGCTTTGTTGTGTTACTTGTAGTTTCAATTGCTTATCTGTGCACGAACAAACAGGGATGGGATCTTGTGGCAACAGCATCAGCAGAAGTCGGAGCGGTATTTGCCACAGTACTCAATGCCACCGGCATAATTTTCTCGAAAGCGGAGTGGGACATTTGGTGGACACCGAGCCCCCGCCTGGTTAATTCTGCGATTCTTTGGTTCCTTTATATTGTGTATTTGATCTTACGAGCAAATCTGCCCGGCTCACAGCAGCGAAGAGCGCGGGTTTGCGCTGTATTCGGAATAATAGCGTTTCTGGATGTGCCGATGGTATTCATCAGTGCTCGCTTTATGCCGGATATTCATAGAGCTAATTTCAGTTTTGACTCTTCCTGGCAAACTATGACTTTAATGTTGAGTATGGTTGCAGCACTGCTGCTGGCCACAGTATTGATTTGGCTGAAAACTGACATCCTGAAAAGTAAAGCCAGGTTGGAAAAAGAATCTCTCTATTAATGGAGGTTGTTCTATGTTTTACCTTTGCCTTGCATATTCATGTTTGTGGTTGTGTACCTGTTTCTATTTATTTGTCTTAGACCGGCAAATAAAAGATATCAGCCGAAGGTTGGATGCTCGAATGGAAAGCTCAAAGCAACAGTAGCATGAGCTATCTTCTGCAGTATTCAAAAAAGCGGCATAGGCAGTAGGCAGCAAGTACCAATTCTGCTCGTTGATAGTTGATGGTAAAGAAAAAGGGCTGTTAGTGATAAGCACTAACAGCCCTTTTAGTGCGCCGAGCATGTTCGACAAGTTGGAGATGTAAGTTCTCTACACAACCTGATGGAGGTGAAGTGTTAGCGAAACGCAAGGGCATTGCCGTGAGGCTGTGTCTG
>CAZQXE010000191.1:0-6364 GCA_964597115.1 uncultured Pirellulales bacterium | reverse complement strand
ATGGTTATACTCGCTTTGCTGTGTATATTCTTTGGTATCTTTTATCACGTACCGCTAAAAATGTTCATTTATCCGGCATTGGGCATAGAGCCACAGTTGAGTACATGGTGGTCCGGTTTAGCCACGATCCTGATTATAATCGGCATCGGTATTGGATTACTCATCTGGGTTTTCGGGAGATTGTCAAGAAATGTCAGGATCGTACCAACCTGGACATGCGGCGAGGTTCAGTCTAATGAACAAATGATAATCCCGGGAACGCATTTTTATAAAACTGTTTCACGAATGGGTGGCCTGAAACAACTTTACGCCGGACAAGAAAAGGGACATTTCGATTTATACGACCAGGGTGCAAGATGCGGATTAAGCCTGACAGGCTTTCTGCGATGGCTTCATTCCGGCGTCTTGCCAATGTATTTAACCTGGGTCACTATAGGATTGCTCGTGGTTCTGCTCGTACTATGTGGGATATGGTAAAGCATCGGTAATTAACGGGAGATTTACGAAAAAAGATAGTAGTAGTAACTGTGAGAAACGCAAAGCTTAGCTCACAATAACATAAAAGGACAGTAACAATGACTATTTTTTACATTTTACTACTGTTTATATTGATTGCAGCTATTATTGCGGTGGAAACCAAGAATCTGCTAAGCGCTATAATTTGTATTGGTGCGATTGGCTTTGGTGCTTCCCTGATGTTTCTATTCCTGCGCGCGCCCGATATTGCAATAACTCAGATTGTGGTTGAAGTCTTAGGCCTGATTATCCTGATTCGTGCCACAATTTCTCGCGATTTGACCTTTATCAGCGGTGACAAAGAATTTTTCGGAACGGTTGTTTCGGTTGTCATTATTTTTGTCATATTTTTAGCAGGACTGAGAGTTTTCGAGACTTTGCCTGATTTCGGGATACCTATTTTTGCCCTGGCCGAAAATTCCGCCTCCCAAACGTACATCCGTGAAGGTTTGCAGCAAACGGGAGCGGCAAATCTCGTATCCTCAGTTATTTTAGACTACCGTGCATACGATACACTTGGCGAAGCAACGGTACTGTTTACTTCAATTATTGGGGCAACCGTGATTCTGCGAGAAAGAGCAAGAAAACGACTGGAGGATTCAGACGAATGAAAGGTATGACAATTATAGTAAAGACCATCAGTAGTTGGGTCAAAGTGCTGATTATCCTATTTGGCATTTATATTGTTATTTTCGGCCACCTAACACCCGGCGGTGGTTTTGCAGGTGGTGTAATTTTAGCATCTTCCTATGTGCTGCTTATGTTAGCTTTCGGCAAAGATTTAGCACAGGAAAGCCTGCCTTTATCACTCAGTTCAAAACTTGATTCTCTGGGAGCATTGGCGTTCGCTGTGATAGCGATTTTGGGATTCGTTTATAGTGGAACTTTCTTTTACAATTTCTTAGTAGGGCATGGCAAACCATTTAAGCTTATAAGCGCCGGCACTATTCCTCTGTCGAATATAGCTATTGGCTTGAAAGTCGGCGCGTCACTGTTTCTTGTAACTTTCTACCTTTCGATCTTTCGTAGAAGTAAACAAAAGACGTAGTAATAATGGGAGAGTTATTGCATATGAGTGGTATGACACTAATTGTTAAAAATATCAGCAGTTGGGTTAAGTTTTTGATAGCCCTGTTTGGTATTTACATTATAGTCTTTGGTGATTTTACACCAGGAGGTGGATTCGCAGGTGGTGTAATTATAGCTTCTTCCTACATACTGCTGACACTGGCATTTGGCAGAGAATTTGTCAGAAAGAACCAGTCGCTGAATTGTGCTTTAGTACTCACTTGTTTTGGTGCGTTAGCCTTCGCCATAATAGCCATTATACCCATGCTTCATGAAACAGCAGGATTCTTTTCGAATTTTATATATAAGGGACGCCTGTTTGGCGATAATCTTGAGTTTTGTCTTATGGGCTCTGGAACAATCGCTATAGCAGAATTCGCTATTGGATTAATTGTTGCCTCAGCAACTTTTCTTGTTATTCAGAATCTTTTTATTTTCCGTGTAAGGAAAAGTAAATAGATTTGATTGGGTCATTAAGAAGGAGCAAAATGATGCATTATGCATTGTGCTTTTTATTGTTTATGATCGGGCTGTATTGCGTGGTCGTTAAGAAAAATATGGTCAAGATTGTAATCGGCATTATGGTTATGGAGTACGCCGTTAATCTTTTCCTGATTATGCTCGGATTCAAAGCCGGCGGCATAGCTCCAATAATTGATAAAACACAGTATGATCCGGAAACGCAACAGATCGCCGCAAGCTTTATTAACAGCTCGGTTGACCCTTTGCCCCAAGCCCTCGTACTTACGGCAATTGTTATCAGCCTGGGTTCGTTAGCACTTATGATTTCGATATGCATTAGAACTTATGAAAAGTACGGCACCTTTGACATTACCGAGATAAGGAGGTTAAGAGGATGAGCATACCGCTGCCTGTTTTTGTTGCTATACCTCTGGTAACGGCGTTTCTGCTCCCGATGTTCGGCAAAAAGGGCAAGGATGCAGCCACGGTTCTTGCCAACATGGCAACCGTTTCGCTTCTTTTGCTCGCTATTGTTTCAGCCATCCAACTATCAACCGGAAATGATCAATTATACGTCTATAAAATCGGTAAATGGCCTATTCCGCTCGGAATCAATCTTGTCTTTGACGGCTTGAGCAGCCTATTGCTATTGGCCATAAGTGTTGTTTCTGCCGCTGCTATGCTCTTCAGCGTACGGTATATGGAACAATACACCGCCAAGTCGAAATACCTGAGCCTGTTTCTGCTTATGGTCGCAGGTATGAACGGTGTAGTACTCTCCGGAGACATCTTTAATTTGTTTGTATTTTTAGAAATCGCCTCACTTGCTTCTTATGCACTGGTGGGCTTTGGCTGTGAGCATGAGGAGCTCGAAGCTTCATTCAAATATATGGTCCTGGGCAGCATTGGCTCTATATTCATTCTCTTTGCAGTTGCTCTTGTTTACGGCAATACCGGCACATTAAACATGGCTTTTATTTCAAAGGCAATTCAGGACTCGGGACTTAATGCCGGTCTTACTTTTGCTTTGGCTTTGTTCGTCGTCGGGTTTGGGCTAAAAGCCGCTCTGGTACCGTTTCATGCCTGGCTACCCGATGCTCACCCATCGGCTCCTGCTCCGATTTCCGCCATGCTCTCCGGTATCCTCATAAAAACGCTCGGTGTCTACGCCCTTGCCCGTGTGATTTTCAATGTCTTCGGCGTTTCTGTTTCAATCGGTTGGCTTCTGATCGCACTTGGTCTTTTGAGCATGGTCGCAGGGGCATTCCTGGCAATAGGACAGTGGGACCTCAAGCGTCTTCTGGCCTATTCGAGTATCAGCCAAATCGGCTACGTAGTTTTGGGCCTCGGGCTTGGAGCAACTTTAATCGCAAAAGGGGACAATATAGCATGGGCTTCTCTGGCTATTCTTGGCGGCTTGTTCCATCTCGTTAATCACGCTGTCTATAAGTCACTGTTGTTCCTGACCAGCGGCTCAGTGGAGATGTCAACCGGCACAAGAGAATTGAAGCAGATGGGAGGCCTCGCGGAAAATCTGCCGGTTACACGCACAACTAACGCCATCGCATCGGCCTCTATTGTCGGCATCCCGCCTTTTAGCGGATTCTGGAGTAAACTAATTCTCGTAATCGCAGCAATACAGGCCCATTTTTACTGGATTGCGGCAATAATAATTTTCGTAAGCTTGTGTACCTTGATTATGTATTTGAAGGTCCAAAGATACGTCTTTCTCGGAGAATTGCCGGAAAAGCTCCAAACAGTAGAAGAAAATAGAGGCTCCATGCTCATTTCGATGGTGTTCCTGGCCTGCTTATGTGTGCTTATGGGATTGCTCTTGCTTATACCTGGTCTGAGGGAGAGTATTCTGGAGCCGGCTGTTCGTGTGTTGATTGATGGAGTTAAATACTCTGCTAATGTGATGAATGCGTAATAATAAGGGTTTAATCTTATGAGACGACTAATATATTTTGTTCTGGCTTTCGCAATTTGGATTCTGTTGACTTGGCCGTTTGTCGACGGTACAATCGATAAACAGGTAGTAATCGCGGGGCTGGTAGCTTCTATAATCGTTGCGATTCTGTTTCACGAAATATTACCTAAAGAGCATCACGTATTTATTTCGCCTGTACGAATATTCTGGTTCCTGGTTTATGTGCCCGTATTTTTTTATTACGTAACGAAGGCTAATCTGGATGTCGTCTATCGTGCCCTTCATCCTAAAATGCCGATAAAGCCCGGTATCGTAAAAATAAAAACTAATTTAAAAACAGATTCAGGAATTACCGCGCTGGCTAATTCCATCACTCTTACACCCGGGACTTTGACTGTAGATTTGACTGATGATGGTTTTATGTACATCCACTGGATTAATGTCAAATCCGATGACATCGAGGAGGCAACAAAGTTTATAGCTCAGCGGTTTGAGTGGTTCCTGAAAAAGATTTTCGAATAGTATTGCGTCATCCTGCGTTATGTTGACAAAGAGGTTATTATGGAAACGTTGGCAACGTTATTTTACATTGGTTTGTTAGTATGTTGCTTCCTGTGTCTGTATCGTATCGGCCGTGGGCCCAGCGCTCCGGACAGGACCGTGGCTATTGATATATTAGGTACAGTCGTGGTTGGCTTCTGTGCCATCCTTGGGATGGTAACCGGAAAGGGTTTTTATCTCAACATTGCTCTTGCCTGGGCGCTGCTGAGCTTTATAGGGACCATAGCACTGGCGAAGTTTTTGGAGGGTAGAAGTTTCGATGATTGATATCATAGGATACATACTGATAGTGATTGGAATTTTGTTTGAGATATTCGGCTGTATAGGCCTGGTTCGTTTCCCGGATGTTTACAACCGCCTGCAAGCCTCAACGAAATGTGTAACTCTCGGCACTATTTTCCTATTAGTCGGGGTCGCCATAGCAAGCGGCTCGGGCCCCATAGGCGGCAAAGCGATAGTCTGCGCCGTATTCATATTGATAACTTCACCCACGGCTGCACATGCAATCGCAAAAGGTGCGTATGCTTCAGGAGTTGAACTATGGGAAAATAGTGTAGTAGATAAATACGAACAGGAAATTGACAAATAACGAATAAAAGACAATTGCTTTACAAATGAGCAATTGCTGATTATCGAAGGGAGCTTTAAATTGCGTTTGCCTAAGTTAAGAGAATTGAAAGAAGCGGTCTTAGCGGTTGTTTCGCCGCGATATACCACCTATTTTCCCGCAAAACCCTGCGTAGTGCCGGAAAAGTTCAGAGGCAAGCCGGAATTTAATTCTGATACATGTATCGGCTGCGGTGCATGCGTAAATGTTTGTCCGACCCCGAACTGCTTAACCATGGTCGATGACCTCGAAAGTGATCCGCCGGTACGAACAATAACACACAGACCTTATGCATGCATCTTTTGCGGCAATTGCCAGGAAAACTGCACCACGGAAACGGGCATAAAGCTCTCAAACAAGTGGGACCTGGCCAATATGGACAAGGAAAGCACCATTGAGACTCATGAATTTGAGCTTCAAATGTGTGAAAAATGCGGGGCCTTTATAGGTACAAAGAAACATCTAGTCTGGCTTTATGAAAAACTTGGCCCATTAGCATATACAAATCCTTCTTTGTTAATCGCCAAAAGCGGCGAGCTGATTACTCAGCCTCAGGAGATTGAGCAGCAGCAAACCAAAAAAGACATTGAAACAAGCGATTTCATGCAAATCCTGTGCCCTGAATGCAAATGCAAACTGAACATTCGGTTGTAGAAGTGCCATGAGCACTGAACAACAACTCTCCGAGCATCTTAAGAAATTAAGCGATTCGTCGACGCTCATTGTCGGAATAGGAAACGTACTGAAAGGCGACGATGGGGCGGGACCGCTGATTTGCGAGCAGCTCGCTAAGGCAAATATCTCTGCCGATTTGATAGATGCAGGCACCGTTCCTGAAAACTACATCCATAAGATTATTAAAATGGCTCCCGCGAACTTGCTTGTAATCGATGCTATCGACTTCGGATCAACACCCGGAACGATACAAATATTCAAGCCGGAGCAGCTTAACTCACTCGTTATTTCAACGCACACTCTCTCACCTCGTCTGTTCGTGGATATGATTCGCCGGGATATTACACTTAACGTGTACTTTTTGGGGATTCAACCTGCACAGGTACAATTGGGACAACCTGTATCCGAGCAGGTCGGCAGGGCGATCCAACATCTTTGCGATATTCTAATCGAAATCTTCCCACCCAAACAACAATGAGCAAGCGACAACTTATCCGTAAATCTAACTGAAAAGCTTAACGACTTTGTTAGCATCGGCTTCAGAA
>CAZQXE010000190.1:0-6368 GCA_964597115.1 uncultured Pirellulales bacterium | reverse complement strand
TTTTATAAGCTAATGAAACTGGCCGCCTAACAATCTATTTTTTGGAAAGTGCAGAAAGAAAACAAAATGAAATCAAACCAAACTAAACAAACCACCAATATTTTCCAAAATCACCCATATGTCATTTATTGCGTCCTTCTTTGTTTAATCTCTTGCTCGCTGCCTGCAATGGCACAACCTTCGGGAGGACCTTATGGTCCGATGCGGCAAAGCTATGATTTACCCAAAGTGGCAGGTCAAATTTACTATGTCGCGTCAGATGGAAAGGCTGAAGAATCTGGAAAAACGCTTGCCCAGCCGACAACCTTGACGGCAGCAATCGAGCGGGTAGAAACCGGTGACGCAATAGTGTTGCGCGGCGGCACTTACCGTACCGGTGATTTGAAATTGAACCAGGGAATCACCATGCAACCTTACGCGGACGAACAACCGGTGCTCAAAGGAACCATGGTAGCAACCGAGTGGCAGTCCCTGAACAACGGATTATGGACAACCTCCTGGTCTCGCTTATTTCCATCCGAGCCTGAGAACTGGTGGCGACGCCAAAGGCATGGGAAACAAACGCCGCTATATCGTTTCAACAATGATATGGTGTTCGTCGACGGTAAGATGTTACAGGCCGTCGGCTGGGAGGGAGAGATCGATGAGAATTCTTACTTCATCAACTATGATGAAGGACAGGTTTACATCGGTATTGATCCAAATGACCGGTTAGTGGAAATAACCGCTTTTGACGTCGCTCTTTTAAGAACTATTGGGGATTGTCACGGCAAGAAATCTGACGGTAAAGGACCGACCATTCGTGGAATTATGTTCACCCAATATGCCTACCGGGCAATTGAAATTGAAGGAAAGTACCCTAATGGTTTGTCCGATGAGTCCGAACACGGAAAGGATGTAGTGGGCACAACTTTTGAGAATTGCACCATTTCTTTTTGTTCACGCGTAGCCGGCTACTTCAAGGGAGATAATTTAACAATCCGGCATTGCCTGGTGAGTGACACCAGCACGGAAGGCCTATACATCATAAGCTCTGCCGATATTCTGCTGGAAAAAAATATCTTCACCCGTAACAACGTCGAGAGAATCACCGGATACTATCCCGCGGCAGTAAAGATTTTTAATCAATGCTATCGTGCCACATGCAGGGACAACCTGGTTATAGACCATCCGTATTCAAACGGTATCTGGTACGATGTCGGCAACGTGGACGGCCGGTTTATCAACAACTGGGTCGAAGGAGTAGGCAACCCTAATAGGGAATTTCAGAACAATCGATATTGGCCGAGCGACAGTGGATTCTTCTTTGAAATTTCAAAAGGAGCGATTTGCGCGGGAAATGTGTTCGTCAATTGTGACCAGGGCATTTACATAATCAATGCTTCGGATGTTCGAATGTTTCAGAACACCCTGGTAAACAGCACAGTCTGTATTATGCGCACTACGAGAAGCGCGCTCGGAGACCATTTTGGCTGGCATCCCAGCACCGGGCCGGATGTGGACGAACGGGACGGACACGTTTTTGTCAATAATCTGCTCACTGGAGATGCAAATTATCACAGGCCCCTTCTGGCTATTGCGCAAACACCTTCCTTACGCGAACAGCTCAATAAACCGCAGGTGAAGGAACTCCATCATAATATGTATGTAAGAGGTCCACATACAACATCTAAGCCGTTGATTTTATGGAGTCCTGCGAGCAACGATGATTGTCAGTTGCCGTTTGAATCGCTGGAGGATTTGCAGGAACTACATCCGGAATTTTCTGCTCACAGCCGGTATTTCGATAATTATAACGGGCCCTTGTTCAACAGTCCCGACTTGTGTAATTACGAATTATTACGGGCATTTCCAGGCTCTACAACAGCAATCCGACTTCCAGCTGAAATCCGGGAGCTTCTCGGCCAACAAAAACAGGATACCCCCTTTATTGGAGCTTACCCTCCGCTCCCATGAATCTGTCTCTAAATCGGGTAGTCTAACAGATACGGGGATTATAACACTGATATTCGTTCTTGTTAGTGACAAGTTAATGTCATTTTTGATGTGACTCATATATATTCCATCATTCAAACACTTTTTTTTATAAAAAAAGAAACGAAAAGTTGCTTCGGGGATTATCACTTAAGGGATTCATTGCAGAATCATTAATCTGTTAAGAGTTCTTTGACATTATAAAAAACACAGAGAAACTTTGTACGTAATTTGTTCTTAGAGAAGGTGACCACTGGTATTTCCTTTCTTGAATCGAAAACTGCTCATCAGTATAATCATACCGGTATATGGAAATGAAATTTCCTATCAGCCAATTATTTATATTAACCATAACTTGGAAAGAAAACAAAATGAAATCAAACCATACTAAACAATTCACTAGAATCTGCCAAAATCATCCGAATATTATTGTTTGTGTCCTCCTTTGCATAATCTTTAGTTCGCTACCTGCAATAGCACAACCCTCCGGGGGGCCTTATGGTCCAATGCGGCAAAGCTACGACTTACCCAAAGTGGCAGGTCAGATTTACTATGTAGCACCCGATGGAAAGGCCGAAGAATCCGGAAAAACTCTTGCCCAGCCGACTACTCTGGCCGCGGCAATTGAGCGTGTAAAGACCGGCGATGCAATCGTGTTGCGCGGCGGCACTTATCGCACTGGTGATTTGAAACTGAACCAGGGAATCACAATGCAACCTTATGCGGATGAAAAACCGGTGCTCAAAGGAACCAAGGTAACAACACAGTGGCAGTCTGTAAGTGACGGATTATGGAAAACTTCCTGGTCACGTTTATTTGCATCAAAACCTGCGGATTGGTGGCGGCCTCGGAGGTCAACGCCGCTGTATCTTTTCAACAACGATATGGTATTCGTCAACGGTAATTTACTGAATCCGGTCGGCGCCGAAGGAGACATTGACGAAAATTCGTATTACATTGACTATGATGAAGGTCAGGTCTACATAGGTATTAATCCGGCGAGCCGATTGGTGGAAATAACCGCTTTCGACAGCGCTCTTATACGAACCATCCAGGATTGCCACGGCAAAAAGTCTGACGGTAAAGGGCCCGTGATTCGTGGAATCACTTTTACACAGTACGCCTTCCGTGCCATCGAAGTGGAAGGAAAGGATCCGGAAGGTTTATCCGACGAATCCAACCACGGGAAAGACGTTGTAGGCACTACGCTGGAGCATTGTACCCTTTCTTTTTGTTCCCGGGTGGGCGCTTACCTCAGGGGAGACAAATTAACGTTCCGGCATTGCCTGGTGAGTGACACCAGTACGGAAGGCATCTTCATCCTGAGCTCGTCCGACGTTCTATTGGAAAAAAATATCTTCACCCGCAACAATATTGAGAAAATCACCGGATACTATCCTGCGGCAGTGAAGATTTTTAATCAATGTTATCGTGTCACGTGCCGGGACAACCTGGTTATAGACCATCCGGATTCAAGCGGTATCTGGTATGACGTGGGCAATGTTGACGGCCGATTTTTCAACAACCGGATCGAGCGGAGCAACAACGGATTCTTTTTCGAAATCTCAAAAGGAGCGATTTGCGCCGGAAACGTGTTTGTTAATTGTAATGAAGGCATTCGCGTGCTCAACAGTTCGGACGTTCAAATCTACCAAAACACATTAGTAAACAGTCTTGTATACATCGGGCGCTCCGGAAGGAGCGCGGTCGGCGATCACTTTGGTTGGCATCCCAGCACCGGCCCGGATGTCGACGAGCGGGACGGACACGTATTCGTCAATAACCTGCTCACAGCAGATGAAAAGTTTCGCGGACCCCTTCTGCAGTTTTCGCAAAGGAGATCTTTACGTGAACGACTCACTAAACCGCAGGTAAAACAGCTCGACTATAATGTGTTTGTTCGACGCGGTGACACAGCATCCGAAACATTGATTACATGGAGTCCGGCAGTGAGTGAGAATTCTCTGCAGAATCTGAAGTCGCCGGAGGATTTGAATAAACTTCATACGGAATTTTCGGCCCACAGTAAGTTCTTCGACAATTATGATGGCCCTTTATTTAAGAGTCCCGAACTCGGTAATTATGAATTACTAGAGGCATTTCCGGGCTCTTCTGTAGCATCCCCCCTCCCGAGCGAAATCCGGGAGCTTCTCGGCCGAACGAAACAGGATACTCGCTTTACCGGAGCCTACCCTCCACTTCACTGAACCTGTCTCTAAATTGGATCTTCTGATAGATATGGGGATTATGCCAAATAGAAATCCTATTTGGAAATCCTCGCTTTAATATTAAAAAGAGTTGCTCCAGCCCAGGGGCTTCTGCTTCCGTTGCCTTCCAGACGCAGTGAGTTTGGCTCGAACGGTGGATTAACACCGGACATATCGTAGCCAAAGACATGATAGAGACCAACGTATTTTTCGTTGGAGATAGTCTGAAGTTCAAACGTCTGTCCCATTCCATCCGTGAGAGATATGCGCGGGTCATCACCGTTACCACCCATGAACGCGATTGTGACTACCGCTTGGTCGACAGCAAGCATATAGCACCGATCTATTTTGCTTGCTCCATAGGTTGACAGAAACATACGTACAAGACGATTCTAGGGAAAAAGGTGGATGTCGAGGTCAAAAAAATCTATACTGCGTGGGTCAAAACGTTGCGTGTTTTTAGTAACGATTCTTAATAATCAAGATGTTTCCAGAGGTTGATATGAAATCAGATTCCTTATCCACAGAGATCTCAGTAACGAATCAGCATCTTTCCGTTATAGGATGGACCACAACCGCCATGCTGCTGGGCTTTCTTTGTCTGACACAGTTCGGTGTGATGTTGTGTTGTTTGACAAGTCATACGGCCCTGCCTTTTGTGGTACCTGTGGCGTTTGTGACAGCTTTGATTATCGGCGATCGCCTGGGGCAGCGCCAAGGACTTTGTGCACGCCTGCGTCTTTGGCCGCTGGGTCTGTCTGTATCACTGACGGTCCTGGCGATTGCTGTGTCTGCGGCATTCTATGATTTATCCTGGGACGGCCAATGGTATCACCAGGTGGGAGTCTATCGCATAGCCAAAGACTGGAATCCGTTGAAGGTGCCTATGCAGGAGTTTGCTCGCCACAATCAACAGTGGGTGCGCCATTATGCCAAGGGACCGTGGTATGTGGGAGCTGCGATGATGGCTCTATTCCGTCATATTGAATGGGGCAAGTTCGTGACCTGGATAACCTTGGATGCCGCGTTTCTGGCGGTGCTTGCTGCGTGTCTGGATGCCGGGATGCGTCGCTCACGCGCGATTGCTGTGGGTGCGGTGGTAGCGTTGAATCCGGTGGTGACCTGTGAGATCCTTTCGTATCTGGTGGATGGGTTGATGGTATCGTTTCTGGCCTGTTATGCAGCAGCCCTTTTCAGTGGATTTCGTCGTGCCAATCCGTTGGTTGTGTTTGTGGGCATGGCTGCGGTGATTTGTAGTATCAATACCAAATTCACCGGTCTTATATTTCTCTGCTTTATCTGTGCCGGGGCTGGGCTCTACTGCCTGATCAAACGTCGAGACATCTTATGGCGTTTTGTCGGGTTGAATCTGACAGCCATTGTCCTGGGCACAGTGGTCTTTGGATACAATCCGTACGTGACCAATACGATTCACCGTGGGCATCCATTTTATCCGATCATAGGCTCCAAGACCCATCCCAGTCTTTCCCAGCAAGGGAATGACCAGATCGAAAAGTATGAGACGCCGCATAACATGATGGGACGCCATCGACTGGTACGTTTTGGCTATGCGATCTTTGGAAGACCGGGTGCACAACCCTTTCATGGCGGCCCGGATGCCCAACTGATGTGGCCGTTCCTGGTCCCGCCTAAAGACCTGGCGTTGTACCGCTTTCATGAAATCCGCATTGCCGGATTCGGGCCGTTTTATAGTGGGGCATGGTTGCTTAGCCTTTTATTAACGGGTTGGATCTTGTTTAATTCGACGATGCCACGCCTGCTCATCGGCCTGAGCTATGTGGTTTTGGCGGCCTCTCTCTTGATCAGCATACATACCTGGTGGGCCAGGTACGGTCCACAGATGTGGTGGTTTCCCATCGTGCCAATTGTTGCGATATTCTGGGGCTCCCGTTCGCGTATCCAGACGAACCTGGTCTGGGGCATGGTTGGGATTCTATTAGTGAACGCCCTGATTGTCGCTGCGGTTCGACTGAACTGGGAAGTCACGTCCACACGAACGCTTCACCAGCAATTGTCGGAACTGCGTGACAGTGGCAAAGAAATTGAGATTGACATGCAGTGGTTTGGCGAACCTGTGGGAGAACGTTTGAAGACATGGGGCATTCCCTACCAATCGGTCGGTCGGGACCGGATCCGGGATGGCAAGGAACTCATGAGTGTGGTGGC
>CAZQXE010000189.1:0-6379 GCA_964597115.1 uncultured Pirellulales bacterium | reverse complement strand
TTATACTATTTTATCGTCATTTTTTTCCTAATTCTTAACATGCTTTTTATCGGTTGTGTCTATCTGTAAGTGCGGATTAATCGGAACAAATCGTGTTTTTTAGTATGATAAGATGGGTAAAAGACTGGAAAGAATATAACGACCCATCAGGAATGGCCGAATGAGAAACGTTAAGATATAAAGAAAGTCGCTACATTCATCATGTTTGCTTTTCTTTGATAAGGGGACTTATATCGACTTGATTAGTACGGATAAAGGATTAATACGAAATAATTTCTCTCATTCGTAAGATAATATAAGTATGAGTTGTACGGGATGCTGTTATTACAAATACCTATTATTGTTGCCTCATTTGTCCTTTGGTTCGTAAACTCTTTTTGCCAGCCGGAGAAGTTTCGACCTTACCTGGAATCCGGCTTGCTTTGCGGCAGTGACGTTGATTTCGAAATTGATTTTATTATCTTCGGTCAGTAAATTAATCATACCGCCGCTTTCAAGAAAACCTTCAGTATCTGCAACGGTGAGTACTCCATAGCCTTTTACGAGATTTAATATCTCTTTTCTGTGTTGCTTTTCGGATGGACAGATAAACAATAAGTGGGATTTTCTGACGGCCTCGATCTGAAGATTTTGTTCGGGTTTTTTATCCTTATCTTCTTTTTGTAGTTCTTTGATGCCTTTGAATCGTTTAAGCACAACCGGCCTGTCTTCTATTGTCTTGTCTTTGAGGTCATCAAAGGCGTCACCGAAAACGTCTTTTCCGATCAAGCCAATAATGACGGATTCGTTGGCGTCCCCCGTTTTTTCCTTTGGCCAGTCAATAAATCTGAGGAAGTTGTACAAAAATGCTGCTTTAATTTTGTGTTCATGTGGAAATGTCGAATCGTCCTCAGCCTGCACTATACACGTCACAGCACATACGGGCAATATGACAATCGCTGCAATACATACCCGAATTCTTTTGTTTTTTTCTTGCCAAAGCATTTATGTAACATAATCTCCAGAAATACTTCTAAAATATTATCTGTAACTATATGCAGATACAACTAATTACATGAAACTTTTTTCGTCTCCATAGATTATTCAAAAATGTCGATAATTAGTTCAGGTTATACGCCACCAATGCATAGATTCCTTACATAGAAATGTACACCCGACATATCTGCTGATTTGATTGTTATTTACCTTTGTTAGTCAAATTATTTTTCTTATTAATCAATATCGAAATCTATTATATCGAGATTCTATGTGCCGTCAACAGTATAAACCTCGTATGGTACGAAAAGTCGAATCCCATTGTTTTTATTGGTTCTTTAAATCCAATCCTGCCTCCGGTAGCTTTGTTACTGTTGTTGCTGTCCTTGTAGTTCAGATGCAAAGCAGTTTTTAATCAAACAATTTAAAATCAGTTATAAACAATAAGAGTAGAATAATGAAGGTTTGGTGTCTGCACATTTAATTCCCATTTGGCTGGTCTTTTCTTTCAAAACCGTCCAATATTACGTATTTTTGCAAATCAGCAATTCTAAATTCCTCCTAAATTCACGGAAGTTTATTAAGCCTATCGTCATATCTGTACTATTGTGCAACCAGCATTATGCTTGTTTTCAAAGAGTTAAGGGCGGATTATAGGGTAAAAATGAGGTTTTTATTGTGATAAAGTGATTGTACGAAGCAAAAAATAGATGGTGGTAGACTGAGAGGGTGATTTTGTTATTATTTCAACAATACTGATTTTGTTGGCTGAAGTTTATATCTTCGTCATTTTAAATAATGTATAACGCTTTTCAAAGGGAGACTGGAAATGAAACTTTACCTTGTCCAACATGCAAAGGCAGCATCGAAAGATGTGGATACGGAACGTCCGCTGACCGAGGCCGGACGCCGTGATATTCAGAAGGTTTCTACCTTTATCAAACCATTAAACCTGTCTATCGATTACCTTTGGCACAGCGGAAAAAAACGTGCGGAGCAGACGGCTGAAGTTCTTAGGGAGGTTATCGAGGTGAGATATGAGGCGTCCGCACGTGAAGGCCTTACACCGAATGACGATGTCGCGGCGATAAGAGATGAAATTATCTCAGGCCGGCAGGATATTCTGATTGTTAGTCATCAGCCTTTCGTGAGCAAGTTGGCCTCGCTGCTTTTAACCGGCTCCGAATTCTCCGGCACGGTAGCAATCAAACAGGGCGGCATCGTTTGCCTGAATTGCTACCAGGAAAATCAATGGCGAATCGACTGGATGATAATCCCGGATCTCATTTGCCCAGGTTTCCTTGAGCTAAACGAATGAGCCATAATGTTTCCGGGTTTTTTTGTGCGTCGTCCGGTGGATTGTCCGAAATGGCTGGCTCGACAAATTCATCGCCAATGTTTTCTATATCCTGGAGATATGAGAAGTTCAGCGAGCCTTTAGTCCGGCCTTCGACATCAAATCTTATGTTTTTAATAACATCTTTCTCCCAATCGATAGTGTATACCAATGCAGTTTTGACAGGTTCATTTTCCTGATAAACGGTGACAATTATGTCCTTTTTGTTTTTGGATGGTTCGGTTTTAAACCACAGCCGCTTTGCTACAGCGTCTCGGCGGACGATATCTATCGTGTGGATGCCCATCCATGGCTGGCCCAGGCCTTGAAAAAATGATCCCCCTGAATATGTTTCGGGTACGGTTTTCTCGGCGAGACGCAAATACGCAACATTTTTGGAATCAATAACTTCAAGTTTTTCCCCTATATTCAATGTCATCCAGGCAGGGTGTTCACTGCTGGCGTCATATACGAACGGGATTTGTCCCCGGCCGGAAATATTTTGGCTGTTTATCTGACCATTGATGCGGAAATATGTCCAGCCTCTTTTGTGCATCTGGTCGCGTCCATCGACTATGGCGACATCATCGGACCAGTTATATTGAAACTGCTCTTCGTCCAGGGTGTTGTAACTATAATTTGTCCGGAAATTCCGGGCGTCTGCGAATCTTTTATCTACAGCATTAGCTAACAAACCTGTATGCCGGTCCCTGTCATAATCAACACCGCGTACGTCACCTTCTACCTGCGTGAGAAAGTCTGTAAATTCCTGCGTATCGGTGGGTAAGCGACAGACTTTTAAACTGCTCCAGAATACACGGTAATTATTGATATGGATTTTATTCTCACCGCTGCTGTAATAATAATTGCCCTCGCCGTTTTGAAGCCAGGCGCAGAGTTTTTCTTTCTGCTGGGGATTCCATCGCTGCATTCTGAAAAAAGCCGGGCCATCAATTCCATCGGGAAAATAGAACCATTGTTCGTAAGCTCCCTTACTTAGGCTACTTTGAGCACCCGTGTCATAGTTACGTAGCTGGGTGGTATAGTGCAAACTTTTAACTTCGGGCCTTTGGGGCAATGGTGATTCGGACAGTACCGAAATACTGCCTACACCGACCAATCCCACTGCCGCTGCCGTCATCGTAGCGACCCCAAGTTTCGTGCTGATGGTGGCAATTATCGCCGCTGTCAGGCCGACCTTTGTGGAGGCGGCGGATACAGTGACAGTGGACGAGGCTGCCTCGGCCGGGGCGGTAAGCTTGCCGAAAACACCGAGGCACATTAAAAGTAAACCCTTGCTCAGACCCTGATGAGTCAATTGCTTCTTGAGGGCCTGCTTGGCGCGGAAAAACAAAACACGTGCCCTGACCTCGGTGCACTGCATGGTCACGGCAATATCCGAGTAAGATAGCTGCTCGAAACAGCGTAAGGACAAAACCGCCCGATACTGCTGCTTTATCTGCTTCATAGCTACCATTACTTTTTTTGACAATTCCTTTTGGGCTAATACACGCATGCCGTCATCCTGATGATAGTCGCTTTGGCGTGAAAGATGCTCCTCATAAGCAGCCGATTTGGTAACTGATACCTTTCTTTTCCTGGTCTTGTAATGCTGTTGTATCTTGCTCTGTGTAACCCGATACAACCAGGGCCAGAAACGCTCGGCATTGTCGAGACGGTTTAGAGACTTAACCATTTGCAGTAATACCTCCTGAGACAGGTCCTGGGTCAAATCGTGATCCAAAGTCACACGATATATATACGCGCAGAGCCTGCCCTTGACCCCCCGGGCCAGTTTATTCATAGAATCTTCGTGACCCTGTTGCGCCAGTTCAACCAGCTTAGTCCATGTTTGTTCTTCAGCCATAAAATAGTGTTTACCTAAATTGATAGACGCCGAAAGGACAGATTCGTTACAGCATTTTTTTGAAAAAACCGAAACGAATCCGATTACTTCTTAAACAAAAAATCGTCGTAAATCTCCGTCATGGTTTGTAAAAGACGTTTTAGGTGGACATAAAGCTTTAAAATCAAGACACTTAAGCCGTTGGCGGGACGGAGTTTACAGGGCGAGTTTGAGACTGGGATTCTATTTTGTTGCGTACCAGTATTTCTTGCCTTTGATGAATGCGGCGGGGCCTTGCTTTTTGAGCTTTCGCAGGTTTTTCTGGTTGGCCGCACCGTGATGCGGTTCAAGGATTTTGAGTTTCTCGCAGGTGGGAAAATCATCGCATTGCCAGCAGCCGGCGAGTTTTTTCTTTCTGGCGCAGTTTCTTATCTTGCAGTTGGGCGGCCCGCCGTTGCCTCGGCAGGTCTTTTTACAGCGGAACTTCACCATTGTGCCCAACAAGTTATAGCACTTATCGTAGTTCTTGAATTCCTTGAAGAAGGGCACCTTTGCCAGCGCATCTGCCATCAAATCGAATCGATAGCTTCTTAGCTCTTTTCTAAGGTCTCGTGCGAGGTCAGCCACGGTTTGCTTATAACCGAAGCAGTCTCCGCAGTATAACCCACAATAACCGACCAAATCCTGCTTCTTGGCCATTTGAATTCTCCCTGTTATTGGTATCGTTTACTGCTTAAATAATAAGAAACCATCGAAAAAATCAAGCTTAAACAAAAAAGTATAAAAAACAAGTAACACCTTCTCACAAAATTGGTATTTGAATTATGACGTATGTGGAGTATTCAGGAACAGTATAAATTTGGAAGTCTATTTAAAGAGGTTTGAAATGAAAACTCAAAATGATAATCGAAGGTATTTTGTTGTTGGTATACTTTTAATTTCAGGAATATTACTGAGTCCTCAGCAAGCTACAGCGGGAGAAGATATCCGATTGAAAATAGACGAATACATTCGTGCTTACGAAGAAATGGATTTGTTCAGTGGGGCGGTATTGGTAGCTAAGGGTGGTGATATTCTGCTGGAAAAAGGATACGGAAAAGCCGACTATAATAACGATATTCAAAATAGTCCGGACACAAAATTTCGCATCGCTTCTCTGACAAAATCCTTCACCGCGATGGCGATTATGCAGCTCGAAGAAAAAGGCAAGCTGAGTCTCGATGACAAGCTTACAAAGTTCATACCTGATTATCCTAACGGGGACAAAATTACGATTCACAATCTCCTGACAAATTCATCCGGCATTGTTGACCACACAACCCTGCCGGACTTTAACACGGAAAGAAGGTTGAAAATATGCCCAGTTAAAAAAACAATTGCTACGTTCAAAGACAAACCTTTGCGGTTCGAACCGGGCACAAAATTTGAATATAGCAACTCGAATTATATCCTTTTGGGTTTGATTATTGAAAAAGTCAGCGGGCAAACCTACGGCCAATATATCGAGGAACAGATTTTCAAGCCGCTTGAGATGAACAACTCCGGTTTTGAATATCCGGATAAAAGTTATAAAAACTTTGCAAAAGGATGCGTTGTCGAGAACAATAAAGTCACTCTCTCAAAAACGAGGATAATGTCCAACGCACACGCCTCGGGGGCTATTTATTCGACGGTTCGTGATATGTATCTTTGGGATCGAGCCTTATACACGACCAAACTCATCGGCCGGGATGGACTGGACAAAATGTTCGAGCCTTTCAAGGGCGACTATGGTTACGGCTGGGTCATCGACCAGCTCTGCGACAGAAAAGATATCCGTCATGGAGGCGAAATGGAGGGATTCCGAACGAATATCACAAGGTTCCCACTGGATGATGTGTGCATAATTGTCCTGAGCAACCTGGAGAATGCTCTCGTGACTAAAGTCAGCGAGGACATAGCTGCTATTATTTTCGGGAAGACCTATAAACTACCACAAAGAGAAATATCAGTGGAGCAGGTTTCCGGAAATTATCCAGATTACGTGGGGACATACCAGTTAACAGCGAATCTGCCTACTGAGATAACCATAGAAGAAAATAAGCTTTTCTGTCAGGCTAAAGGGCAGGTTAAATTCCAATTACACCCGGAGTCGCCAAATACATTTTTTCCGCGCGAATTCGAAGCGAAAATCGTATTCGTCAGGGATGAAAATGGAAAGGTTACGGAACTGATTTTATACC
>CAZQXE010000188.1:0-6399 GCA_964597115.1 uncultured Pirellulales bacterium | reverse complement strand
ACCGCTCCATAGTTACACCTCAAGAATGAATGTTCATATTATTACTGCTCTTTGGATCATGTAAAGATGAATTGAGGAGTAAAATATCATATTTTTATTTGCCCTTTTCCAAGCTTTAAAAGAGACGACTTTATCGGACAAAAGTTTAAAAATACGTAGAACTACTTACATGAAAAAAGAGACGAAATGCAGTGTATTTGCATTGAGTTTGTTGGTTTTAGACGGAACACTATCGGCTGCTATTGTCGAATAACCTCTCTTTCGCAGTTCTTCTTTTACGATAAAAACAATGTGCTCTCTGCAGGGATTTCCGTGAATCTATTTCGAGTATTCGCCGATATATAAACCTGAGTTCGAAAGAGTGTATTTATATATTCGAGGTATTATAGATTTATCGGAACCGCAAGCAGAAAGGCGAGCAATATGGGGGTATTTTCATAGTGAGAATGTTTATAATATCTAATAGTATAAATTTTGTAAAAACGTCATACAGAAAATCCATAATTGTTGCTGCCATTACAGCAATAACGATAGTTTCCAGTGTTGGCGGACAAAGTCATACTCATATCACCAAAGAATCGGCAGTGACTCTTGCGCTTGCTTCAACTGATGTTGACATTCTGCACGAAAAGATTAAACGGGCGGTTAAAGAATTGGAATATTCGAATGAGGTAGCTGAGGATTTCGTCAAGGTGGTTTGCAACTGGAAAGATGTGCAGGGACGGCCTGCTCTTGCCGTTTTGCGAAAAATATTAACCAGATCGAAAGAAGCTTGTAGAAGAGGAGATATATCTAAAACTAAACTCGCAAAGGCTGAAGAAAGAATAATGATGGGTTTGGGCCGGAGCATAAAGAGAGAGATTAGTTATAGAAGGGATTATTTTGATTTAGCTGATATCATCGAAGATAGAGAAGCGAATTGCTTCGGTTATTCACAACTCTTTTACATCCTCGGCAATTCCATCGGTCTGTCCGTGCGGGCCATGAACGTGACACCGGACCATATCGCAAATATCGTTGGTTTATCTGACGGCACGATGACAGTAGTAGACCTGATAAAAACAGAAGGTTTTATCAGCGAACGCATTATAACAGACAGCGAATTCGAAGGACGTGGCAGCCATTGGACATTCAAAGACAAGAATAACCTCGTGAGAGAGAACAAGACAATTCACATCTTAGATAGAGATAAGCTGATTGGCGAAATATATTTCTGCCGGGGAACTGTCCACTATATATCAGGTCATGGTGCCGAAGCCATCTTCTACTATGATAAAGCCGTCGAGTTTAATCCGCAATGCGCCAGGGCATATAACAATCGAGGAGGTGCTAATCTGACTCTAAGCAAACATGCCGAAGCAATCTCCAATTTTAACAAGGCCATTGAACTGGATCCGGAATATATGAGCGCTTATCATAACCGGGGAAACGCTTACTTAGACTCAGAGCGGTACTCTAAAGCTGTTCTGGATTATACCAACGCAATAGAACTCGACTCAGGATTTGCCAAGGCATATTTCGGGCGAGGGTTTGCTTATTTGGCGTTGGGGCAATATGACCGATCGATTTGTGATTACACAAAAGCTATAGAGCTCAATCCGGAATATGCGAGAGCATACTACACACGAGCAATCGGCTACGCCTCCTTAACGGAACGTGGAAAAGCCAGAGAAGACATGCTAAAGGCAGTTGAGTTGGATCACACTCTTAAAACGGAAGTTGAGAAAGTGTCCGCAGAATTCGAGCTGAATCTCAAGCTCAATTAAGCACTTGTTTGTCCCTTATGCGGGAAATCCACAAGGTATTAAAAAACGCCAATAGCAACTTAGTTATCATTTCAATCATTCATTAATGCCGTCATGTTATCGGTTGACTTTTTCGCCAGTGCCTTTTACACTACAGTATGATTGAGATGCTGGAAGAAAAAGTGAACATGAAGACAACGAAGTATTTTGACTATAATAGAAAGCGTCCGATTGATTTGGATAAGGACGGGTGCGATCTGGTCGACTGGAAAGAACTGTACGGTAAAGCATCTTTCGCCAAACATCCCAAAGGTTTTTTAGTTTTTCTTTCGCCTGAAGAATTACAGGCGTGCGATGAGTATAAGGAATCGGATCCGTATGCAATTGAGGAAACCAGAGAGACCGACTTCCATAAAATAAGGGTGGAATGTACACTGGAGTTGATTAAAAAGGCTTGTAACAGCATTAAAGGTGTGCCGAAAATACTGGATATCGGTTGTGGGCAGGGTCATATAACTTACGAGATTCGGCAAATGTTTCCTGATGCGGAGATATCAGGCCTTGACTACTCTGTTTCTGCAATTGAATACGCGGTCAGCCATTTTTCCGGGATTGATTTCGCGGTGGGAAATGCTCGTGAATGTCCCTATGCAGAGAATTACTTCGATATCGTCGTATGCAATAATCTTTGGGAGCATGTCCCCGACCCCGTATTTATGCTGAGCAGGATAACCGGAATCTTAAAACCCGGTGGATTTGTGGTAATTTCTACACCAAGTCGATACAGGCTTGGGAATTTTGTGAGGGCACTTTGCGGTAAACCTGTAGCCTTAATGTCGAAGCACCACGTTACGGAATATTCTGTCGGCCAGATTATTGAACAACTCAGATACGGAGGTTATCGGGTTGAAAGGATTTTGAGCAAACCTCTCAGGAGGAATGTTCTAAAATCCGCGATTAAAGCTTTATTTTCCGCGATGATTGCGTTGGTTAAATCTCATCATCGGCTTGAATTTACAGTGTTTTTCCTGGCCCGGCAAAAAACAACATAAAATTTAATCACCTCGCGAGCCGGAAGTCTGTCAGGCGAAGCTCGATATAGCTCTGGATTTCACCTAAAATCTCTTGACTTTTCCGCAGGAATTGTTTAATCTTCGGTTGTGAGATAATCTTTTTAATCTGCAACAAAACTCGTATTCCGAAGAATTGAGAACTCAGGTTTTGATTTTAAAATGGTTTCTTAATGAGGAACCGATAGTGTCAAAAAGAGATTTAACTTCCTAATTTGTTCATAATCCTTGCTTATATAGAAAGGAGAAATATGTCTATACCACCGGTATCAACAAAAACAGAATCAACAAAAACAGAATCATGCTATCCGCAGAGAGAGGGTAATACTGCCATCCCGTATATAGATGGCGAAAAGGCTATGAAGCGCATTTTTAATAAGATATTAGAAGCCGAGTCGAAAGTGTGGCTGACGGTGTGCTTTGTTGATATTGACTTCAGGATTCCGTCATTTGATCGAAGCATAATAGAGATTATCTCGGAGGTCAGTCGGAAAGAAAACTTGGATTTCAGAATTTTGGCCTGGCGGAGTAAGATGACAAAAGGAGATTTTGAAGGAACAAAAAAAGATTTTGACAAATTAAAGGACCTTAATTGTAACGCAAAATTCAGATGGGATTATAATAAGTGGGGTTGTCATCATCAGAAAATTTTCATTATAGATGATAAAATTGCATTTGTCGGCGGTGTTAACATGGATGAAACTCATATCGATTCCAGTGCTCACGATAGAAAGAAACCGCATCCGATGCACGACCTATTTTGTGAGATTAAAGGACCTGCGGTTATAGATGTAATTCATAACTTTATACAAAGATGGAATGAAGCAACCGAAAAAGATAAAAAATATGGTTCATTCCCGCAAGATGCACGGCCGGATGATATTCCAGAATATCCGGTAGAACCACCTCAAAAAAATGATGGTGGTGTCAAAATTCAAGTTACAAGGACAATTCCCTGCAATATATATCCAAGTATAAGTAAAGGTGAATACAGCATCCGGGAGAGTTACTTGAATGCCATTAACAATGCAAAGAAGTATATTTATCTTGAAAATCAATACTTTTTTGACAAGGTATCCCATCGTTCAGTGATAAGAGCGTTGATTTATGCGGCATATAGAGGAGTTAAGATTTTTATTATTCTTCCCGGTAATCCTGATTTCACAAAACTATTTTCCAAAGAGTTTTTAAGAGAAGTCAAGAATCATCCCAATATTTATGTGTATACTCTCGCTACATCATACAAGGATAATGGAGAAGGCTGGGAAATATATAATTACAATGATATTTATATACATGCCAAACTATTCATTGTCGATGATGAGTGGTATTCTATCGGTTCGGCGAATATTAGTTACCAAAGCTTAAGAACCGATTCGGAAATAAATGTTGCTGTTTGGGATCCCGAAGGTTCTAAAAAATTAAGACAGGACTTATGGAAGGAGCACCTTGAGTTTGAGTATACCGACGGTAAAGAAGAACAATATAACCAAAAAGTGATTATTGACGGTCCTATTGAAGAAGCATTCGAACAGTGGTGGTTTTTTGCAGGAGCTAATAAATACCATCGTATGACGAAGTCGAAAGCGGAAAGTCGATTGATGCCTTTGGATATAAAGAAATACACTACAATTAGAAAATTGTGGGGGTATCCTAAGGATTTATATATGAAATCTAAGAGGTGTCTCTCCGGCACACTTGGAGGTATAATAGAGAAGGTTAGAGAACTTACTTGACCCCAAATCGTCAAAAAGCACAGAATTTCTCTCAAGATACTTCTTTATTTGTTATCTTTATTTGGATTGGTATTTGTATAAAATAGCAATGTTAAGTTTATCACGATAATTAAAAACACATTTTGTAATATATCTACCGGCTTTACATCAAATCAATTAACTTTACAATCCGATCAGGGAAATAATCGAAGACAAGCAAGCATCAAACCTTACGCATGAGGTTACTCACTAAAGCAAACGCTCCCCAGCTTGTTGTTGAGTTAAATCTGGAAATATGTTACGTAACGTGTCCTGTGGATATTTTGTATTCCATGAATCATTTGAGATATTGTGCGAAAACCGTATAATCCATGGTCAGGAAAACAATAATCGGCTATGATAATTGCGGTAAACTAATAAAGAGCACAGGGAATTGTTATGAAAAAAATATTTATATCGGGATGTTATGACATTTTACATGCCGGCCATGTTCAGTTCTTCAACGAAGCCAAGGCCCTCGGAGATCACTTGACAGTATGTTTTGCATCGGATGAGGTGTTATGGGCACACAAACATCGCCGTTCCTCAATGCCTCAGGAGCATAAAAAAGCGATAATTCAATCGCTTGAGATGGTCGACGATGTTGTTGTCGGAGAGAACCTGGAAATTGGATTGGATTTTAAAGATCATTTCCTGTGTTTGAAGCCGGATATTTTGGCTGTCACTGAAGATGATCAATATAGCGAAATAAAGCGCGATTTATGTACGCAAACAGGAGTTCGGTATTTAGTATTACCGAAAACTCCGCCCGAATTTAAGCCGGTCTCAACAACAAAAATCGTCAAGTGGATTCGTGCTCCTCGGGAGGCTCCGCTTCGAGTTGATTTTGCAGGAGGATGGCTGGACGTACCGCGTTTTTCCAGGGAGGGCGGTTTTGTTGTGAATTGTACAATTTCGCCGTTAGTGACATTGCACAACTGGGACTACGAAAAACGTTCCGGCCTGGGTGGAAGCGGTGCCTGGGCGCTTCTCAATGGAGAAGATGGAGTCAAAAGTGAACTCGACCTGGGTGTCGGCTGGCAGGACCCTGCGATTATACAGGAGACAGGTTTGTGTGTTTGGCGCAGCGGCCTGCGACCTGTATTACACATAAAACGAAACGGTGACATGCTTAAGGGACTCATGGCTGTATATTTTACGAATATCGAGCATGATACGCCCGGGGTTGCGGACAAGGATCGTGACTATGATTCGATTTATAAGGCAAGCCAGGTTGCTGCCGGAGCGGTATTACATAAGGACATCGATAAATTGGCGGAGGCGGTGCGAATGAGTTATAAGGCTCAAATAGATGAAGGAATGGCTCCATTGATAGATTCTGAGAAATGCCTTGCATGTAAGTATTGCGGCGGTGGATGGGGCGGCTATGCGTTGTACTTGTTTTCTTCGCACAAAGACAGGGATAATTTTGTAACCGAATATTCCCAGGCCAAAGCAATCGAGCCTTATATTAAAACATATTAAATTTATAAGTGGCTAATTCAAATCAGTTGACTTTTTTGCCTGTATCGCTTATTCTTCAATAGTTACGAGGTAATTCAGATGAGAACGAGCTGCAAAGAAGAAATTATCAATCCCTTTAATAGTTTTTGATTAACGGAATGGAGAAACCATGAAAAATTTCATTAAATTCTCAATCGTTTGTTTGATGTTCATAATGATTTCGAACGATGTGCTGTTTTCTTCAGAGCATGACCAGGGCGATTCGCAACAATGGTGGAAGGAGCCGTATCCGGAAAAGTTTGACGCTGCTAAGATTGATACCAAGTTGAGTTTTATAAGTGTCGAGGGAAATAAGTTCGTTGATGA
>CAZQXE010000187.1:0-6434 GCA_964597115.1 uncultured Pirellulales bacterium | reverse complement strand
ATTTAAAACGGATCAGGAGGGAATTTCACATATTCTGAACACCTTCGGCGGAGAGGATGTTCTGATGGAAGATTTCCCTAACGCTGAGAGTAATCCGTTCGATTGGAAGATGATGGACTTATTGGATGTATACAGCCTCCAGAAGGAACTCGGCGTAGTTCTGTTAGATAATGACCTGAATGATTTGATTGATCGGATAAGAAGCGATGACCTGGAATATGCAAGAACAAAACGTTATCCGGAAGATGCCGTCTCCGGCTGGTATTTGGAATTTCGTAAAAGACACACTGCATCTTTCAACATTCTGATATTTAAAGATCGCGGCCTCGTCTACATACGTATTATGGAAGACTTATAAAAACAATAAAAAACTAAGGACAGCAGAATAGTCGAAAAACATTATAACTGTATACCCTGAAGACAGGTTTCGGGGCTAATCTGTATCATTTATTAAATTCCCGCTTGACATTAGCCGATGAGTATGGTACAAACATGGGATTGTGAACCAATATTGATTTTGCAGGTTTATGATGAATATTATTATGAATAACATGATTATCATAATTATTGCGGAGAAAATGAAGCTGCCCTGAGAAAGCGATTCAATCAGAAATTTGAAGCCTTCCAGAGCAGCGAAATCTGGAAGGCTTTTTTTGTTGCCGTAAAGCACAAGTTCTACGGTGATATTGACAAAGGTGACTTTGGTACTTATGATACAGAATTCTATTTTGGAATGATTTTGAGGATTGATTAGATGTCGGAAACAAAGGAAAAAGGTTATCGTGATACGCTGAATCTGCCGAAGACGAGCTTTTCCATGAAAGCCAATCTGACCCAGCGTGAGCCGCAACTGCGAAAAGAATGGGCGAAGCAGAATATCTATGCAAAGATACGAGAGGCCCGCAGCGATGCTCCATTGTATATCCTGCATGACGGCCCGCCGTATGCCAACGGCGATATTCACATGGGACACGTCATCAACAAGGTGCTTAAGGACTTTGTAGTAAAGCGCAAGACAATGTCCGGTTTCAATGCTCCTTATGTGCCGGGCTGGGACTGTCACGGACTGCCGATTGAATCGAAGGTGGTAACGGAACTCGGTGACAAAGTGCTGCAGAAGAGTAAACCTGATATCCGCAAGGATTGTTTCAAATATGCAAGAAAGTACGTCAAACTGCAAAGCAAGCAGTTTCAGGAATTAGGGATATTCGGTGACTTTGACAATCCATATCTTACATTCAAGCCATCGTACGAAGCGGGAATCCTGGAAGTTTTCGCCGAGCTGGTGGACAAGGGACTTGTCTATAAGCAGCTAAAGCCGATTCACTGGTCGATTGGTTGCGAGACGGCTTTGGCGGAAGCCGAGCTGGAGTATAAGGATATTTCCTCACCGAGCATCTTCGTGAACTTCCCCGTTGCCGAGGACAGCATCAGCCGACTAATCGAGCTTAATTTAATCGAACAAAGCCAGGCCGAGAGTGCAAAAATCTACTTTATGATATGGACGACTACGCCGTGGACGTTAGCGGCAAATCTGGCGGTAGCGGTGCATCCTTACCTAGAATATAAAACGCTGACTTACGAAAAAGACGGCCAAAAGTTCATTTCGTTAGTAGCATCCGAGCGGATCGAGGTGGTAGTCGCAGCCGGTGACTTAAAAGAAGGAACATACAGCATCAGCGAAAAAGCCGTCAAAGGCAGAGAGCTTGAAGGGCTGAAATATCTGCATCCGTTCGTGGAGAATAATCCAACGGAAAAAGATGCTTACATGGTGATCTTAGCTGAATATGTCACCACAGAGGATGGCACGGGCCTTGTCCATACAGCACCGGGACACGGGATCGAGGACTATATGTCCGGACAAAAGTATGATCTGGCCGTCTATTCGCCGGTGATGGACGATGGGAGATATGATGATACCGTGCCGAGCTGGCTGCGGGGACGGAACGTCCTGGAGGTTGACGCCGTCGTCAACAACGACCTGAAAGACAAGGGCTTACTTTTCGCACAAGACGAGATTACGCACAGCTATCCGCACTGCTGGCGCAGCAAAGGGCCGGTTATCTTTCGAGCCACGGAACAGTGGTTCATCAGCGTTGACAGAGAATTACCGGGCCTGGGAAAAAGCCTGCGCGATTTGGCGCTTCAGGGCGTCAAAGATGTGAAATGGATTCCTGCCTGGGGTCAAAAGCGAATCGAGGGCATGCTCGAATCCCGGCCGGACTGGTGCATCAGCAGACAGCGAAGTTGGGGACTCCCTATCCCCGTATTTATGAATGGTCAGGGGCAGGCATTATTAACAAAAGATTCGGTCTTAGCAGTGGCTAAACATATTGCCGAGCGCGGCTCGGATAGCTGGTTTACCGATTCGCCTCTCCAGATTCTAGGTGATGATTTTGAGCTGCCGGAAGGATTTGCTCTCGACGAGCTACAGAAGGAAGAGAACATTTTCGACGTCTGGTTCGAGTCGGGCTGTAGCTGGTACAGCGTCTGTGTCAAGGAGGCAGGTTGGCCCGTACCGGTGGATTTATATCTCGAAGGCTCCGACCAGCATCGCGGATGGTTTCAATTGTCACTGCTGCCGGGCCTCGGAGCAACCGGCAAGCCGCCGTTCAAGAGCGTTTTAACGCATGGTTTCACCGTCGACGAAAAGGGAATGAAGCAGTCGAAATCATTGGGCAACTACGTTAACGCTCAGGAGGAAATCGCGAAATATGGTTCGGATATCCTACGGCTTTGGGTCTCCAGCGTCAATTACCAGGAAGATGTCCGCTGCAACGACGAAATAATTGGCCGCACACAGGACGCTTACCGAAAAATCAGAAACACGCTACGATACCTGCTCGGCAATATCGACGACTTCGACTCAAACGAAAAAGCAGTCGCTTACGATAAAATGTTCGAGACAGACAAGTGGGCGATGCAGCAATTGCAAAAGCTCATCGCCAATGTCACCGAAGCATACGATAATTTTATCTTTCACAGGGTATTCTCGCTCCTTTACAACTTCTGCACAATCGAGATGAGCAGCATTTATATGGATGTGCTCAAGGACAGGATGTACTGCGACGCAGCAGATAGCTTATCGCGGCGCAGCGCCCAGACTGCAATGCATAGAATATTGGATAGCCTCATTCGGATGCTGACACCAATATTGGTACATACAGCGGAAGAGGCATGGGCTGCGATGAAGTTCAAATCCCAGGACGTCGAGACCGTACATCTGGCCAGTATGCCGGAAGTTGATGACTCTATCGACCTCAAGGACGCTGAGCCACGATGGCAGAAGCTGATGGAGCTGCGAGATGAGGTCCTGCGAGTACTGGAAGGTCTGAGGCAGGAGAAAAAGATTGCGAGCAATCAGCAGGCGTGCGTGACTATCTGCTGTAACGACGAAGACGCGAATCTTCTAAATGAGTTCGGACTCGAACAATTCGCCGCGCTTTGCATCGTCAGTGAGGTAAAACTGCAAAAATCCTCGGGTGAAACGACGGTTGCTGCACAAAAGAGCGAATCCGAGAAATGCCAGCGATGCTGGAACTACTGGCCGAGCGTCGGTTCCGACAGTGAGCATCCCGATCTGTGCAAACGCTGCATCGAAGTCGTCACCGGTTAAAAATTGTCATTTCGACCGAAGGGCCAAGAAGTGGCCCATAGCGGAGAAATCTGTTTTAAAATATTGGTGCGTTTCAACGCATCCTACCAGCTTCATATTATTTTGTTATCAAAGAGCCAACCGCGGACAGTGACCGGGGCTAACAGGATTGGGTTCGTTTGGGTTCGTTTTTTCCGGCTACCAAATCGGAAAAATTCTCGTATATACTTGTCACAAAAGAGCTTATGTCATTTTTACCTTTCGGCAAATTGGCTTTGTTTTGCATAAAAAGGGTGAATTTGTCGAATACTTTCGACACTTGTCGAATAAGTATAAACCGCGGAGATCGCAAAGACCGCGAAGAAAGTAGATAGAGGTTGTAATTCGTTATTATGCAATCAGTTACAAACATATTCTTTTACTCTGCGAACTCGGCGTTCTCAGCGGTAAAAATACATGAATTTGAGATTCGCTCGACATGATTTGCTCCCCATGATTTTTGACATGCTATATACTAAATACTATTAAATTGTTGTATACATTTTAAAGAATGTCGGCGAAAATACAAGCTAAATCCGCATTTTTAGGCAAAAAATGTCGGTTACTTGCCATTGTCAAACCCGCCGAACCAAAAAAGGCTCCTGATCCCTTTTCGTGCACAAATGACACGGATTCAACTTGCGAGATACTGTCTTTGACAATCTCACGGGGTAAACTTTTTGGGAGCGTAACCCTCCACTTCCACCAATACGAATTTGAGATTGAAGGAATCTGATATGGATTCGGAACCCTGCTTAAATTCGCGAAGGGGTAACTGGGCAAAACCTTTGGGATTTATTGTCCTAAACGGCCGTTTATGCGCGTTTTTAAGCCAGCAGGCGACCATCGCGCAGATTATACCCTCGCTCTTCGCCGCCGGTGAGATAATAAATCTTGTCAGTATTCCATTTTTTATTTCACTTTTGCCACTTCTGAAGGTATAATAAAGAAAGAGTAGGTATTTTAGCAAAGATACGGGTTACTACAGAATAAGTAGTATCAGATTTTATAGGCATTTGGATACTTTTGACCATAATGTCTATCGAGAAGATTGGAGGTCGTGTATGTAAGCCAAGCCATTACAAGCCATTGTATATTGAAATATATCTATAATTCTATTCTTAATTTTTTTTAAAGGAGATTTATTATGTGTATGAAAAAGACAATTCTAATCGCATTATTCCTATGTTTGGCGGGATCGATGACCAGTTATGCTGATATTGTAACTGTGCATGAGGACGATTATGAAGACCGCGCTATAGGCGACCCAACTGAGGGCTGGCTTTGGTTTGACAACGCTACCTCGCATGTAGGTCTGTATGCGGATTTCGAGGGAAGTATCGTACGGGAACACACCGGAGCGATTCGTCCAGATATTAATCAACGATTTGGCTACAAGACGGACATCGAGATGACCGGAAACACCAGTGACGATCCGTGCGAATATACTTTCGAGCTTGATATACGCAACCTCCAGGGTAACTGGGATCCTCACTTAATAGAGATTTGGATACTCACATACAACCCTGATACCGGTGGCAGTACCTATGGATATGGTTTACCTATCATTGATCTTAATGAAGCTGACGAATGGGTCCATATAGAATATAACCTTGGGGAATTGGTTGAGGTGGGCAGAACCTGGTGGGAAGGAACCGGCTGGGACATGACAAATCCCATGTGGGCTTATGAGATCGGTGGTCCGCCGTGGCCGGGTGTAGAAGCAGTGGAGCCATGGACGCAGATATTGCTTGTGGATAATCTCAAAATTACCATGTTTTCGGAGCCTGATGTCGCCAAAAAGCCGGTACCGGCGGATATGAGCATAGATATACCAAGAGATGTGGTCCTTAGCTGGACGGCTGGAGATTTTGCCGACAAGCGCAATGTATATTTCGGAACCAGTGCCAACGATGTCAACGAGGCGAGCATAGACAATCCTTTGGGAGTATTAGTCGCCCAGGATTCGCAGGATACAACTTATGATCCTCCCGGCCTTCTGGACTACGATCAGACTTACTACTGGCGGGTCGATGAGGTCAACGACGCCGAGCCGAATAGTCCCTGGACAGGACATCTCTGGAGCTTTACGACGGCCAACTTTGTCCTCATAGAAGATTTTGAGGACTATAATGACTATCCACCGAACGAAGTCTGGAACATATGGATTGACGGGTATGACAATCCACTTAACGGCTCGTCGGCAGGTTATCCCAATCCTGATTTTGTCGCCGGGCAGCATTACCTGGATGCCGATACCGTTCGTAGCGGCGAATTCTCGATGCCGATGTTCTATGACAACAGCACCGCTCCGCTCTCTGAAGTGACCAGGGCAATTGATTCTTCTGTGAGTGACTGGACTGTCGATGATGTTGTCACGCTGACGCTGTTTTATTACGGTGATCCGAACAATATTGTTGAGCCGATGTATGTCGTCGTTGACAATGTTGTAGTAACTAATGATAACGCGAATGCAGCATTAGCTGCCGATTGGACTCGATGGGACATCCCCCTGCAGTCACTTGCCGACCAGGGAGTTAATCTCAATAATGTTGGTTCGTTGACAATCGGTTTCGGCAATAAAGCCAATCCAACTGACGGCGGTGGTACAGGCCATGTATTCTTCGATGATATCTGTCTGTATCGTTCGACACCGGAACAAGAGCCTGAACCCGAGCCCGTAGAACCGGCCGAACCCGTCGATCCGGGGACCGAAGGACTGGTTGCATATTACCCGCTGGACGACGATGTAACAGACGCTTCCGGCAACGGCAACGATGGTACTATTAATGGTACCATT
>CAZQXE010000186.1:5251-6438 GCA_964597115.1 uncultured Pirellulales bacterium | reverse complement strand
TAATACTCATTGGGTGGATTTTTCTTATCTGGCCGGAGGGCAATCATACTTCGCGGCCGTACCGATTTGACGCTGAGTTTGCTGCTTTTGAGGCTAAACGGGCTATACCTGAAAATGAAAACGCCGCATTTCGTTACAAGTCTTTATTTAATGTAATAGATGTAAAAGACCGGCCCGGCTCTTTATTTCGAAAGGATGGAGCTATACGTGATGAGCTAATGAGACATCCGTGGAAAGGCGAGGACTATCCGGAGGCCTCACGGTGGCTCGACTCGCATGTTGAGATCATCAATGAACTGCTACACATCGGAACGATGGAGAAGTGCCGCTGGCCGATTCAGATTAAAGTTTGTGACGAATACACAGTTCCGTATAAACCACTACGTTACTGCATGCATATTCTCACAGTGTCAGGGAATCGTGACTTTGGTGAAGGCCGGTTCCAAAATGCCCTGAAAAAGTCATTTTGTCTTCTTAATATGGCTGAGCATCTATATCAGCAGACCGATAGTCTGGACATCCATTGTGGTTTTTATTCTGAACGGACAGCGCTGGAGATGATCAGATATACTCTCGTCCGGAGTGACTTGTTAGAGGATGACATCAATCAAATCGCCGGACTCCTGCCAACTGCTGCGAACAATTGGCGGCAGGATATCTCAAGACTTTTAGAGTTCGAGAAATTAAGGTTTGCGAATTTTGTGTCTCCGGTGTATGAGATCAATGAGAAAGGGGAGATTAGGTTTGCTGCATCGTTCTGGCTTTTGTTTGATGACCGACAGAATCAAAAATCTCATGCCAAAACAAATAAACGATGGCGTCTGTACTGGCTGATGAATATGCCTATCGATCCTAATGGCCTGTGGGATATGGCCGAGGTGGAGGCGACTGGCCTTGCACAATTTCTGGAACCGGGTCCGATGTTGAACATTGATAAGGATGACGAATCGTTTATCGATTTCTGTGTCAAATCCCTAAGCAACGGGGCCCGCTGGACAGCTAATCAAGTGTGTTTCGAGAAACATATTTACGCCAGTTTCGGCGAGTACTATGCAAAGCAGATGACACGGCGTCGCGGGACATGGCTCGTACTTGGCCTTCGCCGATATCGAAATGCGCATGGCACCTGGCCGGATAATCTCGATGCGATAAAGTCTTACGCACCGGCCGAAGCTTTCCTTGATCCG
>CAZQXE010000186.1:0-5151 GCA_964597115.1 uncultured Pirellulales bacterium | reverse complement strand
GGATAATCTCGATGCGATAAAGTCTTACGCACCGGCCGAAGCTTTCCTTGATCCGGTTAACGATGACGAATTTGTTTACGTGCTTGATGGCGACGGTTTTAAGCTGTATAGCAAAGGTAAAAATGGTATAGATGAGAATGGGCGAGAGAATGACGGGGCCGATGACTGGTTAATCTGGCCACCGAGGGAATGAGAAAGTGGAGGTGTAAAATGACTGAACAGAAACAACAAAAGAAAGAGGCAGGATTGGCGAAACAAATTCTCAGATGCATTGGCCTGGGTATATTGACACTTTTAATCCTTCTGGCTCTTGTTTTCGAAGTATCCATGAAAATAGTCATCCTGCTGGTGATTATTCTTGCCGCCTTTACAGCCCTACCCAAACCACTTAGAAAATGGTTTTTGCTCTCAGCAGGTGCTGTGGTTATAGCGTTGATTATCTGGGTCTTTTTGCCCGAAGATAATGAAGGCTGGCGGCCATATACGTTCGATGAAGAATTAGCTGCCTTTGAAGCCAAATACGCAATTCCGGATGAGGAAAATGCTGCTATTATTTATGATGCACTTTTAAGAAACTACGATCCGAATATTTATTATCCTGATTTTTTGGATCCGAACCTTAGCAGTTTGGCGAACTCGGAACCATGGTTAAGCCGTGACTATCCCGAACTTGCAAGTTGGCTCAAAAGCCATCAGAACACAATAGCAGAATTGATGCGGGCAGCCCGGAGAGAAAAATGTTATTTTCCTATTGCTGCCGACTTTCGGAGTTTGGGTGAGCATGTGGAACGATTAGCTCCAATGCGTCGCTGGGTATTTTTGCTGCTCTATGCCGCAAACAACGACATCGCCGAAGACCGAATCGATGTCGGACTTGAAAAATACCTCTGCATAATTCAAATAGCCAAACATTTATACCTGCAGCCAGCAATGATAGATTTTCTGGTAGGCGCTGCAATCGAGAGTTTGGGCTTAAAACCATTACATAGATTCATGATAGAAAACGAGCTCAAATCAGAACAACTCCAACTTATAGCCGATTCCACAAATGGCCTGGAGAACAACTGGAGCTTGGCCTTCTTGAAGAATCTCGAAGTTGATAAACTGGAAACCAAAAATACACTTTGCTACTTGGCCTACCAAATAAATCCAAAAGGAAGAGTAAGGCGAGGTTGCTATCCAACTACCGCGATGAGGGCTCTATTTCCCGAAGAGGCCTCAGTATTAACCTATTGGCAAATAAAATATATGAAGGCCGCAACTATGTTAATTTGGTTTTATACGCCTCGTACGCCACAAAAGGTCGCCAAGATAATTGATGACAGCTACGAAAGGTACTACGCAATGGCCGACCCAAACTTCGACTGGCAAAAAGAACCAAGAGAATTTCCTATAACGTCATGGTTCTCAACGCGGGAGATGCTTAACTATCGTCGACTAATTAAGCATACGGCAGATTTATCAGAACAAGGGTATTACGGATTCCACGATACATATTTAAAACAGCTTGCCTTGCGTAGAGGTTCGCGGCTTCTGGTTGCAATCAAGCAGTATAAAAATGAAAACGGTACTTGGCCTGATGGTCTTGATGCGATAAAATCTTACGCACCGCCCGAAGCTTTCCTTGACCCTGTCACCGGAAAACCGTTACAATACGAAAATCATGGTGAACGTTTCTCACTCTATGGAGAAGCGACGAACATCTGGCCGAGATAATTAAGGTTTTGGTAATAGGGTACAAGGAAATGACAAAAACGACCATCATCAGTTTGGGGAAATTCACAGACCAGGAAGTCACGCTCAGCGGCTGGTTATATAACAGCCGGGCAAGCGGGAAAGTACAATTTTTGATTATTCGGGATGGCACAGGGCTTTGTCAGTGCATCGTCGAAAAAGGCAAAGTCTCCGAAGAGCTTTTCGAGCAGTTAAGGCACCTCGGCCAGGAATCGTCGCTGACCGTTACCGGCACAGTTAGAGCAGAGGAAAGAAGCGTCGGCGGATACGAATTGGCTGTAACCGGTGCGAAGATAATCGGTGAGTCAAAAGATTATCCAATCACGCCGAAACCGCACGGTGTGGATTTTCTGCTCAAACATCGTCACCTGCATCTTCGCTCGCAGCGACAATGGTGCATCGGTAAAGTCCGGCATACTGTCATCGACGCTATCCGCAGATTCTTTAATGATAACGGTTTTACACTGATCGATACGCCAATCCTGACGGCTACGGCAGGCGAAGAAGAGCAGACACTTTTTAAGGTCGATTATTTCGGCGAACCGATAAATTTGACGCAGACCGGCCAGTTGCATCTCGAATCGGCGGCGATGAGTTTTGGCAAGGTCTATTGCTTCGGGCCGACATTCAGAGCGGAAAAAAGTAAAACGCGAAGGCATCTGACCGAATTCTGGATGGTCGAGCCGGAAGTGGCTTTTATCGAGCTTGACGGCCTGCTCGAATTAGCGGAAAATTTCGTCTCATTTATTGTCGCCCAGGTTTTGCAAAACAATAAAGACCAGCTCGAATCTTTAGGCGCCGACATTTCGTCGCTCGAAAAAATCAAGCCGCCTTTTTACAGATTAACTTACACCGAGGCGGTTGACATCCTTACCAGCCAAAAAGCCGCCGTTTTTCTCGCGGAGCAGTTCCAGGGCCTGAATGGTCAAAAGGAGCAGATCGGAAGCAGGATTGCTCAGCTTGAAGTAGAACAGGCCGGACAGATAAAACAATGGAAGCGTGATAAAAACGCCGCGGAGCTGATCGAGCTGCGTTCGGAACTTACTGAAGTTGAAACGAAAATCGAGAACAATCCGAAGCACGCCAAATTAGCTGCCGAGTTTCAATGGGGCAAAGACCTCGGCGGTTCCGATGAGACCATCATTTCACAAATGCACGACAAACCTGTCTTCGTCACGCACTATCCGACGAAGGCCAAGGCGTTCTATATGAAGACCGACAGGGACAATGACAAAGTTGTTTTGAATTACGATTTGCTTGCTCCCGCCGGCTTTGGCGAAATCATAGGCGGCTCGGTCAGAGAGGATGATTACGACCTGCTGGTAGAGCGAATCAACGGACAGGGTCTTAACATCGAAAATTATGAATGGTATCTTGATTTGCGAAAATATGGCACGGTGCCGCACGGCGGCTTCGGACTCGGCGTCGAAAGAACCATTGCATGGCTGACCGGTGAAAAACACATCCGACAGTGCATTCCATTCCCAAGAATGATGGACAAAGTTTATATTTGAAAAGACCCCGCAATAAAATGCGGGGCTAAATAATGCCATCCATTCATGATATAATTGTGTTATGGAAACTTGGACCATACAAAAACTCTTGAACTGGGTTACGGAATACCTCACCGATAAGGGTGTTGATTCGCCTCGCCTTAGCGCCGAGCTTTTATTGAGCCATGTAATGGGATTAAAGCGGATCGAATTATATACGCAATTCGACAAATCTGTAGCCGGGCAACAATTGGACCAACTGCACGCTTTAGTAAAACGAGCCGGCCATCATGAGCCTGTTGCATATCTTGTCGGCAAGACGGAATTTTATTCGCTGGAACTCAATGTAAGCAGCGATTGTATGATTCCCCGGCCGGAGACGGAGTTGCTCGTCCAGAGAGCCATCGAATTTCTGCGTGCACGAACCGGCGTCCAGTATGTCTGTGATTTATGCACCGGCAGCGGCTGTATCGCCGTGGCAATCGCTAAAAACTTTCCCGATGTGCGGATAATCGCAACGGATATTTGCGATGACGCACTTTCCATCGCTGCTGGTAATGTCGAAAAACATCAGCTAACCGAGCGAATCAAGCTTTTATGCGGCGATTTGTTCAAGCCTATAATTCAACAATTGGATGTGGAACAATTCGATTTGATAGTCTGCAATCCTCCGTATGTCAGTAGCACCGAGTATGAGAAGCTGAAGAAAAACGTAAAAGATTATGAGCCTAAAAAAGCCCTGTTCGCTGGTGATAATGGCCTGGATGTTTATCGCAGGATTATTAAAGAGGCAGACCGGTTTCTAAAATCCGATGCCGCGTTAATGCTGGAGATCGGTTTCTCCCAGGGATCGGCAATTAAAGAACTCCTCGAACAAACCGGTGCTTTTAACGAAATAAGAATCGAAAAGGACTTTTACAAAAATGATCGTATTATAAGTGCTAAAAATATATCATCCTGATTTTTTTTATCTTGGTAATTTAATGTTACGAAATGCATTATATCGATTTATTATTCTGTCGATTTAGATTGGCAGACAATTAACTTGGCCGTTTCCTTACGTACCTTCTCTATGGTAATAACTGAATCTGTAAGGATTATAAATCCTGCACCTGCCTCGGCGAGAAGTATCCCGACAAGCAGATGCTCCGTGCCGATGTACGTGTGACCCCAGTCGGTGGCTTGCTCGTAAGCGCATTGAATCACCTTGTCGATATCCTCCGAGAGCTTTGTTTTATCCGTGACACTTTTGCTCGACGATTTACATAACTGTTCGTATTTATGGTGGTAATTGGATGGGATCATCCCAAGATTGTTTAGAATGGTGGCAGCCAGGCAGTCTTTCACAGATACAATCCCAAACACAATGTGCTCTGTGCCTAAAAGATCAAATCCATCCTTGCGAGCTTGCTTTTCCGCACGCTTTAAGACGGCCTGTGCACGCGGCTGCCAGGGCAGCTTATACATACTGACTGCATTTTTGATAATATCCTTCGCAGAATTTAACAAGTTAAGATCGCTCATTTCATTACCTCCCGAAACAGGATAAATCTTCTTTGATTCCAGCCAGGCATCTACATCTGCCCGGTCGAACTTGATATTCTTGGCGCTGATACGCATATAAGGCGGGCAATCCCCAATGGCAATGTACTTGTAAATCGTGCGTTTTGAATCGCCTAAATAAGCCGCTAAATCTTCAATTGACATTAACTGCATAGTGTAATAACCTTACTTATATGTAGTAATATAGTATAATATGCAGTAATATGCAAGATTAATTTATAAATATTTCATTTTTTTGTTTATATCAAAAAAAACATAAAATCGTGTGATTGATATGAAATAATGATCTTAAAATAAGACCTTATCAATCGAAATAGTTATAAAGGCTTTTTGGTTGTTTCACAAAGTGAATTGAAATATA
>CAZQXE010000185.1:0-6480 GCA_964597115.1 uncultured Pirellulales bacterium | reverse complement strand
TTTTATTGTCAATTCCAGTTCCGGTCTATGTTGCTCGGTTTCTGCTCGTCCCTTAATCAAACTAACCGCAAAAGCAACAATGGGAAGAAATAATAAAATTCCCAATCCAACGCAATTTCCCGGGATCCAGTTTCCATCGGATGTCTTGAAAAAACCTCCCGCCTCAATAGTGTCAAAAATTTCCCAAAAGAACAGCGTGCCTAATACAACCGGAATTACCAAACGTATCAGATAGTCCCACCATTTGCCGACCTCCCAGTCGCTGCGGCTGTTTGCATGACGTCTGAGTATATCAATACGCCATAACCAGCCAAGCACAACACACTCCAGCAATCCTATGAATGCCACTCCTAACGTGCCATTAACAAATCCATCGATAGTTCCCAACCAGCCGAATCCACCTTCGGTTATAAAAATCAGCCCCAATAAAAATCCAATAATACTTATCACGGGCAGAACAATACTTCTACGCCATCCGGTTTTATCTACTATACTCGCCAGAATCGATTCGGTCATTGAAAAGGCTGAGTCAATACCCAGAGTAACAAGCGCAAAGAAAAAAACAAAGCTGAACCATGCCGAATAAGGCAATTGCGCCAGGGCGTATGGAAATGCCACGAAAGCGAGACTCGGACCGACCTCAGCCACATCTTCAACCGCAACAGGGTTGCCGGCTTGCTGAGTCACAAAAGCCATCCCCCCCAACGTTGCAAATACCGCTAAGCCGGCCACAAAACTCGTCGCAAAATCCGCAATGCTGATGATGCCCGCGTTGTTGTTGAGATCGCTTTTTCTGTGCAGAAAGCTTGCGTACGTAATCATCACTCCAAAAGCAAGAGTCAACGAAAAGAAGACCTGCCCGAACGCGTAACGCCAAGTAACTGGTTTTGCAAGCTCGGACCACACAGGATGGAGATAATATGCCAGGCCCTGCATACTACCTTCGAGAGTCAAACCCCTAATCGTAAGAATCAGCAGCATAAGCCAGGGCAGGGGCACCGTAAGCCATACTATCTTGCCGACAAGGCGTACTCCCTTAAATATACAAAGGTACATAGATAACCATGTAATCAACAACGGCAGAACTATATTCCAGCGAATTGACCGAAGAGCCGGCCCTTCAGTTTTTCCAAGATAAGCCTCATTAAAAAAACTTGTCGCTTTCTCTACACCTTCAACACCTTTACCAGCCCAGGGCAATTCTCCTCCGTTAAAAATCCCTACAATGCTGTACCCTAAAAAGCTGAAGCAATATGCTAAAATCACGGGATAATAAATTATAATGATGAAAGTCAGTAGAATCGACCACCAGCCTACTATTTCAAAACGTTTATGTCCTCGTTTAAATGCATCGGGTGCGGCACGCTGCGTGTAATGGCCGATACTGAATTCGAGAATCATGATAGGAATGCCAACTAAAAGCAACGCGATTACATACGGTATCAGAAATGCTCCGCCCCCAAAACTGTAGAGTTTGTATGGAAATCCCCACAAATTTCCCAAGCCAACGGCCGAGCCAATCGCCGCTAAAATAAATCCACCACGTGTCCCCCAGCTTTCCCTTTGCTCTTCCAAAAGCTCAGCCATTACCGTTCATCTGTCTTGATTACACTTGTGCCTAATGCTTTCGTGCTTATGTTTTCTTTACGTCTTTTTTTTGCTTTTTTCTTCCTGCACTTCTGTGTTTTTGTTTTCTATCCCAAGCAATTTTAATGTGTCGCGTTCGATGATGCTTCTTATACTGCCTCTCGGGACCGTTGGTAAATTTGTATCAGCTAAAAGCATATTAAAGCCAAGCAGCGTCTCAATACACTGGCCTGCTTTGCATGACGGAAATCCACTACCGAACAACAGTTTATCCATAATCCCGTGCTCGTAGGCTGCAACTACCATATTGTAAGTTTGCCAGATATTGTTCGGTTTTATCGTCAGATCCGCATACACATTTTCATGCTTGCTTACCATCGACATTGTTTGCTCGACAAAGGGCCTACCCATACTACCGATGATAATATTTAAAGATGAAAATTCCTTGGCAATCTCGTCTAAAAGGTATGGCTGGGCATACTCTAAAACGGCATTCGCTTCCAGAGTGTGACCGCCGTTGTGAAAGAATACGGGCAGACCAAGCTCTTGAGCAAACTCGTAGAACCGCATCGCTTTGCTGTGGGTAGGATGAAAACCATAGGCAGAACAATAAAGAACTACCCCTTTAAATCCCAATTTATCTTTGATAGATTTCAGAATGTTGATGTTTATTTTATCTTTGCTTGGTTCCACAACAGCAAAGCCAACCAGTTTATCTTTATGTTTGTTCACGTATTCTGATAATTTCTTGTTGACCTTCTCTCTAGCTCCTTCTGCCGAAGCTAAGACTATGCACATGTCTACTGTCTCTGCGGCTGTTAGATGTTCAGAGGTCGAAATATCGTCAGCGTCAATATTTATATGTGTATGGCAATCAACGATCATATTACGGCATCTTTAATTATGTCGCTTTCACATAACCACAAGTCATTTAACAATAATCAATAACCAATTAGATTGCTGTCGTCAAGAGCAAATATTTCGACGTCATTTACCTATTTTATTGAAAAAACAGATAATTTTACTCTATGAACAATAGCATAAGCTTCTAGCCTGAAATTATAGCGTCTACGGACACGGTTTCAAGTATTGTTTTGGTTCCTCAATTGATTAATCCTAAAAGCCGCTCAAAAAACATGATTCTTTTCTTGACGTCACGGCCCAGAAAATATAGTATTGCGAACAATTTAATATGCCGGTAGCGAATGTAAAAATGGAAGATTTGAGAATCATAGAAAAAAAAAGAATTTTCGCGTTTAATTTTTTGAAATTTTCTATGTTGTCCTGCGTCTTATATAGTAGAATTACACTGTTGAAAGCGTAATATTTTCGCCGCTGAGTTTACAGTGTTGTCCGTTGATTAGTCCTGGGCTTTAGTCTTAGGTTCTTAAGCTATGGATTGTCCTGTTTGCAAAAACGCAATGATCACTCTTGAACTCGAGGAAGTTGAGATTGATTATTGCACCGAATGTAACGGTATCTGGCTCGACGCCGGAGAGCTTGAACTTCTGCTCGGTGAACCTGAAAAGGCTAAACACTTGCTTAATTCATTCAAAATCGATTCTAAGTGTGCTGAGAAGCCAAGAAAATGTCCCATCTGCGATAAAAAAATGCAAAAGACAATCGTTGGCTCTTCCAAACCTACTCTGCTTATTGACAAATGTCGCAGAGGTGATGGCTTATGGTTCGACAGGGGTGAATTACATGATATAATCAACAGAGCAGAGTTAGACAAAGACAATAAAATTCAGAGGTTGTTAACTGATATGTTCAGTTATGATTTAAATAAATGAAAGGAGTATCATTATGGGTATCTTGTGTGCTTTGGGTACATTTAGCATAGTGTTAATTGTCGTTGCCGTAGTTGTTCTTCTTGTGGCATTTATAATGAAAAAACGACAATCATAAAACCGTCAAAGCGCCTTCAATAGAGGAAAAACTTATGCAGGTATTTATTATTATTGTTGTGCTGGTCTTGGTCGTTCCGGTCCTGCTCATTTTCTTCGTAATCGGCCTCTACAACGCGCTAGTACGGCTTCGCAATCAAGCCGATAATGCCTGGTCCCAGATAGATGTACAACTCAAGCGAAGACACGATCTGATTCCCAATCTTGTCGAAACCGCAAAGGGCTATATGAAGCATGAGCGTGAGACTTTTGAGGCTATTACTGAAGCTCGAAGTCAGGCAATGGGCGCAAAAACTGTCTCCGAAGCTTCAAAAGCCGAAGGTGCCCTCGGCGAAGCGCTCAGCAAATTCATGCTGGTTGTTGAAAATTATCCTGACTTAAAAGCTAATCAGAATTTCCTGTCGCTTCAGGAAGAACTGACTGGCACCGAGAACAGGATCGCTTTTGCCAGACAGAACTATAATGACCAGGTTTTATCCTTCAACAACAAGACTCAGATGTTCCCTTCGAATATCGTCGCGGGTATGTTTCACTTTATCAAACGTGATTTCTTCGAAATAGAAATTGCTGCTGAGCGCGAAGTCCCGAAGGTAAGCTTTTCTTAATCACTGAAATTCAGCAAAACTTCTGAGCTTGTTGGCAGAGTAGATAAAACAGGAGCCACGGATCACAAGATTATGTGGGAGCTGATACGAGCCAATAAAAGAAACTCCATCGTCCTGATGGTGTTAATGGCAGTGGTCTTGCTGCTTCTGGGTTTTGTCATCGGCCTTGCTTTCTTCGGCACCGAGGGTGGTTTATTCGGCCTGATGATTGCTATGGCAATCTGGATTGTTCTTGCTTTAATAAGCCTCTCAAGCGGTGACAAGATTCTGCTCGCTGCAAGTAAGGCAACACCCGTTACCCACGATGTGCACCCCCAGCTATTCAATGTCGTCGAGGAAATGAAAATCGCTGCGGGCCTGCCGGCAATGCCAAAGATATATATCATCAACGATCGCGCACCTAATGCCTTTGCAACGGGTCGAAATCCTAAATCAGCATCAGTTGCTGTAACTGCGGGGCTTTTGGCTCGGCTTAACCGCGACGAACTCCAGGGAGTAATCGCACACGAAATAAGCCATATCCTTCACCGTGACATCCTCTTTGTTACTCTGGCCGGAATAATGCTCGGTTCAATTGTTTTACTTTCACAGGTCTTTTTGCGAGGGATGTTCTACAGTTCAATGACGGGCTCTCGCCGAAGGTATTCCGGAGGTGGAAAAGGAGGCGGACAAGCTCAGCTTGTTATGCTGATAGTCGCAATATTGGTTGCGATTCTGGCACCGATAATGGCATATCTGTTATACTTTGCATTATCAAGAAGGCGAGAATACCTCGCCGATGCAGGCGCTGCCAGATTGACACGCTATCCGGAAGGACTGGCCAGCGCATTAGAGAAAATAGCCAACGATCCTGCACCGCAATTAGCCAGTGTGAACAAAGTCACAGCACCAATGTATATCGTCAATCCCTTCAAGAGAAAAAAACAGATGAAATTATCCGACTTGACCAGCACGCATCCGCCAATTTCTGAAAGGATAAAGATTTTGCGTAACATAACCCACGGAGCTTCTTTCAAAGACTACTCCGATGCTTTCAGTAGCGTAACACACAGCAAAACAATCATTCCTCCTGCTGCCATAACCAAAGAAGAGATAGCGCTGCGAGAAGCCGGAGTAAAAGCGAAAAAGGAGCAACGTACCAAAGCCCAGGTGCACCAGGTCGGCGATATTATGCGCAGAGTTAATCAATTTATATTCTTGACTTGCGTCTGCGGCCTAAAGCTAAAAATACCACCCAACTTCAAAGGTGATAATGTGACGTGTCCTCGCTGTCATAATAAACTGAATCTGCCGACCAAATAAATACTTCGGTGATTTATAAGACAGATATTTAAAAAATGCTTCTTATCATCAATAAAAGTCCAAGGATGGCAAAGGGAATACCAATAGGTGCTCCAGCCACAGTCATAGTAAGTGCAATTCCTCCGATCATCAAGCATACGCCCAATATCGCTGCTAATATGCGTCCAGTTATGTTGAGCACAAGGGCCAATAAATCCCACACTGCTTTAAAAGGGCTTAAGAACCACGGCGTTGTTTTCTTTGCCGACATAACTCTCTCCACTTTGCACTATCAGTCAAGATGGTATCACTATAAGGTGACTATTTTGTCAACTGTCAACACAATCACTCTGCAATCAGCCATTTCAGCAAATTTATCAGCGTCATTGCGACTGCCCACAATATCACCCCAGTGATATGGTATGGCTTGTTTTGGCTTTATGTGCTTAATAGCTTCCGCTGCTTGCTCTGCATCCATCGTATATGTACCACCTACAGGTAGTATTGCTATGTCAATGTCTTTAAGAGCTTTCATGTCTTCTGTCAGGTCCGTATCACCGGCATAATAAATGCGCTTAGATCCAATCTCGATTATAAAACCAATCCAGTTATTCTCTTTTGGATGAAATTGTTTATCAGGATTGTAAGCAGCCACCCCTGTTACTCGGACACCTTTTACTTCAATCGTTAGCCCCGGCTTTACTGCTTCTCCTGTTTTTTCCTTTTCAATAACATCAACTGAAGCTAAGAGTTTCGTCTCCGGCCCGCTGACTTTAGCAACATCATCCGGAGAGTAATGATCATAATGACTGTGGCTAACAAGCACCAGTGTCGCATCGCGTGGTGAATCCTTTATTTTCCACGGATCGATATATATAACCGTATCTTCATCATATATCCTGAAGCTGGCATGACCCAGCCACTGCAAGGTCATACTCATAGCAGCCTCCTTTCTTGTTTCTTCTTTTCCTTCTGTTTCTGTAGTTTATGTGTCTGTAGTCTCCTTTCTACATCCACAAACACTTAATCCCAGGGTGACAGCTAAAATGAATAGTCTCAAACTCTGCATCCTTCTGTCCTTGAGCAAAATCTGCGACAGA
>CAZQXE010000184.1:2362-6482 GCA_964597115.1 uncultured Pirellulales bacterium | reverse complement strand
AATTCGTGCCGTCATTCGATACTTGAACGTCGGCGTAGTCATAGGGCGATTCGACTCCAAGCCACCTTCGGAAACTCAGCCTGATATTCTTATGTCCTTGGCAATTGATTGCCCCGGTTGTCGCATAGCGTGTTTCAGTTATATTGTCAGCATAGTCGCCTTCAAGTTCATATCCGATGACGTTCTCGCCGGTGTAGCCTGAATTCGGATCGCCGTTCCATGAGCCGGCTCCTGTCGGCACGCCCCAGGCCCAGCCGGCATCGAGCTGCCAATTAGGATCGGTGTCCATATCAGCCCAGTAGATAGCGCTCTGCACGACGGAAACCGATGCACTTCGACTGTGTTGTCTGATTCCGTCTGTCACAAGGAAAGAGAACGTATATGTGTGCAGTGCCTGGTCCGCTGTGGGCTTCCAGACGACAGTTTGAGTATCCGGAATGTAATAAGCACCTTCGGGCAAATTGCCAACCGTAAGCTGAATCGGCCGATTCGAGGGATTCGAGGTTGTCAACTGGAACTCGAGTATCTGGCCCGGTTCGATTTGGTCCGGCACTGATATCGGATCCAGCGTTGGTATCGGAAAAACCCATCCCGAGTTTTGAGGATCGCGTCTCGACATGCCCCAATCAGTCGTCGCGGGATCATACGAACCCGGCAAGTCGACGACATGAAATTGATAATATCCGTTGATAATCATTTCAAGGTCTCCGTCCTGGTCGAGGTCCTCGAGGACCGGACAAGTGTAGTAATCAGCGGACAGATTTAACATTGGAAATCCCGGCGTGGTCGAGCCGTCAGACTCCCAGGCCATAACCGGCGCGCCGGCTGAAGCGACAACCAGTTCCTTCTGCCCATCACCGTCCACGTCGCTAATCAGAGGAGAGCACTGACTTGGATAACCCATTAGCGTTTTAGGGAATCCGGCGTCTGATAATTCCTCACCTTCATGATCGAAGGCATAAACGAGACTGTATGCGAAGCCGTCTTCTTCGACGTAGCTGTTAATATAGACTTCGCTGAAGCCGTCGCTGTCGATGTCCCCGACACTCAGGGCGCCTGGATCCTCGAATGGCCCGCGCACCCTTGCTTCCCAAAGCGTACTGCCGTCTATGTGGACTGCCATAACGCTGTCCTCGGTGCAGAACACCAGTTCCGGCTCGCCGTCGGCATCCAGATCGGCAATAGCGGTTCCTTTTGCGCTGCCGCCTCGCCATCTTTTAATCTGCTGGCCGTTGTGGTCGAGAATGAAGGTATATACGCGAGTAATGCCGGGACCGTACCCACAAAGGGCAATTTCTACGTTACCATCGTTATCGAAATCGGCCACGCTTATCGAGCCCCCGGTTATATACCGTCGCTGCCATAGAAACGAACCATCGCCCTGAACGGCAAACAGACCATCGGTATCTGCGGATTCGGCATCATGTCCGATGATAATCTCGCTGTCACCGTCGCCGTCCAGATCTGCCAGGACGGGACTGCCGATTATATAGGCGTACCAATAGTCGCCGACATCAATGGGCCAACCTTCTACAACTTCACCCGTCTCTATGTGCAAAGCAGTGGCCATGACCATATAATCATCGACTACAACAATTTCATAATCGCCGTCGCCGTCAATGTCTCCGACCGCCATGCCCGAGGATGACATGTATCGTCCAAGTGAGGCGGGCCAGCCGTCAAGTGCAGTTCCGTCATCATTCCATATGCTTATATACCCATCGTAACTATCCGTATTTATTGACGCTTCGATTATCTCGTTTCTTCCATCCCCGTCAACATCGAGACATAAGGGACTGCCAATGTAATACTCATCCGGTCCCTCTTCGGGATCTTCCGGCATCTCAGGTAACGGCCATGGGGCTATCTCTGTACCAAGCTCAATGCCGAACGTCTTGCGATCGGTGTGAACTGTCCCGTCCATGGTCACGTTAAGACGCAGCTCGAATGTTCCGATTCCGGGATTTGTAAAAGTCAGATGTACAAAACCGTTGGGATCTATGGGAGAACCGCCGTCATTTAGCAGGCTCCACTGGTCTTGCCCGAAGCAGCGATACTCCAGTTGATAGGAGTCGCCGTGCACGAACAGGACTATAGGAATGTCATTACCGTCCGATGGAAAAGCCTGCTGTGTTCTCGGTTCTACTATTTCTCCCAAAGGAAGCCTTCTATCAGACTCGAGCAGGGCCGTGTAGGCATTTACCCGCCCGGTGCCTACGTAGCCGTAATCGGGATCAAGGTCGCCGTAATAAACAGGATCGGTAGTGTTTTCCAGTATAGCCCTGACTTCTATGTGTGTCAGCTCCGGTTTATGTGAAAGCACCAGTGCTCCGACTGCCGCAACATAGGGTCCGGAAAATGATGTTCCCGCCGTGGCAATATATTCGTTGTTGAGATCGGTCGTGACAATATCAGTTCCGGGGGCGGCTATGTCAACCCAGTGCCCGAAACTGCTGTGGCCTGTCTTGATGTCTTCTCCGTTGGTGGAGGAGACCGCCATGACATTGTAGTATGCCGCCGGATAGAGCGGCTTGGTTGTGTCGTCGTTGCCGGCACTGGCTACCAGCAGAACTCCATGTGCGAAAGCGTTGTCTATCGCGGCTTTGACTGCCGGGTCTCCAGCCGGGCCAAATTCATCTGCGCCAAAGCTCATGTTCAGGACATGGGCGCCGTTAGCTGTTGCATAGTCCAGACCTCCAGCTACCTCAGCCGAGGTAACATAAAGACTCATCCGCAAAGCCATGATGCTGCATTGCCAGTTGACGCCGGACACTCCTTCGCCATTATTACCCACTGCAGCAATGACTCCGGAGACCTGCGTGCCGTGTCCCTCGACACCATACCAGCCATATTCGGGTATTACATCGTTATTATCCTCCTCGAAGTTCCAGCCATAGATGTCGTCGACATAACCGTTTTCGTCGTCATCCTCGCCGTTGTTGGGAATCTCGTCCTCGTTAATCCAGATATTGTTCTTTAAGTCCGGATGATTCACATCTACGCCGGTATCAAGCACCGCGACAACTACATCGTGACTTCCGGTCGAGATGTCCCAGGCATCGGACATCTGAATTAATTGATGAGCATACTGATCCGGAAAGTCCGGGTCGTTCGGATCTGCACAAATTTTATAGATGTAGTTGGGCTGGACATATTCCAGATCGGGATCGTTTTTAAGCTTAGAACAAATGGTCAGGACATCCTGATCGGTCTGTAATATATAAAATCGTGACAGCTCGGCATTCACAGATTTCTGTGAGAGTGCAGTGAGAACTTTCCTGTTTTGAGTATTAGCTTTTTGTTTTAATCGCTGATGAGCGCCTTTGAATACGGGGCCTTTATCCTTCAGTCCGTATTCGTTTTGCAGACGAAGCAGAGTGGTTTTGTTTTTGGTTTCTATTGCAGAGTAAAGCATAGAATCACTGGTTTGTCCGTCCTTTAGCTTAACAATTACCTCACCCTGGACATATTTTAACTTGGCATCAGGTTGTTGTTTCGAATTCGGATCTGAGAGCGCGAGTGTGTCCTTTAGCCGGGACGGAATGTCTGCTTTCGATGTTCCAGCAGGCATAAACTGTAAGACGACTATTATAATCAGTAATCCTGCTTTTAAAACCAACCAGTTTTTATTTGTGTTGTTCGTGCTCATTTTTCTTTCCTTTATTTACGTGTTTTTTTATATTTCGATATAGGATATTTTAAAACAGACGCGTCCCTCTTATTCCCCAAGCGTCGCCAGGGAATTATTGATTCGGGACATTTTTTTCGCTCCTCGTATACCCATCTGCATTTACACAGATTATCAGCTTTATACTAATAATAGGAATTCGCAAAGTCAACAAAAAAGTGATGCGATTACTTATTTAAAGCCTTAGAAATGAAAAAAAACTGCCTATTGTTGTTTTTTAGAGTTTTATGGCACAAGACAGACTCTTATACCCATGCGAATTATTCTCTTGTGACGTGTGCTTTAAAGTCGGAAGGTACTGATTTTTTACATTCCCAGTTCGGCAAACTGGTCGAGGACCTGCTTATAGGCGGAGGTTACAAGGTACATGCAAAGAATCGTGACGACTAAAACGATGACGGTGACGATTGCTTTGGTTGCGGGTTTATAGCG
>CAZQXE010000184.1:0-2262 GCA_964597115.1 uncultured Pirellulales bacterium | reverse complement strand
GCATAGTACCATTTTTTCGGCTTACGTCCCGAACCGGCACGAGATGAGCCGTCAAGAAACTCGCCGCAGTATCGACACTTTATGGCTTCCGGCTGAATCGGCTCGGCGCAGAAGGGACATTTTTTCATGCCAACAGTTCCTTCTGAGAAAGGCTTGTTTTGTTCCTGTATTGATTGTTCTGTGCGATCGTATATGTCTGATTTTATGTTCATATTATAGTTTATCGACTCTTCAGCAATGGTTCTTTAGAATGAATCCCTACCACCGGCACAGGTCAGGGTGCTTTTATCACTGGAATTTTTCACTTACTTCATCCCAGACTGCGTTAGCTCTTGTGGTATAGCCGTCAATCGTTTCCTTTGTGTCCACGACTTTATCGTAAGCATCGCCGAGCGCTTCAACACCTTCGGCAAAACGCCCAACCTCCGGGGCATACTTGTTCACAATTTCACCCACCTTTGCGCGGGCTTCCGCCTCTGTTGCTTCCTTCATTTGCCCCAGTTGCTCCTTGACCTTGGCCTTGGCATCGTCAATAGCCTTGTTGACCGCATCTTCGACCGCTCGTTTTGCGCACTCTTGTGCTCCCTCTTGACCTCCTAAACCATGAGCAACCACCATCGCTCCCTGCCAAAAGGCCAGCCGGGTCGCGTATGAGTCATAAATCTCCGCGTGGTCGATCCTGATGCAGTGGACGTTCAAACTGATATGAGGAAACCGTAAAAGTTTTGTCTGTATCACAAATATACTAATCCACAATTATTCGGCACAGGGCACTTTTCACTTGAAAATCCTGTCTTTGTCGTCTATTATCCGATTGTAAATTTCGAGAAATCTTGGTCCTGCGGCTTGAGAAAGCGTTAATAGAATGAGTTTTTTACGGAAACTGAGCTTCGGATAATAAATGGGAGTTCATCTAAAATTTCACATCTAATCGGGTATAGAAATGAAAAAAACATCTGCAAAAACCAATATCAGAATTGAAAACATCAAATTTAGTCAATCTGCACAACCAATTGCGCAGACTGCAGCTTTAGATTCAGTGCAATTTTCTTGCGGCTGTGACACTGCGCCTGGTATTTTCGTTCGGTGGTCTAAGCAGGTCTGCCTTATACTGTTTTTTTCAATGTTCGCTTTGTCTTGCTCTCAGAGTGCGTTTGCCGTTGACAGCGTATCATACATTTCCACACAAGATGGAAGCGAACGCTTTGCTCTTTCTGTCTCAGGTGAATCTGCACCGTTGTGTGTTAGTGCCGAAGATTATCCGGGAGTCATCCGGGCCTTGAAAGATCTCCAGGCCGATATTGGTCGTGTAACAAATGCTGAGCCGGAGCTTCATGTTAATATTGTTCCCATGTCGCAAAAGATCGTGCTGGTCGGAACGCTGGGTAAAAGCCCGATGATTGATAAGTTGGTACAGGATGAGAAACTTAACACCGAAGGTATTGGGGGACGTTGGGAGACATTTCTGATTCAGGTATTGGAAAAGCCGAGTCCAGGTATTGAGCAGGCTTTGATTATTGCCGGCAGTGACAAACGCGGCACGATATACGGTATTTACGACCTATGTTCACAAATCGGTGTTTCACCATGGTACTGGTGGGCTGATGTTCCACCGAAGCGCAGCGGCTCTCTGTATGTCTTACCCGGCCGCCATACACAAGGCGAACCGAAAGTGAAATACCGTGGGATTTTTCTCAACGATGAAGAACCGGCGCTGGGTCGCTGGGTTGTGGAAAAATATGGCGGATTTAACCACCAGTTTTATGAGAAACTGTTTGAATTGATCCTGCGTTTGAAGGGCAATTATCTCTGGCCGGCAATGTGGTGGGGAAAGTTTAATAGTGACGATCCGAATAATCCGAGGTTAGCCGATGAATATGGTATTGTAGTGGGTACAACACATCATGAGCCTATGATGCGTGCCCATAAGGAATGGAACAGAAGAAGAGACGGTCAGTGGAACTACGAGACCAACGCCGAAAAGCTGCGCGAATTCTGGACAGGTGGCATCGAACGCATGGGGGACCGCGAGAACATTGTTACCCTGGCCATGCGTGGTGACGGTGACAGCGCCATGAGCGAGCAGACCAATATTGCGTTACTGGAGAAAATTGTGGCCGACCAGCGTAAGATACTCGCCGATGTTACCGGCAAAGATGTCACAACCATTCCGCAGTTATGGGTGATTTATAAAGAAGTACAGGATTATTATGACAAAGGCATGAGTGTGCCTGAAGACGTCACCTTAGTGTTGTGCGACGA
>CAZQXE010000183.1:5207-6535 GCA_964597115.1 uncultured Pirellulales bacterium | reverse complement strand
TCAAATCCGGTTCTTGTGCCTCTGTGGGATGATATCAAATTAGTCGAGAAAGACAGTGCTAATCTCAAACAGCGTTACATTGAGTGGCAGGCGGAACTGAATCTGCTGGAAGAACGGCCTGTTACAGGTACGGCAGCCGGATGCATAAACGAATATCGCAGCAATTATTACTATCGCCTGCCGAAGCTTAATACACTTAAAGCGTTCGACCAAAACGGCTGGTTGGCAACAAGCGCGGAAACCGGCATTTTGGGTCTCGTGTGCTTCTGCTGGATTATCGTGTATTACTTTGGGCTGGCATATCGACAACTGTCTACTACCGACACTATGGCTTACAGATTCGCCACAGCAAATTTCGCCGGTCTTACAGCAGCCTGCGCTGCCAACTTGTTTTCATCGGTTAATTATAATGGAGTTGTAATCGTTTTCGTTTTAGTGCTCGCACTTATATCAAGGGCAAACCTTATCTTCGATGGAGAATGGAAAGCGAATGATAAAACTTATTAAAGCCTTACTAATACTCGCCTGCATCGGCATCTACGGCTATTCAGCGGTCGATACTAATACCGGTCAGACTCATAGCATCAGCATCGATACCGGCAAACCTTTATCAATAGTATGGCCTTTCGAAACAGCAATAGTAGGTGACAATGGCCAAAGGGGTCTTCGTATCGGCCCAAAGATTGGAAGGGGCTGGCGGGACGAGGCCGGCGGCGAAGCAAGCTACAGGTTCTACGTCCCTAAAGATGACAGATACAATATTTGGGCGTACGGTTTGTGGTTCGATGAATGCGCAAACGCGGTCTTTGCGAAGATTGATGGCTTAGACAAGGCTATCGTGGGAAATGATCCGATATACAAGCAATGGCATTGGGTCAGGGGCTTTGATGTACATTTGAAAAAGGGAACACACACACTCGTTCTGTCTAACCACAGCGACCATATTGCCCTGCAAAAAGTTCTCTTTACAAATTCCGTTACCATCATGCCTGAAGATTTCAGCCTTGTGTTTTCGGATATTTTCTACGACGGCTTCGATGGCTGCGACCAGGGCAACTTCGAAAACTGGGAAATCGTCCGCGGTCAATGGCTCGTGCAGAATCCGGGTCAGGAAATTTGTCTTGAGGAAAACGTTCTTATAGGCAAGTCCGAAGACAGCTCCTTCATCATTTACAATGGCAATGACTGGACAGCTTATTCGCTTAACATGGAGATTAAGCCTCTAATATCTGAGAACGCCGATGGAACTGTTGGAATATGTTTCGGTGTGAAAGATGCCGGCCAATACCACCAGCTAAATTGGTGCCGGACAGAGAAACCCGATGTAG
>CAZQXE010000183.1:0-5107 GCA_964597115.1 uncultured Pirellulales bacterium | reverse complement strand
AGACAAATTACCGAAATCAACAAATAAAAAGCTTTAGAAGAAGAGCGGACAATGGAAACCAGCAGTAGCGTAAAATTCAACAGGCACCAGATAATCGAGCAACTGCGTGACATCCTGGAACCGTGGGTTTCCGATATAGATTTAATCGACAGCATCGGCGAAGAAACGAATCTGATAGCGGACCTGGGCATGGATTCCATCGGCATACTCCAGGTTATTTTAGGCATTGAGAAGGAATTTAGCGTTTCAATAAAAAACTATGAGCTTGATTCCCAGCTTCTATCGATGATGGGCAATTTAGTAAATATGATACAAGAGAAACTCGATGAAGATAATCGATCTGCTTACAAATAGTGTTGCATCTGCACCAGACAGAATCGCCATGAAAAACGGCGATGTGGAAATCACCTACGCGCAGATGCTTTCGGATGTACACGATCTATACGAGCGGCTGAAGTCCGCCGGATGTTCCGGAGGTGTAAAGGTCGCGATTGTACTTGGCAATTCCATCGAGTACTTGATAAGCTTTTTTGCTATCTCCGCCGCCGGTGGCATTATCTTACCCCTATCCAAACGTATGACACCCCACGAAATATCCAGATACATCAGCAAAGCCGATATATCCATTGTGATTACCGACAAAACGTACGGAGACCGACTATTCGGCACAATTGGTTACATTGGCAAGATTACGGTCATTTATGTCAAATACGATATTCGCAAAAATCTTGAAGTTGAATTAAATACATTGAAAGTTTGTCCGATTGATGAACAAAATAGTGACGTTGCATTATTTGTTCTTACATCAGGAACATTAAGCCTGCCTAAAATCGTAATGCTCACAGACGATAATTTGATTTCAAATATGGCTACATACCGCTCGCTAATGGGATTTAAAGGTCATAACACAGTCTATTGTGCATTGTCATTTCACCACATATACTGCATTTGTGCTCAGATACTAACGCACATAAGCCTGGCGGATACGTTTATCATTAACGAGATGCCTTTTTTCATAAAGGACTTTTTAAAGGCAGTAGAAGCATACAATGTCACCGTCACGGCATTCGTCCCATACATGGCGACTTTACTTTCAGAATACCCCGAATCCAATGTCTTTAATATCGACAGTCTGAAATATGTCACTCTATCCGGCGCAAAAACGCCTAAATCAACCTACGAGTTGCTGACCGAAAGATACAACGCAGTACAATTCATAAACACATACGGCATGAGTGAAGCCGGTTCAAGAATCTCGATTGCCGCACCATCTCCGAGACGATTTCCCGTCGAAAGTGTGGGCCGGCCTATGCCGGGAGTCAAAGTCAAAATAGCCGATGGAAAAGGGGAAATTGTCACTGAAGATTCTCCCGGTGAGATTCTCGTAAAAAGCTCCGGAATTATGAAAGGCTACTATAACCAACCGAATTTGACTGCCCAAACATTTGTCGATGGTTGGTTAAGAACCGGAGACCTCGGCAAATTAGATAAGGACGGCAACCTGTTTATAATCGGCAGAACAAAAGAGACTATAATAAGCGGGGGCGAAAATTTATGTCCATCGGAAATCGAAGGGTGTCTGATACAGCACCCAGCAATACGTGAAGTCGCAGTCGTGGCACAAAAACACACACTACTGCAGGAAGTTCCCTGTGCCTTCGTAGTCAAAAACAATGGCTCTGAAAAACCAACTCCAATTGAAATAATCGAATATTGCAAGAACAAATTGAGCGGTCAGAAAATCCCAAAGTCGATAGAGTTTTTGCCAAAGCTTCCGAAGCTTGAAACCTCTAAAGTAGATCGAAACGCACTTAGAAAGATGGCCGATAGCTTACGTTGAATAATATCAGGGGTATGTCGATGAGATATATGTACTGTCATCCTTTGTTTGACGAAAGAAAGTGTGCTCATCGCTTCTCCTATCAGCTAAAGAATTCCTTCCAGGCAGCAGGTCTGACTTTAGAAAGATTCGACTATCGGGGCACAGGTGAGGCCGCCGGTGATTTTAAAGATGTGTCCCTTGAAACATTGTGCGAAGATGTTAAACGACAGGCAAATGGAGACAAGATATGTCTTATCGGCCTTCGCTTCGGTGCAAGTCTCGCGCTTGATTATTGTGCTCGCAATGCCGGGTCTGTGAGAAAACTGGTTCTTCTGGAACCGGTTATTAACGGCGCCCAGTACGTTGATTATTTACATCGCAAGCAGCACATAAAGGACTTGATAACCGGCAAGTCCGTAGGTACTCTACGGGACAACGGTTATATAAATATCGAAGGCTACAAAACAAACATTCGCTTCATTGAGCAGATTGAGAACCTGGATATGATTGAGACAGCCAAAAAACATCCGGCAGGGAGCTCCGTTCTCATCGTTCAGATATCGAATAATCTAAAAGTCGATCCGGAAATAGCAGGCTTGGCCAAACGATTACAGCGCACATCAAAACAGACACGCGTTGAAAACATGGAAATGCCGATATTCTGGGAACGCCTTCCATGTGCGGACTACACTAAACTAACAGAAATTGTATTAAGGGGGTGTTGTGGCTGAGATTGGTTATTTTAGAAGTGGCGACAACGAGCTTTCTTATTCGTGCCTGATTCCGTCCGGGCAAAAAAGGAGAATCGGCGTTGTGTTCGTCCATGCAGCCGACGGCAACAGACTTGGACCTCATAGAATGTTTGTGGAATTCGCAAACAGCTTCAATGCTTTAGGATACTCAACACTTAGGTTTGACCTGAGCGGGTGCGGTGACAGTACCGGCAATGCTTCGCAGGATTATATCGCAGCTAATGTTTTCGATACCACCGAAGCCATCAAATTTTTTATGGCCAGGGCAAACCTGGAGAAAGTAGTTTTATTCGGCATAAGCCGAGGAGCACGCGTGTGCTATAACGCTATAGCACAACAGGCATTGCCACTAAACGGAATGATTCTATTGTCAACACCAACCTCAAGTAATAAAGCCGCCCTGAATTCACTTCGTGTTCGACTAAGAGAATATTTGTATAAGCTCAGAGATACCAAGCACCTCCGGAAACTGCTGAGCGGACGGGCTAATATTCGTCAAATTTGGCGAACACTAACAACCGCCCTACAGCTTAGGAACAGATATGCTCGATCGGAGAGAAAGTCCTTCGTGACGAAATGCCCGGCACTGTTCGTTTACGGCAGGCAAGATCCCACGGCGGAAGAATCGAGCCGATACTACAGAACCAAATGCAGTGAAAATAATATGCCGTGCGATTGTCATTTTGTCGCAGATGCAAACCATAGTTTCTTCCATTATAAATGGAAAGAGGAGATACTCGACGTGTCAAAAAAATGGCTTGAAAGGACTTTGAATTAGGCGCTAAGATGAGTGGATTACCAGGCAAAATTCGACTTGGTCTGAAAACATACCGGCAGGGATATTTGGCAATCACCAGACAATCCAAACCCGGAGAGATCAACAAAATACAGAACTCAAAACTGCAAAATCTGATTCGTTATAGCTTTGAGAACATTAAATACTATCGGGAAGTTTTCACACAACAGGGTATACGCCCAGAGAAAATCAAAACAGCAAAGGATTTGTGCAGGATCCCGTTCTTAACCAAGAAGCAGCTTCGCGATAGATTCTGGGATTTTTTACCTCGCGAATTGCCCGCATGTCGGATAAGCCGAACCTCAGGCAGTACGGGTATTCCCATTTGCATCTTTTCAGACAGAAATTCTCGCATGTTTAATTCAGCAGCAGTTATCAGATATCGCCGGGCTTTGGGAATTGGTCTGGCTGGTAAAACAATTCTAACGCCTCTCAAAACAGCAAACGAACCGTACAACAAGAAGGCACACTGGACATTTCTGCAGGGCATTCACAAAACGTACTATATTAATCCTTACGTGGATTCACCGGAAAATGCTGAATATGCAAAGAGGCTTCTAAATAAATTACACAGGCCGGCTCTTATTGGAATTACACCTGCCATCAGGGCATTAGCCTGCCGAGTTAAAGACGGTGTTTTCCCTCACTTTCGGCCCAGTGCTGTTTTAACTACTGGAGAGAGTCTCAGCCCACTTCTCAGAGACTTACTTGAATCTACATTCGATACAAAAGTCGCGGACATATACGCCTGTAACGAAGCTGGAGATGTAGCCTGGCAATGCCAACGCAGCGCCGGCTACCATATAAACGCCGACAACGTAATAGTGGAAATCGTCAAGAACGGCGAATCTGTGGAAGATGGTCAAATCGGTGAGGTCGTAATCACTAATTTGAATCGCTATGCCATGCCAATTATACGTTACAAGAACGGAGACCTGGCAAGGCTAACGCATGAACTATGTCCCTGCGGTTGCAAACTGCCAATGATTGCTGAGATTCTCGGAAGAACAGGTGAAGACATTTTTCTTCCTAATGGCAAAACTATGTCGTGGAATCAACTGAAAAGCCCGATGAACCACCCTCAGATCCGCCAGTTTCAATTGGTACAAAATGATGATGGAACTCTTACAATCAGATATGTTGCTGAACCTGGTGTGAACACAGAACAGATCGAAAGCTTATTGCTTGTTCGCTACAAAGATATTCTTGGGCCTTCAATTGTCATAGAAATTGACAGGATTAACGAAATTGCGCCGGCTTCCAGCGGCAAAAGTAAACTCGTTATATCTAATTATAAGCCCGCTCAGACATCGGCACATATGACGGCATTTTAACGGAGCATTGGTTATTAGTCTTTTTTCGTGCTTGAAGTTTTATAAAATCGGCTAAGGTTCTCCTCGAGTAATTTGACTTCATCCGGAAATTTATCTGGGAAAATTTTATTTTTCTCGCTGGGGTCTTTCGCTAAATCGTAAGCATAGGACTTTTTCCCAGCATCCTGACAATATTTATAGTGGACTGAACGGACTGTGAAAATGTCCGGAACAGCTCCGCCTGTGTACTCGGCAAATATGAAATCGTTAACTTTTTCCGCCCTGCTCTCGATAAGAGGCTTCAGACTCTTGCCTTGACATGCATTGGGAATGGCGATTCCAAGATAATCAAGAATTGTTGGCAAAATGTCCACCTGACTGACGAGGGAATTGATGACTTTGCCTTTTGGGAAGATGCCTGGGA
>CAZQXE010000182.1:0-6542 GCA_964597115.1 uncultured Pirellulales bacterium | reverse complement strand
TCGGCCTGTGCCAGAAGCCTGATGCTAAAAAAGTGCTGGTGGTTGGCTCGGGGCTTAGTCTTTGTCACGGGCTTTTAAAATTGCCGCAAATCGAAAACGTGACATGGGCGCACTGTGACAGCGAATATATACAAAAGGTCAACGAATTCATACCCCCCGAGCTTGCAGTTGATGACCAGCGTTTGCACCCTCTTGCCGGCGATGTTCGTTCCCTGCTGGCTAAAAAGCAACGGTTGTTCGACATAGTGTTCCTCAATCTGCCCGAAGCGACCAGTTCGGTACTGAACCGCTACTACACGCTCGAATTCTATCGCCAGGTAAAAGAATCTTTAAATCCGGATGGCATTTTGGCGGTACGCATAGCAGGCGGCGAGAACATTATGGGCACAGAGCTGATAAACCTCGGAGCGTCTACAAAGCTAACGCTTGAGAAGGTTTTCTCTCGGCTTGTTCTTACACCCGGTGAGGATACCTGGTTTATTGCATCCGATTCAGAAGATCTGACCGGTGAGCCGGGTACCTTGCGAGACCGTTTTGCAACGATAGAAGGTGCAGAGAATATTTTCGCTCCGGATGCTGTGCTTTCTGTTTATTTGCCGGACCGTGCCGAGACCGCTTTAGAGAACTATGCACAAGCGGATTTACCTGAGCGCTTATTAATCAATCGTGACTCCAGACCGCTAACGCATCTGTATAGTTTGTTGCTAACGGCAAAACAATCAGGAGCACCGATAACCAGGTTTATTAAATACCTGGCCCTGACTGGTCTGCCGGCTTTATTAATACCTATTTTGATCCTGATAGTTTTACGTGCTATTTATATATTGTCTCTTAAGAATCGAGGATCGAGAATTGAGGGTTCGGAATCGACCTTTGATAGTTCATTTTTGGTTTTTTCAGCCGGCTGGGTGGGGATTGGGGTGATAATCGTCCTTATGTACCTGTACCAAACCCGTTTTGGTTCACTATATCTGCATATCGGAATTATTTCATCTTTGTTTATGGTGGGCCTGACCATTGGTGCGGTTCTAATCTCACGCCTTGTTTCACGTTCACCGCGACACTATTGGCTATTGTTTGCGGTAATGCTTGTTCATGTTCTGATTCTTGTCACGATTGCTTTTTGGCATAACCAATCAGTGCAAGGCGGACAGATGATTTTTGCGTTCGCATTTATTCTTTGTGGTTTATGTGCCGGTTGCTATTTTCCCATTGCTGCCAGACAACTTGCCGATGTTGGTCTTGAGACAGGCCGGGCCGGCAGTAAGCTTGAGATGGCCGACCATATAGGGGCATCGGCAGGAGGATTGGCAACGAGTCTGTTGCTTGTGCCTGTACTCGGGGCTAAAGTAACACTATTTTTATTCGCTGTGCTTATTCTGGCCAATGCACCTCCTGCTATGCTGAAAATGTTCAAGCGGGAGAAAATATATTTTTTAGATACGACGGCTTTTAAGTTGCGCGGACTTGGCTATATTTTATTGGGCGTTGGGATATCGATTATTCTATGCTCCAATATTTTCGCAGATGCAGCGTTACGTCTTAGACAAACGCTGCCGCAGCATTCAGCCCAGGCACTTGTCGGCGAGTTACGTATTGAGCAGCAGTCTGCGGTTTTTCCCAGGAGTGATAGAAAAATTAATTATTTCCGAGTCTATGACGCAAATGATAAACCAACCGGCTATATCTTTAGCTCCGGGGACATGGCGCCTGAAGTTCGAGGTTTTGGTGGAAAGATAAATCTCGCTATCTATGTTGACGAGCCTAACGGCAAGTTGGTCGGCTTCCATATAATACAGTCAAATGAGACACCTGCGTACCTTGAGCTTCTTGATCAATGGCGTGATTCATTAATTGGGCATCAGCTTTTTCGGGATGAGCCATTCACTGAACTTCACGCTGTAACCGGTGCCACCATAAGCTCCGAGGCCATTCTTTCGGCACTCCAAACATCGGGTCGCAGTTTCGCTGGGCAGATCCTCGGTGAGTCTGTTAAACCGTTTGTTGAAGAGCGGCCGAAATGGGCTGGATACCTGCCGGATGCTCAAGGAGCATATTTGATTGGCGCTTTTATTATAGCTTTGATTGTAACCTTTCGCGGGGGATTTTGGAGCAGATTTGCCGTGCTTTTATTTAGCTTTGTGCTTGGCGGTATCATCCTAAACGCCCAGTATTCCAGCGAACAAATAGCGACTTTGCTGTCACTTCAGACCCCTGCTGTAAGATTAACCGGTGCTTTTATTCTGGTGGTGGGCGTGCCGCTTATAGTAGTTATTTTCGGCAATATCTATTGTGGTTACATCTGCCCTTTCGGTGCTGTTCAGGAACTTATCAGCTATGTTTTGCCCGAGAGGTTCAAACGGCCGATATCGACCGAGTCAATGCAAAAAGCAAGATTTATCAAATACGTTGTCCTTCTTGCTTTTATATGTGTATTCTTTGTTTCGAGAAACAGAACGACATTAGCAGCAGACCCGCTCATTTCGATTTTCAATTTTCGATTTTCGATTGAAGATTTGAAGTCTGTGATGTTGTTGATTTTAGCAACAGCTATAATCGGCTCGCTTTTTTACACTCGTTTTTGGTGTCGATATTTGTGTCCGGCAGGAGCTTTTCTGGCGTTGCTTAACCACGTGGCGATACTAAAGCGATACCTACCGGCGAAAAAATTTAGCAGATGTGAGTTCGGCCTCACCGCAAAAGATAAAATGGACTGCATACAATGTGACAGGTGTCGTTATGGAAAACCAGAGCGTAAGAGCATAAGTGCACAAGAGCATAAAAGAACTCCCATACTTATTGCGTACGCACTTGTTGTTGCAATTCTTGTATCAGGTATCTCTATTAACAGGTTTTTACAGGTTATTCCCGTTGGCCGAGATTATTCTGCTGCTTTAGCTCCTTCCGGCGGCCAGTCAAGAAATGTCGATATAAAGCGCATTGAAACTTTAATTGAGCAGAAAAAGCTTTCCGATAAGGAAGCAGAATTCTATAAGAAGATTGAGTGAAAGTTAGAAATATCCGAAGTTTCAATGGCGGCTTCTGCATTCATGGTATGCCCACGCCCACGCAATCAAAAACGCAAAACAATTGAATGAACAATTATAGTCAAAAACACTTGCGTATTGGATGATGATTTTATTAAAAGATCGTACTTGAACTGAAAAGATGTCAGCAATTCTTTGGGATAATTTAGCGGATATGTGTGAATATGATTGAATCTTTTAATCGAACTTTATCGCCGCGGTAAGTATATCTATAAAAGTTATAATTATGGAGTACATCATCATTGCGGATGTGAGAAAGGTAAATATAAACCGGACTTAAATTACTGAACGCCCTGTTTTTCAAAAAGGTGCTCTTATTATCGCCCGAAGTTGGGTCAAAAGGTACCCATCCGTAATCTTGCAGATAAACTTCTGCCCAGTTGTGTTTTGATAAATCTGTATCGATTTGCACTGTATAGCCTGTAGCAACTCTTGCAGGGATGTTCTTTGCCCTGCATAAAGCAACGAACAGATCGGAATACTCGGAACAGTCACCTTTTCCCTGCTTCAGAGCCTTGACAGCTCCCCAGTCACTTCTGCGATGGAGAACGTACTCTGTATTATCAATGACATAGTTATATATGTTTTCCACTATGTCTATTTCTGTTTGACCTTCTATGTTGTCTGCGATTTCCTGTATCTGCGAGTGGTTTTTTTCTATGTTCTTTTCCTGTTTTAAAAATTCTGCAAACTGTTGGCCTTCGGGAAAAATATATCGGCGTTTCTCTGTCGCGGTGAGCAGGTCGTATCTGAATAACTCGGCCTTGATGCTTATTGTTATTTCGGTTTTCTTTTCGGGTTTTGTAAAGACGAATTCCGCGTAACGATTTCCGTTTTTGTTAAATACCCTCGATGGTTTTGGAGAGAACTTTGTTCTTATGATTTTTTGTCTATCCCGAATGGAATTTGGCAGAACGACAATTAAACTTACCCTGCGGGTTTCTCCCGGCACTGAAAAATCATAGGACAGGTCGAACTCTACAATATTTTTTTGTGAAACCCTCCTGGAAGGTATGGTTTGCTGCCCCCTTCTTTGTCTCGGCAACGAACGAGTGTTTGCATCTACCGGAGATAAAGAACTAATTAAAAACAACGCCAGGAGTAATTTTCGCAAATTCATTGCGTTTTTTAATATGACTAAGAGCATCGGTAAACTAAGTTAAATTTTTCAATTCTAATTCATTTATTTATACGAAATTTCCTTAAAGAAAACAAGGTTTTTCGGCTTCGGATGATTGTCCTCTAGGTTTATAGGGGAACTGTAACGTAGGTTTAGTATTTACTTTAGGGGACTGTAAGTATAATATAAAAATTTGATGATTAATAAATGTTGTTTTTTTTGTGACTATAATAGCGTAATGGAAGATAAAAAATATAGACATTTTTGTTTGTTTTTGTCACTAATGCTTATTGCAGTCGGATGTAAGAAAAAGCCGGTAGAAACTGCAATCCCAAAGGAGTCACCTGGAATTGAAACACCACTGCACCGGGCTGCCGTTGAAGGTGACATTGCGCAAGTCAGGACATTAATTGCTAGTGGTGCTGATATCAATGTTAAAGATAAATACAGCAGGACACCCTTATACGAAGCGGCGATAGAAGGTCACAGGGATGTTATTGAGCTGCTTATTGCCAATGGTGCTAAGGTGAATGTGAAGAACTGGAGGGACAAAACTCCGCTTCACGAAGCGGCTTATAAGGGATACGAGGAAGTGGTCGCATTGCTTATGGCACATGGTGCTGATGTTAATGCAAAAAATTGGGAGAGGAGTACACCACTACACACCGCCGCATGGCAAGGTCACAGGAAAGTGATACAGTTACTCATCGGCGAAGGTGCAGATATGAATTGCGTGGATAGACGGGGACAAAATCCTGCGATAGTAGCTATGGAATCCGATCATAGAGAGATTGTCGAATTGCTTGTTGCGGAAGGTGCTGGTGTCACTATTGACGTGGCTGCATATCTCGGCGATATAGAGAGAGTCAGGAACCTTGTGGCTGGCGGTGCCGATATTAATGCAAGGAATGAAAACGGTCACACACAGTTACATTATGCGGCTTCTCGTGGGCAAAAGGAATTGGCCGAACTGCTTATAACCAATGGCGCTTATATTGATGCAAAGACATCATTCGGTTGGACACCACTGCACTATGCTGCCTGGGAAGGCCATGTTGGTGTGGTGGACGCGCTTGTGGCTAACGATGCCAACCTCAATGCGAAAAATGATATTGGCGAGACACCGATGCACCTGGCTGCTACTCATGGCTGCGAAAATATAATAGAACTTCTAATAACCAGTGGTGCTGATATTAATGTGAGGGACAATGATGGTCATACATTAATGTATGAAGCGGCCTATCAGGGTCATAGGAACGTGGTTGAACTACTTGTGGCCAATGGTGCCAAGGTTGATGCAAAGACATTAGACGATCAGACTCCATTGCAGGTATCGCTATTTTATGGACACCTGGACGTGGCTAAAGTGCTCAAGGCCGAAGGCGCGGACATCAACATAAAAGACAAACACGGCTTAACTCCACTGCACCACGCGGCCAAGGACGGCTATATGGATGTGGTGGAACTGATGGTGACCGAGGGTGCCAAATTAGATATAAAAGACAAATATGGTAGGACACCTTTACATAATGCGATCGCCTGGGACCATGAGGATATAGCAGAACTGCTTATTGCTAATAAACCTGACATCAACGCGAAGGACAATACAGATAGAGTGCCGTTACATTATGCTTCCGAGCGAGGTAATGAGAAGGTAGTCGAGCTGCTTGTTGCAGGCGGTGCTGATATTGATGCAAAGGACCAGGGTGGTTATAGCCCGATACACTTTGCGGCCTCCGGTGGGTATAAAAATATTGTTGAGCTTCTTATTGCTAAAGGGGTTAAGGTGGACGAAAAGACTTTGCGTGGAAGAACGCCTCTGATTTCTGCGGTTTTTCATGGTCACAGAGATGTGGTCAACCTGCTTATAGCTAAAGGAGCTGATGTCAACTCAAAGACCACTTACAATTGGACACCGATACACTATGCAGCAAAGGCGGGCCATGTGGATCTGGTCGAAATACTCATATCCAGTGGTGCCGACGTAAATGTAAAAGAGGACGAAGACCGAACTCCTTTGTGGTGGGCAAAGAACAGAGATCATAAAAAAATCGCTGAGCTACTGCGTAAAAATGGTGCTTTGGAGTGATAATTTCTTGATGTGACTCGTTTGCATCGAGCATAAATTAAGTGTATTTAAACACGAACTATAAAAGCATATTCAAACCTTTTGTAATTGCGTATTGGCGGACGAATCCGCCACTTGTATAATCAATAGGATGTTGTTGATTCTTTGTGCGGTAGTTTTTGTTAAAAATTTTACTCATCGGGCGAAGGTGTCGAGGCTATCCAGTTATCGGGATCGTTGCCGTAGTTTTCAGCGGTGATTCGATGCAGCGAAAAGCCGTCACCGTCAGTCTCTATCGGCCAGAGGT
>CAZQXE010000181.1:0-6585 GCA_964597115.1 uncultured Pirellulales bacterium | reverse complement strand
GCTTCTCTTCGTTCCTGTGACTTTTTGGCTATCACCGTGTCCTTGCATACATCCAGGTCGAGCTTTGCAATCAGTCCTTTTATGTAATTTAGATGCGGACAAGGTGTGGCGTGATAGTTGTCCTTGGTTATGCAGGAGGATAATTGAACTAGTATGCGATCTTTGGCTATTTCTTCCTGCTTTTTGATCTGGCGGACTAGATTGGCCAGTTTACGATGAATGGCTCTGCCGCAGCAGCCCCCGCAGGTCAGATTAATTTTGCGATACGTTTTGTCTTTTGGATACTTCGCAAATCCACCGGTACGTTCGCTAAATGCTTTCTCGAAAAAATGCCCTGAGCAGTGTTCTTTGACGATATGACACTGTACTATGATTACGTAGTCCTTATCCCGCAAATCTATCATGGTACAGCTCCCCTGCAAGTATGCTCGATGTTATAGAGAATCTATTTTCTACGCTTTGGAGTCTTCGCCGACTTCTTATTCTTAACTGTCGACTTTCGTTTTTTGCTTTTAATAGATTCCTGGTTATCTTCCTGCATTTCGCTTTCTGGCAGATCGAAGTGTTCAGCAGCTATCTGACTAATATAATCGCCAATAGCCAGGCAGGCGGTCGCAGCCGGGGAAGGTGCGTTCAGAACGTGAATAGAGCACCCATTTCTTTGGATTCTAAAATCGTAAATCGGCTCGCCTGTTGGCCCAAGAGCCAGAGCCCGCACGCTTGCCTTGCAGGGCTTAATATCTTCGTTCTGCAGCGAAGGAATGAGTCTTTGTAAATCGCGAAGGAAAACTTTTCTGGAGAACGCCCTTACGTATTCGGCTAATCCGTATTTCCAGTTCTTAAAAAACATTATCCATGTCCCCCAGTAAGACAGCGATTCCCAGGCATCTTTGGCATTAAAATCAATCTTGCCATAACCTTCGCGTTTGAAAGAGAATACTGCATTTGGGCCGCATTCGATTTTGCCGTCGATCATACGGATCAAATGAACACCGAGAAACGGAAAGGCCGGGTCCGGAACAGGATATATCAGGCCTTTGACTTTTTCTTTCGCTTTCTCTGTCAGCTCATAGTAATCTCCACGGAAGGGAATTATTTTTATCTTAGGTTCAACCCCATCCATTTTCGCTATCCTGTCACACTGAAGTCCCGCACAGTTGATAATATACTTCGTAGAGAATGCTTCCTGGTTTGTCACCACCTTCGTATAGAAATCGTGCTTGTCGAACCTGGTAACCTCATGCGAAGTCAAAACCTTGTTGCCATCTGCCATGGCTAATATCAGCTTGGCCAGCTTGTTTGCAACCTGCTTAAAATCAATAATCCCCGTACACGGCACCCGTATGCCCGCGATGCCACGACAGAAAGGCTCAATTTCTTTGATTTGGTCTGGATCGATTTTTTCGATTCCTTCTATCCCGTTTTCAAGTCCGTTTTGAAAAACCCGCTCGAGGTTGTCCAATTCTCTGTCGTGTGTTGCAACGATTATTTTCCCGCAAATCTCATAAGGGATTTTGTGCTCTTTTGCGAAAGCCTCAAGCTCTCTTCGTCCTTTTGCGCAGGTGTTCGCCTTATTTAAGCCCGGCTCGTAATAAATGCCCGAGTGAATGACGCCGGAGTTATGGCCTGTCTGGTGCGTTGCTACCTCTTCCTCCTTTTCAAGCACGGCGATACGAATATCCGGATGGTTCAACGTGATTTTGTAAGCTGTGGCCAGACCAACAATTCCACCGCCGACCACGATAATATCAAAATCGGTGCTTCCTTTCATTGTCCCAAATCCCTAAAAAACCATTCCGAATGTTAGGCGTATACAATAACGAACGTTTTTCTCAGCGTCAATCATGAACCTTGATAAAGTGAAACTCAGCGTGTTCGTAAAGTTACGATATTGTAGAAAAAACGTTATTCTGGACTTCCAGGTTGACTTTTTTGTTATTTTATGTTAATTGCTCAGCAGGTTATGTGTGGATAGTGGATATCGATAAATATCAGTCAGAAGGAGAAATATTATGAAAAAAGTATGCGGAATATTTATGCTCATGATACTTGTAACGTTGATGTTCAGCGATCTGTGCTTATCCGGAGAAAGCCCCGAAGCCCGGGAGCCTGAACAAGTTCCGGAGCGTGAAATTGAGCGTCGGGAAATGGCGGAGCACGTGAAGCAGATGCGCGCCAAGCTTGCCGAACTCAGAGAAGGAGCCGAGCTTGCAAAAAAAGAAGGCCGTAAAGAAGATGTCGTCGAGCTCCGCCAGCAAGCCAGTATGCTGAATCAGGAAATGGGGGAACATGCAAGGCAAATTGAGCACAGAAGACTCCGGGAAGCCGAGGAACATCTTGAGCGGCTAAGGCACATGACACGAGAGGCAGAAGAGATTCTTGAGAGGCTCAGACGTGATATGGAACGTCGTGAGGCAGCGCGGAGGCGTTCCGGGCGAGAACTGCAATTAAGGCCCATGCCGGAAAGACCTGACCGTGAGCATTTATCTGAAAAATTGCGGGATATGGGTAACGAATTAAGGGATTTTCTTATAGGTCATATGGAGCGGATGGATGCTTTGTATCGTGAGCATCAGACACGCATGGAGCGGACGCAAAGACAACTGCAGGAACTCCTCGTTGAAAATAAAGAGCTAAAGAACCAATTGCGCGAGGGAAACCGGGTCAGAAGGCAATTTGAAAGAGAACTCAACCAGCAAAAAGAAGCTCAGAAGCGAATGGAAGCTCGTCAGCGAAGGGAAGCTCGGCAGAAAAGAGAAGCTCGCCAACAAAAAGAAGCTCAGCAACGAGCTGAAGAGAAGAAGGTAGAAGAGCCCGAAGCGCAAGAGAACCAGCAGGACGAAACAGAACCCAACTCTTCCTGAGTCGAAAACATCAGAGTAAAATAAATCAATTGTTTTGTTTACGGCTTTACGGCTCGGTTGTATATGCGGACATCGTCAATCAGGCCGGAGAAGAAAGTGCCCGGCTCAAGATTCTGTCCCGCTCCAATGTACAGGCCGTCTTCGTTTCCTATACCGCGTATTGTGTCTGTTGCTACTTCCACGTTGTCCACATATAATTTTTTAATTGGTTGCGACTTACTCCATGATAGACCTACTCTGTGCCATTCGCCATCGGTAATCACTAAGTCCGAGACAAGCGGTGTGGCACCGCGGCCGAAGGCCAATTCTGAGGCGAGCTTGCCTTCCGATGCATCGGCTATTATCCAGTTTTGACTATTTGCCTGCGAGATGATGGTCTGGCCGGGAGCGCCGCCTTTAATCCATGCAAAGACACTGAAAGACATAACTATCGCCGGATTAAACACAAATGGTGTGCTTATATAATCATCGATCCCGTCTAACTCAATCGCGCCATTGACTATTCCGCCATCCATCTGCCACGTTGGGACTCCATGCATAGTTCCATCATTACCATTAATGCTGTCGTAAGCTATGCTGCCTTCTGCCTCATCCAGTTTCCAATGGGAGATGAGCCCGATTTCCTTGAGCCAGTATTCAGCCAGACCAGACAAGTCCTTGTAATCCACTATGCCGTCACCGTCGGGTGGCGGAGCAATGTCCAACGATGGTTCATTCTCCAACCAGTATTGAGCAAGTTTGGTGAAATCCTGGAAGTCTATTTTGGAGTCGCCGTCAAAGTCGGGCAGCGCTCGTACGCCTATGATAAAGGGAACAATTGCTTCTGCCATCATCTCGGCGCCTTGTCCGTTCGGATGGATACCATCGGGGAAGAAGTCAGATGCACCGCTAAGAGCTGTGTATAAATCGATAATCCGCACATTCCTTTTTTGTGCGATCTGGTCGATAAATGGGATTATCTCATCCAGAATTACTGTGTTACTAATACCGAAACTACCAGAAAACGCAGGAACAGGCTTACAAATCCAAATGTCGGGGGCGCTCGATAATTGGGCAAACGTGTCGATCAGATACAGGTAGTCGGACACAAAATCATCTTTGTGTGCCCAGTTGCCGGGCTTAGAGTCGTTAGTACCTAACATGATGATAACAATATCCGGTTTCGCTGCCAGAGCCTGATTGTAAGCACTCTGATGCTCATAAGGCATGTCGCCGTTTCTCAGCAAGGTCGCACCACTTACGCCAAAGTTCTGTGTTTGCCACTGAGGATCAAACTCTTGCAGCATCCGACCCAACTGGACGGGGTAAGAGTCGTTCGCGCGATCAGAAATACCTGCACCGTATGTAATACTGTCTCCTATACATGCAACAAGCTTCGCATCGGCTACGTGCACAGTGAAGCTAAAAATCAATGCCAAAGCCAATGCGTATGAGATCATCTTTCTCATTTTCGGTATCTTCTCAAAAGCTTTCTATTTTAATAATGTGCTATATACACACTGATGCCTTCTCATTGAAGAAAGCTGAATTGATACAACAAACCACGATACTCCTCCGCAGAATATTTCTGCGAATTTAAACACTAATGTTATTATACGTTCGTTAAGTCAAAGAATCAATGAAAAACCAGCCATTCCACAGCGTCACGGGATGTTCTCGTCTCAATTGATCATTTTCAATATCCGTGCGTAGGTTGACTTGACAGCGAAGAGAAGCTCGGCAGAAAAGAGAGGCTCGCCAACAAAGAGAAGCTCAGCAACAAACTGAAGAGAAAAAGATAGAAGAACCTGAAGTGCAAGAGAACCAGCAGGACGAAACAGAACCCAACGCTTCCTGAGCCGAAAACATCAGAGTAAAGTAAATTGGTTGTTCTCTTAACAATATAATGCCTCGGTTATAGAGCTATAACTGATTTAAATTAGTCTGCATTAACCAGCTTGGAGTGACTCAGTTGAGCCGTGAAAATACTGGTTAACTATTTCGGTCGTTGGAAATTCACAGGTCTGTGTGTAAAAAAATGATTTGCTTTTAAGAAACAGCCTGTTTACGTAAACGCTTCTAATTGTGGGGATTAGCATCTTTTAGCAGCGGTCCTATAACAAAATATGAAGAAAATAATAAAAAAAGTGGTTTTGTTTGTTGACTTGGTGGGGAGAAGTGGTATAATCCCCCAACTTTGATAGGGTAAGTGGAGCAAATGCCATGCTTCTATTAACAGGCGAATACCAGCACATAGTCGACAGTAAAAGCAGGGTGCTTATTTCCAATAAGCTCAGAGGTCAGATTGATGCCGATGAGCACGGCAGCAATTTCTATCTTGTCCTCGGAGCCAACGGCATACTCTGTTTGTATCCGGAGAGGTATTTCGAGCAGATCGCCCTTGCGGTTGCACCCGGAACTACGGCCCCGGATGAGGCTGTGTCGTTCGAGAGAATGAGCTTTTCTTTGGCCAGCAAGGTGGAGCTGGACAGCCAGGGGCGATTGCTGCTGAACGATAAATTGCGAAAGAGGGCGGGTTTAAAAGACAACATTACGCTTATCGGCGTAAGGGACCATATAGAGCTGTGGAACAGCGAAAGCTGGGAGCAATACCTTTCAGACCATATGGCTCAATATCAGAAACAAATGTCGCAGGCACGGCAGGTAGTGCTGCAAAAGCAGATTGATGAACCTTGAGATTGGGGAGTGAAAACAGAATGATTGGAACGGATTCGAACCATTATCGCGTTGTAGCTGAGAGTCTCGCCGGTGAAAAGGAAGTTGATGAGCAAACCTTTTCGTCACTGGCAGTCCTTAGTGAGAAGCTGGAGCGGTTGAAACAGCTCGACGATGTTTTTTCGGGCGTCGCATTTTCATCCGCTGTCGAGAAGCTGCTGACTCAAAAGGATTTGTTGGCTGTCAGCTAACCTGGTGTGCGTTCCGTGTATTGAGGACTGTATGAGGTTCCGATGAATTGGGACGCAGCACGAGAATGAGACAGGTGAATGGTTCGATAGTAGAGCATATTCCGGTTCTTGCCGAAACACTGGCTGAGCGGATTAATTTGCCATCAAGTGGCGTGATGGTCGATGCAACCGTTGGACAGGGAGGTCATAGCCTTCTGTTCGGCAGGAAATTAGGCCCTGAGGGGATTATCATCGGCTTTGATGTTGATAACGGGGCTATCCGAACGGCACAAATCAGATTGAAGGAGCTTGCGTGTAAGATTATTCTGCTTAATGCGAATTTTTCTCAGATAAGCAAGCAAATCCACCAGCAGGGCATAGAAAAGACCGATTTCATATTGGCAGATTTGGGTGTTTGCTCGGCCCAGTTAGCCGATGCCGGGTTTGGGCTTAGCTTCCGGACAAATATGCCGCTGGATATGAGAATTGATAAAAGAATAAAGCGCACCGCTGCCGATATAATTAATAAATCGGATGAAAAGTCGCTGGCTGACTTGATTTACGGTTTCGGCCAGGACAGGGCCTCCCGGCGTATAGCCAGGTTCATCGTGCAGCAGCGCGAGCGTGAACCGATAACTACGACCGGGCAACTGGCAGATATAGTCTGCTGGGCACTGAAAAAGAAAGGGCAGGGGCGAAAAAGCAGGATACATCCGGCTACAAGGACTTTTCAGGCCCTGAGAATTGCAGTCAATAATGAGCTGGAAAATCTGAAAGAACTGCTTAGTTCGGTACCGGAGCTGTTGAATGAAAATGGCTATGTGGCAGTTATTAGC